>JBDSSS010000166.1:0-11700 GCA_039928615.1 Terracoccus sp. | reverse complement strand
CCCGGCACGGCCGGGCGGGTGGCGGCCACGGCCAGCAGCAGCACGGCCGCGGTGCGGCGCCAGTGCGACCCGCGCGACTCCCCCGGAGCCGACCGCGAGCTCGGGTTCCACCAGACGGCGCAGAGGGCGCCGACGGCGAGCACCAACAGCACCGGCCACGGGGCGACGGGCAGGAAGGTCATGCCGACCACCTCCGGCCGGCGCCGAGCAGGCCGAGCAGCCCCACCCCGGCCAGCGCGATCGGCACGGTCGGGTTGTCGCTGTAGAGGGTGCGGGAGGCCGCGTCCATGAGGGTCGCCTCCTGCGCCTGGACGGCGTCGACGATGCCCTTGACGGCGCCCTCGTCACCCATCGGGTAGTAGCGGCCACCGGTGGCGGTGACGATCTGTCGCAGCTCCTGCGCCTCGGGGTCCGCTCCCTCCTCCTCGGGGTTGAGACCGTAGACGCGGATGCCCTGGGCGGTCGCGAGGGCGCCGGCCTCGTCGATCGCCACGAGCGGCCGTCCGGCGAGGTGGTTGTCGGTGGCGAGCACGATCGAGCGGGCCCGCGTCGTGTCGATCCGGTCGAAGCTCGCCGCGCACGTCGCCAGGCCGTCACCGATGAGTGAGGTCCCCCGGCCGTTGTAGGTCCCGGCGAAGAACGCGTCGAGTCCCGGGTCGCCCGACAGCGCCCGCGAGGCGGTCGCGAGCTCGCCGTTGATGAAGTCGTAGTCGTCGGTCAGCGGGAAGACGGTCGCGGCCGAGGAGTTGAAGATGACGAGCCCGATCCGCTCCCCCTGAAAGCGCTCGACCAGCGTCCGGAACGTCGAGACGAGCGCCGCGTCGAAGCTCGCCATCGACCCGGAGATGTCGAGGCAGAGCATGATGTCGCGGTTGCGGGTCTCGGGGGTGTCCACCGTCGTGTCGAGGGGGCGGGCGGCGCCGAGGAGCGCGGCGCACGCGAGCAGGGCCGCGCTCGTCGCGAGCACGGCGAGACGGATCCGGTGGGCGCGCAGCGCCTGCTGGTACTCGGGCAGGGTCGTCAGGGCCGAGGAGTTCGCGACCGCGGCGGTCGCTCGGCCGCGGCGCGACGCCAGGGTGCGGTGCACGGCATATGCCGCGATCACCGCCACGACGAGCCCGACGGACAGCACGAGGGGGAACTTCAGGTCCATCGGGCCACCACCTCCTTGGCCACGGCCGCGGCGCCGTCGAGGGTGCGGGTCTCGCGGGGACCGAACTCCCCCGGGTAGAGGGTGCCGACGACGTCCGCGACCGGGGTGAGCCGCTCACCCGACCCGGTCAGCTCGGTGAGCGTCATCGTCGGGGCGTCGATGCCCGAGACCTCCTGCACGAAGTGGCGCACGAGCGCGCTGATCTGCTGGTGGCCGCGGCGATGGGTGATCTCGCCCCGCTCGGCCCGCTCGAGGACGACCTCGATCTGACGGCGGTAGTCCGAGCGGAGCCGGGTCAGCCGGTCGGACGTGATCCGCTCGGGCACGCGGACGGGACGCGGGCGGGTCGACCAGAGGACCCACGCATACCAGAGCGCGATGGCGAGCAGCGCGGCGATGCCCACCCACAGCCACCATGGCGCATAGGGCTCCGGGCCGTAGAAGCCGGGCGGCGGCGGGTCAGCGACGCGCACGACGCTGCCTCTCGAGCAGGCGGAAGACTGCGTGGACGACCTCGCCCGTCGCGCCGACGCGCACGTGGCCGACGTCGCGCCGGTCGAGCAGCTCGGCCGTCGACCGGACGCGCCGCTCGACGGAGGACGCGTAGGCGGCACGGACCCGCGGGTCGAGGCGCACCAGCGTGGGCAGCGACTGGGCGTCGGCGACGTCGTATGCCGTCCGCTCCCCGCCGATCACCGTCGGGTCGGCGTCCTCGACGGTGATCCAGAGGATCTCGTGCTGGACGCGCAGGCGTCGCAGCAGCTCGTCGAGGTCGGGGTCGAGCTCGCGGTCGTCGGCGACGACCAGCAGCACGAGGCGGCGGCGGACGTTGGCGATGACCCACCGGAGCTGGGTGGCGAGGTTGCTCTGGTCGCCGTCCAGGGTCGTGGCCGCGTCGACGGCGCGCAGCAGCAGCTCGAGGTGGGTCTCCGTGCCGCGCAACGGGTGCGCCACCGTCGCCGTGGCGGTCCCCCGGACCAGCCCGACGAGGTCGCCGTGGCGCTGCGCGAGGTAGCCGACGAGGCCGGCCGCGTGGATGGCGACGTCCTTCTTGGTCTCGCCGCTCGTCGTGAGGGCGGCCATCCCGCGCCCCGTGTCGACGACGAGCATGAGGTTCTGCTTGCGCTCGGCCACGTAGCGCTTGACGAGGGGCGAGGTGTGCCGCGCGGTGGCCCGCCAGTCGATGTCGCGCACCTCGTCACCCGGCACGTAGTCGCGCAGGTCGTGGTAGTCGAGGCTGCGCCCGTGGAAGACCGAGGCGTACTCGCCCTCGAGGAGGCTGCGCGAGCGGCGTCGGGCAGCGACGAAGAGCCGGCTCTTCACCTTCTGCAGCAGCATCGTCATGGCGGGTGACCGGTCCCGTCAGGGGGTCCGGATGCCCCCGATCATCGCGTCGATGACCTCCTCGACCGGCACGTCGTCGGCGGCGGCCTCGAAGCCGAGCGTCACCCGGTGCCGCAGCACCCGGTGGGTCAGCGCCTTGACGTCGTCGGGCACGACGTGGTTGCGCCCGTCGATGAGGGCCCGGGCCCGGGCCGCGCTCGTGAAGGCGATGCTCGCCCGGGGGCTGGCCCCGAAGTCGACGTAGGCGGCGAGCCGAGGCTCGATGTAGTCGCCGGGGTGACGGGTCACGTAGCTGATGCCGACGATGTAGTTCGTGATCGAGGGGTCGATGTAGACCCGGCCGACGAGGTCCTGCAGGCGCCGGACGTCCTCCATCGACACGACCGGGTCGAAGGACCGCTCGAGGATCCCCGAGTCGAGGCGGCGCAGGATCTCCGCCTCCTGCGCCGGGGACGGGTAGTCGAGGACGTCCTTGAGCATGAAGCGGTCCATCTGCGCCTCGGGGAGGGGGTAGGTGCCCTCCTGCTCGATCGGGTTCTGGGTCGCGAGGACGACGAAGGGGTCGGGCAGCGGGTAGCTGCGGTTGCCGATGGAGGTCTGGCGCTCCTGCATCGCCTCGAGCATCGCCGACTGGGTCTTGGCGCTGCTGCGGTTGATCTCGTCGAGCAGCACGACGTTCGCGTGGACCGGACCGAGCTGGGTCTCGAAGGTGCCCTGGTGCTGGTTGTAGACCTGGGTCCCGACGATGTCGCTCGGGAGCAGGTCGGGGGTGCACTGGATCCGGTGGAACCGGCCACCGACCGCGGTGGCGATCGTCTGCGCCGCCGTCGTCTTGGCCAGGCCGGGGACGCTCTCGAGGAGCACGTGACCGCCGGTCAGCAGGGCGATCAGCAGGGTCTCCTGCAGTCGGGCCTGACCGACGACCCGCGCCGCGAAGGCCCCGGAGATCGCGCCGATCCGGTCTCGGCACCAGGCGAGGTCGTCGGGCTCGAGGTGAGCACGCGACGGAGCCGAGCTGGTCGTCCCGTCGGTCGGCCCCTCGCCCGGTGCATCGACCAGCCCCTCGACCGGAACGTCCTCGTCCGAGCGGTGGGTGTCGGAGCGGTGGGTGTCGGTCGTGGTCACGACCCCCGGGATCTCGACGGTGAAGTGCGGCTCGTCGGGTGCGGGACGGCCGCCGTCCGGTTCCTGGGCGGTCCCATCGGCGTTCACAGCCACCGTCGATCCCCTCTCGATGCCGAACCGGACGACGTGGGTCGGGTCCGGGACCACATGGTAAGCACGCACCGCCGAGGGACGTCGGAGCCGATCCACAGCGATGCGCTGGCGCGTGCCGCTCAGGCGTCGATGCGCTCCCGGTCGATGTCGGCCGCCGAGCCGATGATGAAGTCCTTGCGGGGGGCGACGTCGTTGCCCATCAGCAGCTCGAACGTGCGCTCGGAGGCCTCGAGGTCGCGCATCGTCACCTTGCGCAGCGTGCGGTGTCGCGGGTCCATCGTCGTGTCGGCCAACTGGTCGGCGTCCATCTCGCCGAGGCCCTTGTAGCGCTGCATGGGCTGCTTGATCCGCTTGCCGGACTTCTCCAGCTTGCCGAGGGTCCGGCGCATCTCGGCCTCGCTGTAGGTGTAGATCAGCTCGTTCTTGCGCGACCCCGCCCCGATGACCTCGAGCCGGTGCAGGGGCGGCATCGCGGCATACACGCGCCCGGCCTCGACGAGGGGGCGCATGTAGCGGAAGAAGAGGGTGAGCAGCAGGGTCCGGATGTGGGCGCCGTCGACGTCGGCGTCGGTCATGATGATGACCTTGCCGTAGCGCGCGGCTTCGAGGTCGAAGCTGCGGCCGGAGCCGGCACCGATCACCTGGATGATCGAGGCGCACTCGGCGTTCTTGAGCATGTCGGCGATCGAGGCCTTCTGGACGTTGAGGATCTTGCCCCGGATCGGCAACAGCGCCTGGAACTCGGAGCTGCGAGCCTCCTTGGCCGTGCCCATGGCCGAGTCGCCCTCCACGATGAACAGCTCGGACCGCTCGACCTCGCTCGTGCGGCAGTCGCGCAGCTTCGTCGGCAGGGTCGAGCTCTCGAGGGCGTTCTTGCGGCGCTGGGTCTCCTTGTGCTGTCGCGCGCTGATCCGCGACTTCATCTCCGAGGTGACCTTTTCGAGCAGCAGGGCCGCCTGCCCCTTGTCGCCGCGCTTGGTCGAGGTGAGCCGCTCGGTCAGCTCCTTCTCGATGACCTTGGCCACGATGGCCCGGACCGCGTTGGTGCCGAGCACCTCCTTGGTCTGGCCCTCGAACTGCGGCTCGGCGAGGCGCACCGTGACGACGGCGGTCATCCCGGCGAGCACGTCGTCCTTCTCGGGTTTGTCGCTGCCCACCTTGAGCCGGCGGGCGTTGACCTCGAGCTGGCGGCGGAAGACCTTGAGCAGGGCCTGCTCGAAGCCGGTCACGTGGGTGCCGCCCTTGGGGGTGGCGATGATGTTGACGAAGGACTGCATCCGAGCGTCGTACCCCTGGCCCCACCGCACCGCCACGTCGACCTCGCACTCCCGCTCCACCTCGGTCGGGGTCATGTGCCCCCGGTCGTCGAGGACGGGCACCGTCTCGGTGAACGAGCCGGACCCCTCGAGCCGCCACACGTCGGTGATGGCCGGGTCGGTGGCGAGGTACTCGACGAACTCGGCGATGCCTCCCTCGTGCTGGAAGACCTCCTCGACCGGTCCGGCCTCGCCGGGGGTGCCGGGGACGGCGCGCTCGTCGCGCAGCACGAGCCGCAGCCCGGGGATGAGGAAGGAGGTCTGCCGGGCCCGCGCGGCGAGGGAGACGTAGTCGAGCTCGGCGCCCTTGAGGAAGATCTGGCGGTCGGGCCAGAAGCGGATCCGCGACCCCGTCACGCCCCGCTTCGCCTTGCCGACGACGCCGAGCTCGCTGCGCGTCTCGTAGGGCGTGAAGTCCGACTCGGGCGAGTGGACGGCGGTGGCGTCGGTGAACCGCCCCGGCTCGCCCCGCCGGAAGCTCATCCCGTAGGTCTTGCCCGCGCGGTCGACCTCGACGTCGAGCCGGGCCGAGAGCGCGTTGACGACGGAGGCGCCGACGCCGTGGAGGCCACCCGTCGCGGCATACGACCCGCCGCCGAACTTGCCACCGGCGTGCAGCTTGGTGAAGACGACCTCGACCCCCGACAGGCCGGTGCGCGACTCGGTGTCGACGGGGATGCCGCGCCCGTTGTCACGGACCTCGATCGAGCCGTCGGACCCCAGGATGACGAGGATGTCGGTGCAGACACCGGCGAGGGCCTCGTCCACCGCGTTGTCGATGATCTCCCACAGGCAGTGCATGAGGCCGCGCTGGTCGGTCGAGCCGATGTACATGCCGGGGCGCTTGCGCACCGCCTCGAGGCCCTCGAGGACCTGGAGGTGGCGGGCGGTGTAGTCGCCGTTGCCGGAGGGGGTGCTGCGGGGGGCGGAAGCCACGGGGGTGCATCGCTTTCGGTTGTCGTGCGGTCGTCGCTGGTGGGGTTGGGTGGGGGTGGTCGCAGCCTAGCCACGCCCGGTGACGGCCCCGGAGAGGCTCGCGGCAATCCGGGGGCCGACGGCGCGACGAACAGAGGGTATGAGTCACCTGCAAGGTTGGACGGCCGGTAACGATCCGGGCGTCAGCGAGATTCGAGGAACCGTGCCTGCACGCGGGGAAGGATTTCGCGTGATTCACTGTTGCAACGTCCGCGAGACACGATGGGACCGACACAGGTCCGGGTTCCTGACCCGGATGGCTCCCTCGGGTGTCGCAGGTACATGGCAGGGTTACCCCCATGGGGACCCCCGAGGGAGGAAAGAAGGCGAGCACAATGACGACAACACTGGCACCCGAGATGACCGCGGCTGACCGCTGCGACCGATGTGGGGCACAGGCCTACATCCGCGCCCGCCTCGAGTCCGGCGGCGAGCTCCTCTTCTGTGCACACCACGGACGCGAGCACCTGCCGGCGCTGATGGACAAGGCCGTCGACATCGTCGACGAGACCGACCGTCTGACCCCGACCCCCGCCGCCGAGGAGCGCTGAGCCTCCGCGCGGCTCCGGTGGGCACCCGCTGGTGATCACCGGCAGCAACCTCGTCGTCCTGCTCATGATGGTCGTGGGCACCATCGGCATCGTCGTCCCCGTTCTTCCCGGGCTACTGCTCGTGTGGGCGGGGACGCTGCTGTATGCCTACGAGATGCACGACACGGCGGGCTGGGTCGTCTTCGCGGTGGCGACGCTGCTGTATGCCGCTGGGCTGGTCGCGCAGTACGTGCTGCCCGGACGCCGGCTGCGCGCCGCCGGCGTCGCCACCCCGGTCATTGCAGTGGCCCTTGCCGTCGGGGTCCTGGGGTTCTTCGTCATCCCCGTGGTCGGGGCTCCGATCGGCTTCATCGGGGCGATCTACCTCATCGAGCGAGTCACCCACCGCGACCACGCCTCGGCCTGGCGCGCGACGACGCAGGCGCTGCGCGCGGTCGTGCTCAACCTCGGGATCGAGCTGGGGACGGCGCTCGCCATCCTGACCACGTGGGTCGTCGGCGTGCTCGTCCGCGGCTGAACCCCGAGGCGTGCGTCACCACTGGTCGCGCTTGCGCCGCTCCCACCGCTGCTCGATGCGCTCCATGAACGTGCCGCTCTTGGCTGCCGCGCTCCCCTTGACGGTGCGGCCGCCACGACCGCGTCCTCCGGCGGTCGCCGTCGGCCTGCCGAGGCTGCCGTCGTCGCCCACCGCTGCGAGCGTGGTCTTCGACGGTGTGATCGCGTAGACGATTCCGGCCACCATGACGGCAAAGCCGACGGCGCCGATCCACAGCATCGAGATCATGGCCGACAGGACGACGAGCGCGAGCCCGGCGACACCGGCGACAGCGCCGACCACCATGCGCCCGCGGGCGCCCGCGCGGGACTTCGTCTTCCGGATCCGCGATGCGAAGCGCGGATCTTCGGCGTAGAGGGCCTCCTCCATCTGCTGGAGCAGTGCTTCCTCATGTTCCGAGAGTGCCACTCGGCACCTCCCTGTGCGGTCGTGTCGTTCTTCCCAGATCGTAGACCGATCGGGCCGAAGCGGGGTGTTTCCCTTCAGGATAAGTCGCGCTGACCCCCATGTGAACCCGAGGGCCTTCCGGGCATGAGACTCGCCGGCCGGACCGACCCCGCCCCGAAGCGCGAACTGGCCCGGTCGACAGCCCGGTCCGCCTCCCGCCACCCGTGCTCCGGCTCGTCGAGCCGTGCTTGGATCGGGGCGTTCTCGGCCTCGATGAGGCCCTCGAGGCGCACGCCGACGAGGCGGATGCGGGCGCGCTGGAGACCGAGCCGGTCGTAGAGCTCCCTCGCTGTGGCGAAGATCTCACGGGAGACGTCGGTGTGGTGGCGCAGCGTTTTGGACCGGGTGATGGTCGTGAAGTCGGCGAAGCGCACCTTGATCGAGATGGTCCGGCCGGTCATCCCGGCGGACCGGGCCCGGGCTGCGGTGCGGTCGGCCAGCCGGAGCAGCTCGCGATGGATCCGGACCGGGTCGTCGATGTCGTGGGCGAAGGTCTCGTCGGCGCCGATCGACTTCTCCCGCCGCTCGGGCACGACGCGCCGCGGGTCCCGGCCCCACGACAGGTCGTGCAGGTTGCGGCCCGCAGCGTCGCCGAGGGCCCGCTGGAGGGTCTCGAGCGGGGTGTGGGCGATGTCGGCGACCGAGCGCAGGCCGAGCCGGTGCAGGTGCTCCTCGGTCTTGTCCCCGACCCCCCAGATCGCCCCGACCGGCAGCTGGTGCAGGAAGGAGACGGTCTCGTCGCGGGGGACGACGATGAGACCGTCGGGCTTGGCCAGGGTGGAGGCGAGCTTGGCGACGAACTTCGTCGAGGCGATCCCGACGGAGCAGGTGATGCCCTGCTCGTCGGCGATGGTGTCGCGCAGCTGCTCGGCGATCCGGGTGGGCGAACCCAGCCGGCGCAGGGCCCCGGCGATGTCGAGGAAGGCCTCGTCGAGCGACAGCGGCTCGACGCTCTCGGTGATCGTCGCGAAGGTCGCCATGATCGCCTCGGAGATCGCGGCGTAGCGCCGGTGGTCCGGCTCGATGATGACCGCCTGCGGGCACAGCCGCTGCGCCCTCGCCATCGGCATCGCCGAGGTCACCCCGAACGTGCGGGCCTCGTAGGTCGCGGAGAGCACCACCGAGCGCCCGCTCGCACCGCCGATGATGACGGGACGTCCCCGCAGCTCCGGCCTCGAGATGAGCGAGGCCGACGCGTAGAAGGCGTCCATGTCGACGTGCAGCACGGTGCAGCCGGTGTCGTCGGGGGGCCCGGCCGCGGTCCGGTGGGGCGCGGTGAACTGGCGTCGGCTCATCGTGACCTCCTCCTGACCGTGCTCGCGACCGTGTCCTTGACCGTGGTGTCCGTCGTCCGCACCGGAGGCCGGACCTCAGCCGCGACGGGCGACCACGTGCAGACCGCTGCCGAGCATCCGCAGCAGCTCACGGCCCGGGGCGGCGACGAGCAGCTCCTCGAGCTCGGCCACGGCGGCCCGGTCCGCCTCGGAGTCGAGGTGGGAGGCCGGCACGAGGTGACCGAGGATGTTGGTGCCGCGCGACTGCAGGGTGTCGAACCCGGTCCGGGAGAGCAGGTCCTCGAGCTCCGCGAGGTCGAAGCGTCGCGGCAGGGGGTCCGCGCCGCCCCACCGGCCGGACGGGTCGGTGAGGACGGCCCGGGCCTGACCGAACTCGCCGGCGATCGCCTTGGCGAACACGACGGCCAGGCGACCGGACACGAGCAGGGACAGGACGCCGCCCGGGGCGAGGGTCGTGGCGAGCGCGCGCAGGGTGGCTTCGGGGTCGTCGACGAACTCGAGCGTGCCGTGACAGCAGGCGAGGTCGATCTCCCGGCCGGCGAGCGCCCGGCCGAGGTCGTCGGCGTCGCCCTGGACGGCGAGGACGCGGTCGGCCACCCCGGCCTCACGGGCCCGACGCGCGAGGGCGGCGAGGGCATCGGGGCTCGGGTCGACGACGGTGACCCGGTGCCCCGCCTCCGCGAGGGGCACGGCGACACCGCCCGTGCCCCCACCGAGGTCGAGCACCTCGAGCGGGCGGCCGAGGCCGGCCGCGTGCTCCTCGGCAGTCCTGACCACGGCGGAGACGACGGCGGAGGGCCGGACACCCGCCGCACGGCGGATCGGTCGCTGCTCGTCGGGCACGGGGTCCTCCGGGGGTCGGCGCTGGCACCAGCGGAGCGGTCGGCGTCGGCTCCGGGGCGGGTCTGGGTCTGCTTCACCCTAGTGCCCCGAGCTTCCCGGGCTCGCGTGCCACAGCTTGCGTGGCGGGCCCGACGGGGCAGGGTCGGGGACGAGCGATCCCGACCCCCGGGTGCCCTGGACGTCCACCCCGGCGGGGCGCACGTCGGCATACGGCGACTGCCGGAAGCCGGAGGCGTGGACGAGGACCCGGCGTCCCTCGGGCGACTCCCCCACCCCGAGGGGGGCCTCGCCGGCGACGGCGGCGGCCCGCTCCCGGGCCGTCGCGTCCGCCGCCTCGAGCGCCTCGTGGACCCCGGCGATCCCACCCGAGGTCCAGGCCTCCTGCAGGGCGCCGAGCTCCCACGCCCCGGTGGCCCGGATCGAGATGCCGCGCGGACCGGTGCGGCGCACGACGCCACGGCAGAGCAGCAGCCACGAGTGGAAGACGGTCACGGCATACGGACCCTGGACGTCCTCGAAGAAGGTGAGATCGATCGGGCCCGTCGCGTCGTCGAGGGTGAGGAAGACGACCCGACGCCCGGAGCGGATCGGGGGCGTCTGGGTGGCCACCTTGACCCCGGCGACCCACACCTCCCGGCCGTTGCGGCCTGCGAGCAGGTCCCGACCCCGGGTCACCCCGAGCGCGTCGAGCATCGGGGCGTAGAAGTCGACGACGTGACCGCTCGCGTCGAGACCGAGCACCTCGAGCTCGGCGCGGACCCGCTCCGGTCCGGTCATCTCCGGCAGCCCGCTCGTCGCAGTGAGGTGGGGGGCATCGCCGAGGTCGAGGGTCAGCTGGGTGCTCCGGTGGTCGGGCACCGCCGCCGGGCCCTGCCCCTGGGCCGCGGCGAGGGAGCGGACGTCACCCGTCACGGACACGGACGTGACCCGCCCGCGGCGGCTCGCCGCGGAGACCCGCCGCGAGGAGCGGCGCTGCGAAGCCGACCACCGGTCGAGCTCGGCGACGTGGAGCAGCAGGTCGCGGCGGGTGACCCGGCCGCGCCGACCGAGGCCGGTGCGGGCCTGGCGGACCGCACCCTCCCCCGCCCGCGTCGGGCCGCCCGCGTCGATGTCGTGGAGCGCGTCGAAACCACCGGCGAGGACGAGCCGCTCCCCGACCGGGCGGGAGACCTGGGCGCGCTGCCAGAAGTCGGCGAGGCTGGCGTAGGGCTGGCCGGTGACGATCCGGGAGACCTCGGCGTCGCTGATCCCGTGGACGTCGGCGAGCGAGAGGCGGATGGCCGGCCCGCCGTCGTCGGTGCGCTCGAAGCGGTAGGCGCCGGTCGAGACGTTGACGTCGAGACCGAGGACGGCGATCCCGAACGAGCGGGCGTCATCGAGGATGAGGCGCTTGGGGTACATGCCCGGGTCGTGCGTGAGCACCCCCGCGAGGAAGGCCGCCCCGTGGTGGGTCTTCAGCCACGCGGACTGGTAGGTCGGCAGGGCGAACGCCGCCGCGTGCGCCTTGCAGAAGCCGAAGGAGGCGAAGGCCTTGAGGACGGCCCAGATCCGGTCGACGTCGGCCGTGGCGTACCCCCGGGCCAGGGCGGCCGGTCGCCACCACTGCTCGATGCGCAGCTGCCCGTCGGGGGTGCCGAGGGCCCGGCGCACCTCGTCGGCCTGCGCGAGGGTGACCCCGGTCGTCTCCGCGACGATCTTGAGCACCTGCTCGTGGAAGACCACCACCCCCTCGGTCTCGCGCAGGGCGGGCACGAGGGTGGGGTGGAGGTAGGCGGGGTCCTTCCAGCCCTGCCGGGCGTTGAGGAACGGCACGATCATGTCGGACTTGACCGGGCCCGGGCGGAACAGGGAGATGTCGATGATGAGGTCCTCGAAGGTCTGTGGGCCGAACTTGCCGATCAGCTCGCGCTGGCCCGGGCTCTCGATCTGGAAGCAGCCGAGGGTCCGGGTCGTGCGGATCAGCTCGTAGGTGGCCTCGTCGTCGTGCGGCACCTGCGTCTCG
>JBDSSS010000165.1:0-3427 GCA_039928615.1 Terracoccus sp. | reverse complement strand
GTCTCGAGGGCGCCGAGGAGCAGCCGCATCGTGTCGGCGCGCGGAGCCTGCTGGGTCGCGGTCTTGTGCTCGAGGTCGGAGGCGTAGGCCGCCTTGGTGCGCAGCCGCGCCATGATCGCCTCGATCCGCTCGGCGGACGCGGCGAAGTCGGCCATCACCACGTCGTCCGGCACCCCGACGGTCTTGAGGGCGAGCCCGACGACGGTTCCGGTGCGGTCCTTGCCGGCGGCGCAGTGGACGACCGCGGCGCCCTCGGCCCCGGCGATCGCGCCGAGGGCGGCCACGACCGAGTCGGGCCGGTCCGCGAGGTAGGAGAGGTAGTGGTCGGTCCAGAACTCGTCGTGGTCCTTCTTCACCCGTGGCTCGGCCGGCTGCCGGGGGTCGACCCCGATGCCCTCGCGACGCTCCTGCGCCTCCCAGGGCAGGGCCCGCTCCCCGGCGGGGATGCCCGTCTCGGTCGAGTCCTCGCGGTAGAGGGTGAGGTGGTGGTGGCGCACGGACCCGACTGCGCGCAGGGGCCCGTCGCCCTCCCGGGCGAGCTCGACGTGGGTGCGCAGGTCGACGACGTCGGTGACGCCGTAGGTCTCGACGAGCAGCCGCACCGAGGCCGCGGGCAGGTCCTGGAGGTTGTCCGACCGCAGCAGCCGCCGCGGGCGCACCACGTCGCCGTCCACGGTGGGGGCGCCCCCGAGGTCACGCATGTTGACGACGCCGGGGAGCTCGATCCAGTTGGGTTGGTGCACGTCGCCGAGCCTAGGTGATCGACGTGCGTCGTCCCGGGTCGGTCACTGCCCGCGGACCAGTGCCGGGTCGAGGGCTGAGACAATGGGGGTATGCCGCCCTCCGCCCTCCCCGACGGCGACCCCGCCCCCTCCTCCGGTGAGCTCCCGTCCACGGCCCTGTCCGGGCTCGACACGACCGACCTCGGGATCTACGTCCACGTCCCCTTCTGCACGGTGCGGTGCGGCTACTGCGACTTCAACACCTACACGCTCACCGAGCTGGGCGGGCCGGGGGCCTCGATCGGCGTCGACACCTATGCCGACGCGGCCCTGCTCGAGCTCGGCCTCGCCGCTGACGTGTTGGGAGGCGAAGCACCACCGGTGTCAACGGTCTTCGTCGGAGGTGGCACTCCCACGATGCTGAGGTCGGGCGACCTCGTGCGGGTGGTGGCCGGCATCCGTGAGCGCTTCGGTCTGACCGACGACGCAGAGGTGACGACCGAGGCCAACCCCGACTCCGTCACCCCCGAGTCCCTCGCGGAGCTGGCGGCGGGTGGCTTCACCCGGGTGTCGGTGGGCATGCAGTCGGCGGTGCCGCACGTGCTCCGGACGCTCGAGCGCACTCACGACCCGGACAACGTCGCCCGGGCCGTCGCCGGGGCGCGCGCCGCGGGTCTCCAGGTGAGCGTCGACCTCATCTACGGCACGCCGGGGGAGTCACTCGAGGACTGGCGCCGCAGCCTCGAAGCGGCCATCGCCCTCGAGCCCGACCACATCTCGGCCTACGCGCTCGTCGTCGAGGACGGGACCAAGCTGGCCGCCCAGGTGCGCCGGGGTGTCGTCCCCGCGCCGGAGGACGACGACGAGGCCGACAAGTACGAGCTCGCCGACGAGCTGCTGTCCGCGGCCGGCTTCGGGTGGTACGAGGTGAGTAACTGGGCGCGCGGTGAGGACGTCCGGTGTCGCCACAACATCGCCTATTGGGCGGGCACGAACTGGTGGGGTATCGGCCCGGGCGCCCACAGCCACGTCGGCGGCGTGCGGTGGTGGAACGTCAAGCACCCGAGCGCGTATGCCGGTCGGCTCGCCTCCGACACCTCGCCCGCAGCCGCCCGTGAGACCCTCACCGACGAGCAGCGCTACGACGAGCGGGTGCTGCTGGGCACGAGGCTCGTCGACGGGCTGCCGGTGGCGGTGCTGGCGCCGTCCGGACGGGCCGCGGTGGCTGGTCTCATCGCGGAGGGCCTGCTCGACGGCGCCTCGGCAGTGGGCCGTGGGCGGGCCGTCCTGACCCGTCGCGGGCGGCTGCTCGCCGACACGGTGGTGCACCGGCTGCTCGCGTCCTGACATCGTGGGTGCCGCGTTTCGCCGGTGTCCAAGGTTGGACAAAGTGCGAATTATGGCCACCAGAGTGAGGCGTGTTCCAGCGCGACACGCGAGGTGCAGAAAAATAGTTCTGTTTCACCGCGCACAAGTAGGGCGACTTGTCCTAGATTCTCCCACGATGACCACGAACGCCACCGGGGAGAACCGTGAACGCACGCGCAACTGAGACCATGCCCAACCGCCTTCGCAGACTCACGCTCGTGATGTCGTCGGTGGTGCTGCTCTTCTTCGGGATCGCCGTGGCGGCTCCGGCCCAGGCGGCCGACCCCGCGCCGTCGCCCTACCCGTTCGCCTCCCCGGAGTGGGTCGGGTCGCGGGAGTGGATCGTCCTCTGCACGGGCTTCGACTCGTGCAAGGCCTCCGGCTACAGCGAGGGGGGCTACAAGGGCGTCATGTACAACTCGTTCTGGCGCCAGAGCACCGGCCACAACTGCACCAACTACGTCGCCTACCGTCTCGTGCAGAACGGCCTGCCCAACACCAAGCCGTCGAGCCTGTCGGGCAACGCCTTCAACTGGGGCCCGTCCTTCCCCAGGCAGACCGACTCCGCGCCGGCCGTCGGCTCGGTGGCGTGGTGGGACACCTCGTTCTCGTCGACGGGGCACGTCGCCTACGTCGAGAAGGTCATCTCACCCGACGAGATCCTCATCTCCGAGGACAACTGGGGCGGTGACTTCCGCTGGCGTCGGGTGACCCGCGGCGGTGGCCGCTGGCCGCAGGGCTTCATCCACCTCAAGGACGTCGCCGCACCGGTGGCGACACCCGCCGACTACCAGTCGCTCGCGCCGACCCGCCTGCTCGACACCCGTTCGGGCCTCGGCGCTGCGCGAGCCGTCGTGCCTGCCGGCGGCAAGGTGAGCCTCCAGGTCGCCGGACGAGCCGGCCTGCCGACGCGAGGCGTCGGCGCGGTCGTGCTCAACGTCACGGCCGTCACCCCCGGAGCCTCGGGCTTCCTCAGCCTCTACCCGACCGGCACGGACCGTCCGGTCGTGTCGTCGCTGAACTACCAGAAGGGCTCGACCATCGCCAACCAGGTCGTGGCCAAGGTCGGTGACACGGGGGCCGTCGACATCTACGCGTCGCAGACCACCCACCTCGTCGTCGACGTCTCCGGCTACTACACCTCGGCGGGATACCTCCAGACGGTTGCGCCCACCCGTCTCGCCGACTCGCGCTATGGGCTCGGGACGCCTCGGACCCGCATCCCGGCGGGAACGCGACGCGACATCTCCGTCGTCGGCGTGGGCGGGGTCCCGGCCAGCGGGGCATCGTCGGTCGTGCTCAACGTCACGGCCGTCACCCCCGGAGCCTCGGGCTTC
>JBDSSS010000164.1:0-2740 GCA_039928615.1 Terracoccus sp. | reverse complement strand
TCGTCGTCGGCAACTCGAGCTCGGGGATCATCGAGGCGGCCAGCGTCCACGTCGGCGCGGTCGACGTGGGGGAGCGGCAGCGGGGTCGGCTGAGCGGCGCCAACGTCGTCCACGTCGCCGAGGGCCGAGACGCCGTGCGGGAGGGCCTGCGCGAGGTGTTGTCGGAGCCGGGGCGGGAGCGGACCGCCGCCGTCGTCAACCCCTACGGGGCAGGTCGGGCCAGCGACCGGATCCTCGCTATCGTTCGGGGAGCGGTCGGGGCATCCCGGGTCAAGCCCTTCGTGGACGCTCCCGCGCCGCACCAGCCCGACCAGCCCGACCAGCCCGAGACGGAGGACGCGTCGTGACGCAGCGAGACCTACAAGCCGCCTGCGCCCCCGTCGACGCGACGGTCCGCGACGCCCTCGAGGTCATCGACCGCAGTGCCACCCTCGTCTGTCTCCTCGTCGCCGACGACGGACGCCTCGCCGGCCTGCTCACCGACGGTGACCTCCGCCGCGCGTTCCTCGGCGGCGCGAGCCTCGACGGGCCGGCCCTGCGCTACGCAACGACGAGACCGCACCACGTCGCAGCCGGCTCGCCGCGGGCGCTCGTCCTCGACCTCATGCAGGCCCTGCGGATCTCCGCCGTGCCCGAGCTCGACGACGACCGGACCCTGGTCGGGCTGCACACCCTCTCCGACGTCGTCGGGGGCTCGCCGCTGCCCAATGTCGCCGTCGTCATGGCAGGTGGTCGGGGCACCCGGCTCGGGGAGCTCACCAAGGACACGCCCAAGCCGCTGATGAGTGTCGCCGGCCGGTCGATCATCGAGTGGATCGTGCTCGGGCTCGTCGGTGACGGCATCCGCGAGATCTACGTCAGCGTCAACTACCTCGCCGACCGGGTCGAGGAGCACCTCGGGGACGGCTCGCGCCTCGGCTGCTCGATCCGCTACCTCCGGGAGGACCCGGACCGTCCGCTCGGCACGGCCGGGTCGCTGACCATCCTCCGCTCCGAGCGGCCGGACCTCGAGCTGCCCGTCATCGTCATGAACGGCGACCTCATGGTCGAGTTCGACGCCGGCTCGTTGCTCGACACCCACCGCCGCAGCGCCGCCGCCGTCACCGTCGGCACCCGGACCTACCAGCACGAGGTCCCCTTCGGCGTCGTCGAGAGCGACGGCGGGCGGGTCACGTCGGTCTCGGAGAAGCCGACCCTGAGCTTCGACATCAACGCCGCCGTCTACTGCGTCGAGCCACGCACGCTCGCCTGGCTGCCCGAGGGGCGTCCGAGCACGATGCCGGGTCTCGTCGAGGAGTGCCTCGACCGCGCCGAGGTCGTCACCGCCTGGCCGATCGCCTCGGAGTGGATCGACGTCGGCACGCCCCGCGACCTCGCCCGCGCGAAGGGTGAGGCATGAGCGCGGCCCGGCCGAACGGCATACCGGCTGCCCAGAACCTGCGAGAGATGATGAGAAGGAAACTGTGACAACGGAACTGACCGTCCAGGACCAGAGTGGGTCGATCGCCGGCCGCACCGTGCTCGTGACCGGCGCCGACGGCTTCATCGGCAGCCACACGGTCGAGCGCCTGCTCGCGGACGGCGCCCGGGTCCGGGCCTTCTGCCTCTACAACTCCAACGGCACGACCGGCTGGCTCGAGGAGTCCGACACCTTCCGCGAGGCCGTCCGCGAGGGCCGGGCCGAGGTCGTGCTCGGCGACATCCGCGACCCCGAGCACGTGATGGCGACGACCGAGGGCGTCGACGTCGTGCTCCACCTCGCGGCGCTCATCGCGATCCCCTTCTCCTACGTGGCTCCCCGCTCCTATGTCGAGACCAACGTCATCGGCACCCTCAACGTGCTCGAGGCGGTCCGGCGCCACGGGACCCCACGGATGGTCAACACCTCGACGTCAGAGGTCTACGGCACACCGGAGCAGGTGCCGATCACCGAGAGCCACCCGCTGCGTGGACAGTCGCCCTACTCCGCGACGAAGATCTCCGCCGACAAGATGTGCGAGTCCTACGCGCTCTCCTTCGAGACGCCGGTCGTCACGCTGCGGCCGTTCAACACCTTCGGGCCGCGGCAGTCGATGCGGGCCGTCATCCCCACCGTCCTGTCCCAGCTCATCGCGGGGGCGGGGGAGCTGCGGCTCGGCGACCTCAGCCCCAAGCGTGACTTCACCTACGTCACCGACACCGCCGACGGATTCGTCCGCGCGGCCGTCGCCGACCTCGAGCCGGGCGCGACGATCCAGCTCGGCACCGGCCGCACCGTGTCCGTCGCCGAGGTCGTCGAGCTGTGCAAGAAGGTCACCGACAACGACGCCGAGGTGATCACCGAGCAGGCCCGGATCCGGCCCGAGGGCTCGGAGGTGCAGATCCTGCTGTCCGACCCGAGCCGGGCCCACGAGGTGCTCGGCTGGGCCCCGACCGTCTCACTCGAGGAGGGCCTCGCCCGGACGGCCGAGTGGCTCCGGCCCCGGGTCGACGCCGAGACCGCCGGGAGGTACCACCGATGAGGGAGGCCCACGCCCCGGGCGCACGCGGACCGGCGGGCACCATCCCGCTCGCGGTGCCCAACATCGGCGAGCTCGAGCGCCGCTACGTCCTCGAAGCGGTGGAGTCCGGCTTCGTCTCGTCCGTCGGCCCCTTCGTGTCGGAGTTCGAGCGCCGGTTCGCCGACCACGTCGGCTCGCGCCACGCCATCGCGTGCTCCACCGGCACGGCCGCCATCCACATCGGCCTCATCCTGCTCGGG
>JBDSSS010000163.1:0-5374 GCA_039928615.1 Terracoccus sp. | reverse complement strand
GCGCGGTCGCGCCGAGCTTCAGCTTCGAGTTCTTCCCCCCCAAGGACGACGCATCCCAGGAGCAGCTCTGGGAGGCGATCCGACGTCTCGAGAAGCTGTCTCCGAGCTTCGTGTCGATCACCTACGGCGCCGGCGGCTCAACCCGCGACCGGACGGTGCGGGTCACCCAGCGGATCCTCGAGGCGACCTCGCTGACGCCCCTCGCGCACCTGACCTGCGTCGGCCACTCGGTGACCGAGCTGCGCAACATCGTCGGGCGCTACGCCTCGGCGGGCGTGCGCAACATCCTCGCCCTGCGCGGGGACCCGTCCGGGGGCCTGGGCCAGCCGTGGGAGCGCCACCCGGAGGGCCTCGACCACGCCGACGAGCTGGTGGCCCTGATCCGGTCGCTCGGTGACTTCACGGTCGGGGTCGCGGCCTTCCCCGACGGCCACCCCGAGTCGGCCGACCGGGCCCGCGACGTCGAGACCCTCGTGCGCAAGGAGGCGGCGGGGGCGGAGTTCGCCGTCACCCAGATGATCTTCGACGTCGACCACTACCTCCGGCTGCGCGACGAGCTCGCCGAGCGGGGCTCGCAGCTGCCGCTCGTGCCGGCGATCATGCCGATCACCAGTGCCCGCCAGGTGCTCCGGATGGCAGAGCTGGCCGGGCAGCCGATGCCGGCGGCGGTGACCGACCGGCTCGAGCGGCACGGGGACGACGCGGCCGCTGTGCGCTCCGAAGGTCTCGCCATCGCGACGGAGTCCGCGCGGCGCCTGCTCGACGAGGGCGCGCCGGGCATCCACTTCATCACGATGAACCGCTCGTCGGCGACCCTCGAGGTCTTCGGCAACCTCTGACGCAGACTGATCCGCAGACTGATCGGACGGGGGGATCAATCCGCGGATCAGTCGGCATCTGCTGCTGCCAGGGCGACACCAGCCGCAGACTGATCTGCAGACTGATCGAAGTCAGGGATCAGTCGGCCGATCAGTCTGCGTCGGCGGTCGTGTCCCGCCCCGACGCGCCGGGGGCCCTGGCGGCGCGGACGGTCGGGTCTGCGGTGTCGAGGTCGTCGGCTGGGCCAGGCCCACCCGTTCGCCCCAGGCGTCGTAGCGGCGACGCAGCCGACGGAGCCGTCCGGCCAACCGGTAGACGATCCAGGCGCCGAGCACGAGCAGGACCAGGGCGATCGTCGCTGCCCACCACGGGTGCGCGAGGGCGAGCGCCATGACGCTCGCGACGGTCACGTCCTCGCTCGTGCTGACGACGACGTTGCTCACCGGCTCCGGGGAGGTGTTGACGACGGTGCGCAGGCCGGCCTTGACCCCGTGGGAGAGCAGGGCCGTCACGCCTCCGGTGGCGGCTCCGATCGCGGCTGCGAGGCTCGAGCCCTCGTGGCCGACGAGGTAGCCGATCGTCGCGCCGACGACGGGGCGCACGACGGTGTGGACGGAGTCCCAGAGGCTGTCGACGTAGGGGATCTTGTCGGCGAACGCCTCGAGCAGGAAGAGCACCCCGGCCCCGACGAGCACGTCGGTGCGCCCCAGGGCGTCCGGCACCTGGCTCAGCGAGAAGAATCGGTCGGCGAGGCCCATCACGAGCACGACGGCGTAGGCGTTGATGCCGCTGGCCCACCCGGAGGTGAAGACGAGGGGGATGAACTCGGTGCCCATGACACTCCTTGCGACTGGCTGCGTCACACGGCCCGACCGTGGGCCTGCCGGCGGCGGAGCGCCCCCGAGCCGCGGTGCAACGTCTGTGACGGTCCCGCATTCCCGCCAGCACCGCAAGCGCCGTGTCTGGCGGCTCGCTTTCGTCGCGTATGCCGCTGGGCCCGGCGGGTCGGCGCGCGACCCGCCGTGACGTCTTGACACGGTGTCGGCGGTCGGGGTTACGCTTCAGAACGTAGAACAAGTGTTCGAACATCGTTCGATGTTCGACCCGAACAGATCAGTCGTCGGTTGGGTGTCGGGTCCGCTCGCGTGGGGCAGCGTGGCGTGACCCGGGTCGTGATTTCCGGCCTCGACGTGTCCGAAGGAGACGTGTCGTGGTGCGTAGGTTCAGTGATTCCGTGCAGGTCCGTCCGTCCGACGGGCCGCAGCAGCGGCCGGAGGCCTTCATCTGGAAGGGCCGGCTCTACGTCGTCCGCGGCGTGCTCGGCCAGTGGCGCGAGCGACGGGCGTGGTGGCGTGACGCGCTCGACGCCCCCGCTCCGGCAGGTGGGGGCGACCCGGGCCGTGCCTCCGGTGGTGACCCGGTTGGCGCCCCGGTGGGTTCGGGAGGTCCGGGGTCGGCCCTCGCGGCCGCGGCGAACGAGCAGCAGGTCTGGCGGGTGGAGGCGAGCCCCGGCTGGTCCTTCGCGCCGGGGGTCTACGACCTTGCCCACGACGCCTCGCCCGGCCACGAGCAGTGGTCCCTCGTCCGCGTCGCCGACTGACCCGTCTCCTCGACCTGTCTCCTCGACCCTCGTCTCCTCGACCTGCCGCCTGACCGCCTCCTGCCGCTGTGCCCGCTGCGGGTCGCTGTCGGCCGGTCGACCCCCACCCGCTTGACCCGCTTCGTCATGCTCTTCGCCGTGCTTCGTGAAAGGCCCCCCGATGACCGCCGCACCCCTGCACCGTCCTCCCGCTCCCGCCGCCTCGCCGGCCGTGCTCGAGCTGCTCGGACGCGCTCACACCACCCTCGAGGGAGCGTGTCGCACGACCGACGCCGAGGAGCGCTACCGCGACTCCCACCTCGGTGCGCTCCGGGCCGCCGCCGCGCTCGTCGCGGCCCGGACCGTCCCCGCCGTGCGGTCCCGGCCACGCAGCGTCTGGCAGGTGCTCCCCGGTCTCGCCCCCGAGCTGGGGGAGTGGGCGAGCTTCTTCGCAGCCTGCTCGGCCCAGCGATCGGTCCTCGACCGGGGCGGCTGGATCCCGGCCCGGGAGGCCGACGACCTGCTCCGCCAGGCCGAGATGTTCCTCGAGATCGTCCGCGACCTGCTCGGGGTGCCGCTGACGACCCGGCTGCCCGAGTCGATCCCCCCGGTGTCGAGGACGCGATGACCGACAGCTTCGTCCACCTGCACGTCGCCTCGGGCTACTCGATGCGCTACGGCACGGCCACGCCCGACCAGCTCGTCGAGCGGGCCGCGGCGTGGGGCCAGCCGGCGCTGGCCCTCACCGACCGCGACGGGCTCTACGGGGCAGTGAAGTTCGTCCGGTCGTGCATGAGCCGCGGGGTCGCGCCGGTGCTCGGGGTCGACCTCGCCCTGGGCCCCGACCCAAGTGACGGTCGTGCCCCCCACGCCCCCCACGCACCCGGCCCCGGACGGGGGGCGCGGACCCCGGTGCGCGGGGGCGCCCTCGTCGACCCCCGGCTGCCGCGGGTCACCGTCCTCGCCCGGGGCAGCCGCACCGGGCTGCGCCCCGGCGACGGGTGGGGCGCCCTGTGCCGTCTCGTCACGGCCACCCACCTGCGCGGGGAGCGGGGCAGCCCGGTCACCTCGGCCCGGCTCATCGCCGACCACGCGTTCGCCGACCCGACGGCCTCCGACGACGGGTCCTCCGACCCCACCCCCTCCGACCCCACCCCCTCCGACCTGACCCCCTCCCGCCGCGTCTCCTTCGACCCCACGGCTCCCTCGCGGCTCGTCGTGCTGCTCGGGCCGGACTCCGACGTCGGCCGCGCCGTGCTCGCCAAGCGCCACGGCCAGGCGCGGGCCGCGCTCGAGCGGTGGCGGTCGCTGCTGCCTCGCGACGGCGTCGTCGTCGAGGTCGTCTGCCACGGCGGGCCGGAGCACCTACCCGGCAGCCTCGGCCAGGCCGGCCGGATGCTCGCCCTGGCCAAGGAGGTCGGGGTCCCGAGCATCCTCACCGCGGCAGTGCGGCACACGGACCCCCAGGACGCCGCGGTCGTCGACGTCCTCGACGCGGCCCGACGCCTCGTCGCCCTCGACACCCGCCATCTCGACCGGGTGACGACGGCCGGTCACCTCTCGCCGACCCCACTCATGCACGCGCTCGCCCGCGACGTCGTCCAGGTCTCCGGGCCGGGCCTCGTCGGCGGGGGCGCCTTCGCGAAGGAGGCTGCGCAGCAGCTCGTCGCGCGCACGACGACCCTCGCGACCGAGTGCGTCCAGGACCCCCGGGCCGACCTCGGCGTCGGGTCCGTCCACCTGCCCGAGCCGAGCGTCCTCGGGATCAGGGCGGGCACCAACCCCCAGCACGTCCTCGCGCGGCGGTGCCGGGAGTCGATCGCGCGCCGCTACCCCGACCAGGCCCCCGACCAGCTGCGGGCGGTGAGCGACCGCCTCGAGGACGAGCTGACCGTCATCGAGACCCTCGGCTACGCCACCTACTTCCTCACCGTCGCCCGGGTCTGCGACCTCATCCGCGAGATGGACGTCCGGGTCGCGGCCCGGGGGTCGGGGGCGGGGTCGCTCGTCAACTTCCTGCTCGGCATCTCCGGCGTCGACCCGATGCGCCACGGTCTGCTCATGGAGCGCTTCTGCTCACCGCTGCGGGCCGAGCTGCCCGACATCGACATCGACGTCGAGTCCGCCCGGCGCACCGAGATCTACGAGAAGGTGCTCGACCACTTCGGCGGCGAGCGGGTCACCTGCGTGTCGATGATGGACACCTACCGGGTGCGCCACGCGATCCGCGACGCCGGCGCGGCGCTCGGTCTCCCGCCGCCGGAGGTCGACGCGATGGCCAAGGCCTTCCCGCACATCGCGGCCCGCAACGTCCGCAACGCCCTCGCCGAGCTGCCCGAGCTGCGCGCGAGCGGCATCGACGCGCCGCGCCTCCAGCTCATGCTCGACATCGTCGAGCGACTCGACGGGCTGCCCCGGCACATCGCGCTGCACCCGTGCGGGGTCGTGCTGTCCGACTCCGCCCTGCTCGACCGCACCCCGGTCGAGGCGAGCTGGCTCGGCTTCCCGATGAGCCAGTTCGACAAGGATGACGTCGAGACGATGGGGCTGCTCAAGCTCGACATCCTCGGGATCCGCATGCAGTCGGCGATGGCCCACGCGATCGAGGAGGTCGAACGGGTCGACGGCATCCGGGTCGACCTCGACGACGAGGGCCAGGTGCCCTTCGACGACACGGAGACCTTCGAGCTGATCCGCACGACCCGGACCCTCGGTTGCTTCCAGATCGAGAGCCCGGGCCAGCGCGAGCTCATCGGCAAGTTCGGCCCGCAGGGGTTCGAGGACCTCATCATCGACATCTCGCTCTTCCGTCCCGGCCCGGTCAAGTCCGACATGATCACCCCGTTCCTGGAGAGCCGGCACGGCTGGCGCGAGACCCGCTACCTCCACCCGAGCCTGGTCCCCGCGCTCGCCGAGACCGAGGGCGTCGTCGTCTTCCACGAGCAGGTCCTCCAGATCGTCGCCGAGACGACAGGG
>JBDSSS010000162.1:0-3530 GCA_039928615.1 Terracoccus sp. | reverse complement strand
ACCTTCGCCTTCGACCGGGAGCGCGCCCTGTCCCTGCCCCGCGACCAGGTCTTCGCCATCGACACCCCGCCGCCGACGGCGAGCGGCAGCCTCCACGTCGGGCACGTCTTCAGCTACACCCACACCGACTGCATGGCGCGCTACAAGCGCATGCAGGGCCTCGAGGTGTTCTACCCCATCGGCTGGGACGACAACGGCCTGCCGACCGAGCGCCGGGTGCAGAACTACTACGGGGTGCGCGGCGACGCGACCCTGCCCTACGAGGAGGGCTTCACCCCGCCCTTCCAGGGGGGCGTCGACGCCAACGGCAAGGCGATCAAGGCCGCCGACCAGCGCCCGATCAGCCGCAAGAACTTCATCGAGCTGTGCGACGTGCTCACCGTCGAGGACGAGGTGACCTTCGAGGCGCTCTTCCGCCGGATGGGCTTCAGCCTCGACTGGGACATCTCCTACCGCACGATCGACGAGCGGTCCCGCGCTGTCGCCCAGCAGGCCTTCCTGCGCAACCTCGAGCGCGGCGAGGCCTACCAGGCCGAGGCCCCCGGCCTCTGGGACGTCACCTTCCAGACCGCCGTGGCCCAGGCCGAGCTCGAGGCCCGCGACTACCCCGGCGCCTACCACCGGGTCGCCTTCGCCCGCCCCGACGGGACGCCGGTCCACATCGAGACGACCCGTCCCGAGCTCATCCCGTCGGTCGTCGCGCTCATCGCGCACCCCGACGACGAGCGCTACCGCGACCTCTTCGGCACGACGGTCACCTCACCGCTCTTCGGGGTCGAGGTGCCCGTCCTGGCCCACCCGCTCGCGGAGATGGACAAGGGCGCGGGCATCGCCATGTGCTGCACGTTCGGTGACCTCACCGACGTGACGTGGTGGCGCGAGCTGCAGCTGCCGGTGCGCTCGGTCATCACCCGCAACGGGCGCCTCCAGGCCGAGACGCCCGCGTGGCTCGTCGGGGGTCCCGGGGAGCAGCTGTATGCCGCCGGGCTCGCCACGAAGACGACGTTCAGCGCGCGCGAGGCCGTCGTCACGGCCCTGCGCGAGTCGGGCGACCTCGACGGCGAGCCGGTGAAGACCCAGCGCAAGGCCAACTTCTACGAGAAGGGCGACAAGCCCCTCGAGATCGTCAGCTCGCGGCAGTGGTACATCCGCAACGGTGGTCGCGACGCCGACCTCCGTGCCGGTTTCGTCGCGCGCGGCACCGAGATCGACTTCCACCCCGCGTTCATGCGCTCGCGCTACGCCAACTGGGTCGACGGGCTCAACGGCGACTGGCTGATCAGCCGCCAGCGCTTCTTCGGCGTGCCCTTCCCCGTCTGGTATCCGCTCGACGCCGAGGGCGAGGTCGACCACGACCGTCCGCTCACCCCTCCCGAGAGCGCGCTTCCGGTCGACCCGCAGATCGAGGTGCCCGAGGGCTACACCGAGGACCAGCGCGGCGTGCCCGGTGGCTTCATCGCCGACCCCGACATCATGGACACGTGGGCGACGTCGTCGCTCTCCCCGCAGATCGCGACCGGCTGGCCGGTCGGCGACGGGTCCGGCCTGCGCTCGGACCGCGAGCTCCACGAGGCGATCTTCCCGATGAACCTGCGCCCGCAGGGACACGACATCATCCGCACCTGGCTCTTCGCGACGATCGTGCGCGCGCACTACGAGAACGGCACCGTGCCGTGGACCAACGCCGCGGTCAGCGGCTGGATCCTCGACCCCGACCGCAAGAAGATGAGCAAGTCCAAGGGCAACGCCGAGACGCCCGAGGACGTCGTGCGGGCCAACGGCGCCGACGCGGTCCGCTACTGGGCGGCCTCCGGTCGCCTCGGCACCGACGCCGCCTACGACACGGGCCAGATGAAGGTGGGTCGCCGCCTCGCGATCAAGATCCTCAACGCCTCGAAGTTCGCGCTCGGCTTCGGCGAGGCGTCCGACTCGTCGGTCGCCGATCTCGCTGCGGCCGTGACGAACCCGCTCGACCTCGCGATGCTCGCCGCCCTCGCCGACGTCGTCGACAAGGCCACGGCCGGCTTCGAGTCGTGGGACTACACCCGCTCCCTCGAGGTCACCGAGACCTTCTTCTGGACCTTCTGCGACGACTACCTCGAGCTCGTCAAGGACCGTGCCTATGGCGGTCAGGGCGACGAGGCCGGCGCCAGCGCCCGGGCCGCGCTGCGGATCGCGCTGACCACCCAGCTGCGCCTGCTCGCCCCCTTCATCCCGTACGCGACGGAGGAGGTCTGGTCCTGGGTCGGCGAGGGCTCGGTGCACCGCCAGGCCTGGCCGGTGCGCTCCGAGCTGCCGACCGGCGGTGACCCCGCCCTGCTCACCGCCCTCGGCGACGCTCTCGCCCGGGTCCGCAAGGTGAAGTCCGAGGCCAAGGTGGGGATGCGGGCCGAGGTCCGGACCATGACGCTCGCCGGGCCCGAGGCCGTGCTCGACCACGTGCGGACGGCCGAGGGTGACCTGCGCGCGAGCGGACACGTCACGGACCTGTCGTATGCCGTGGCCGACGTGCTCGAGGTCCGTGACGCCGAGCTCGTGCCCGTGGAGAAGACGCCGCGCGCCTGAGCCCAGGAGGTGCGCGAAGCCCCGCGGCCCGCGGACTAGGGTCGGGAGCATGTCGAGACGGGGGCTCATCGCCACGGTGCTCGGCGCGTCCGTCGGGATGGGCGCGCTCCTGCTCGCTGCCACGGGCGACCCGGCGCCGATCGTCGCCCGTCCCCTCGACGAGGGGGCCCGGGCGACGGTCCCGGACCTGCGTGACCTCGCGACGCTGTCGCAGGCCCCGACGCCCACCGTCACACCGACAGCGCCCGACGGCAGCTGGGACCTCGGCCCACTCGTCGGGGTGCTGCTCCAGATCCTCTTCGCGGTGCTCGCGCTCGCGTTCGTCCTCGCCCTCATCTACCTCGTCCGGGCGGCCTACCGTCGGCGCCCGCAGCTGAGCGTCGTGCACGAGCCGACCTTCGAGGTCCCGCCCGTGCCGGAGGAGATGCTGCGCACCGCCCGCGACCAGCTCGCGCGCCTCGAGCAGGGTGAGCCACGCAACGCCATCGTCGCCGCGTGGCTCGAGCTCGAGGCGGCCGCGGCCGGCAGCGGCCTGGCCCGGGAGGCGGCCGAGACCTCCTCGGAGTACACGGCGCGGGTGATCGGCACGTGGGCGGTCGACCGGGCCCGGCTCGCCGACCTCGGCGCGCTCTACCGCGAGGCCCGCTTCTCGACCCACCCGCTCGGGGAGGACCACCGCCGCCGCGCCATCCACGACCTCGAGGTGCTGCACCACGACCTCGCACAGGTGGCCCGCGCCCAGGCCGAGGCCACCCGGGCTGCCGAAGATGCTCGAGACGCCGAGGCGGGCGCACCGTGAACGCCGTGGCCACCGCCCTCGCGCCCTGGCGCCGGCGACTCCTCGTGCTGTTCGTCACATGGGTGGTCGCCGCGGTCGGCCTGGCCGCCCTCGGCCTGGAGCCCGACGTGCCGCACCTGCTCGCCATCCTCCTGGCCGGGGCCGCGCTCGCCTGGTATGCCATCGA
>JBDSSS010000161.1:0-6383 GCA_039928615.1 Terracoccus sp. | reverse complement strand
CGACGCCGGCGCCGACCCGTCACCGACGAGCCCGGTCGGCGCGGTGCTTCGCGAGGGCGACCCCGGCGCCATCTCCGCCATCCGGGACGGTCGGGCCGCGGTGCAGGACGAGGGCTCGCAGCTGCTCGCCCTCGCCCTCGCGGCGGCGCCGGTCCACGGCGACGCGGCGGACCACGAGCGGTGGCTCGACCTCTGCGCCGGGCCGGGCGGCAAGGCCGGACTGCTGGCGTCGATCGCGGTCCAGCAGCGGATCCCCTTCGTGGCCAACGAGATCAGCCAGCACCGGGCCGACCTGGTCTGGCAGACGCTGGCGGCGGCTCGCGCCGAGGCGGCCCGGGTCGACTCGCTCATCGAGGTCCACGAGCGTGATGGCCGAGACATCGGAGGCGACGAGCCGGGTGGCTACAGCCGCGTCCTCATCGACGCGCCCTGCACCGGTCTGGGCGCCCTTCGCCGCCGACCCGAGGCCCGGTGGCGCCGCACCGCCGCCGACGTGGCTGCCCTGGCCGGGCTCCAGCGCGAGCTGCTCGTCTCCGGCATCGAGGCCACGGCGTCAGGTGGCCTCATCGGCTACGCGACGTGCAGCCCGCACCTCAACGAGACCCGCTTCGTCGTGCAGGACGTGCTGAAGAAGCGCGACGACGTCGAGGTCGTCGACGCCCGCGACCTCTTCCGGGACGCGGAGGGTGACGTGCTCGAGCACCTCGGCGACGGGCCGTGGGTGCAGCTGTGGCCGCACGTGCACGGCACCGACGCCATGTTCTTCGCACTGCTGCGTCGCCGCTGAGCGCCGCTGAGGCGGCGCTCATCGTCGCAGCCGCGCTGCCTGGCCACCCCCGGGAGTCCGCGCTCAGGCAGTCCTGAGCCGCTCGTCGAAGAAGTCGAGGACCCGGTCGACGGCCGACTGCTGTCGGTGCGCGGTGAGGGTCGAGTGGCCCTTGCCGTCGAGGTCGACGCGGATGAACCCGTCGCCGAGCTCGGCGTCGAGGGTGTCGAAGCGCTGGCCCGTCGCCGGGTCGTCGCGGTACTGGAGGCCGAGGACCGCGCAGCCACCCGCGACCCGTTCCTTCACCGCCGTGAGGTCAGCGGGGCTGAGCCCGAGGTCGGCCTTGCGGCGGCCGCCGATCGGGAACGGCAACGAGGGCTGCGCCAGCACGGGCGCGGCGACCGACTCGTCGACCATCATCGCGAGAGCGAAGCCGCCGGTGAAGCACATCCCGAGGGCCCCGACGCCCGGCCCGCCGAGCTCGGCGTGCAGCTCCCGCGCGAGGGACCGCAGCCAGTCGGCCACCGGCGAGGTGCGACCCGCCTTGAGCTTGGTGAACTCCTTGTTGACACAGACCTGCCCCATCGAGCGCATCATCGCCCCGGTCGTGCCCACCGCCCCGGGCGTGCCGAAGAGGTGGGGCATGACGACGGTGAAGCCGCGGTCCACGACGGAGTCGGCGAAGGCCTCGACCTCGGGCGTGATGCCGGGGATCTCGTGGATGACGATGACGCCCGGTCCGGCGCCCTTGCGGTAGGTGTCGTGCGTGGTGCCGCCCGCCGTGTGGCTCCCACGGGTCCAGCCGGCCAGGTTGCTCGCGTCGGTCATGGGGTCATCGTGCCCGATCAGGTGCGGGCAGGGGAGAGCGGCGTCGCAACTAGGCTGGGTCGGTGCAGATCTCCCCGAGCATCCTCTCCGCCGACTTCGCCAACCTCGAGTCCGAGCTGGCCCGGATCGCCAACGCCGACTGGGCGCACGTCGACGTCATGGACGCGCACTTCGTGCCCAACCTCACCCTCGGCCTGCCCGTCGTCGAGGCGCTCGTCAAGGTGAGCCCGATCCCCGTCGACGCGCACCTGATGATCGAGGACCCCGACCGCTGGGCACCCGGTTACGCCGAGGCGGGATGCCAGTCGGTGACCTTCCACATCGAGGCCGCGAAGGACCCCCGCGCGCTCGCCCGCACCCTGCGCAGCGCCGGTGCCCGGGCATCGATGGCGCTCAAGCCGGGCACCGCCTTCGGCCCCTACGAGGAGCTCCTCGACGACCTCGACATGGTGCTCGTCATGACGGTCGAGCCCGGCTTCGGCGGGCAGTCCTTCATGGCCGACCAGCTCGCCAAGGTCCGCCAGGTTCGCGAGGCCGTCCGGCGACGCGGCGGCGAGATCTGGGTCCAGGTCGACGGTGGTGTGAGCAGCGACACGATCGAGCAGTGCGCCGACGCCGGGGCCGACGTCTTCGTCGCCGGATCTGCCGTCTACGGGGCGCAGGACGCCGCGGCGGCCGTCCAGACGCTGCGCGACCTGGCGACGGCGCACCGACACCACGGCTGAGCCGGCAGGACCCCGGGGCGGGCGGAACGGCATACCTCGCCTCGGTGCGGTGGTGGCATACTGGCTCCCACGTGCTCCGGGGTCGGTGTAATTCCGAGCCGGCGGTGACAGTCCGCGACCCGGCCGCAGCCAGCGGCCGGTTGACCTGGTGAAACTCCAGGACCGACGGTGAAAGTCCGGATGGTAGGCAGCACGAGACAGGTCGTCATGGCCTGGGCCCTCGGCGTCCCGCCGTGCGCCCGGTGCGTGTCGACCCGTGGGTTCCCCCGGAGAGCGTCCCTGAACCGCACGACTCAAGGACCCCCATCATCATGGTGACCCTCGCCACCGCAGACGGATCGAAGAACCTCTTCCAGCAGGCCATCGACGCTGCCATCCCCTTCGGGCAGTACCAGCTCCACTGGCTCGAGCTCATCGGCGTCCTCATCGGACTCGCCTCGGCCTACCTCGGCATGAGGCGTCGCGTCTGGGCCTGGCCGGTCGGGATCGTCGCCAACATCATGCTCTTCTTCGTCTACCTCGGCGCGGTCTTCGGCGCCGACGAGCGGATCCCGCTCTTCGGTCAGGCCGGCCGCCAGGTCTTCTTCATCATCACGAGCATCTACGGCTGGTGGCGCTGGTCGCAGATCAGCCGGGCCCGCAACGGGGAGAACTCCTCTGCCCCCGCGATCGTCCCGCGCTGGGCGACCTCGCGCGAGCGCCTTGCGGTCATCGGCTTCTGGCTCATCGGCACGGTCGTCGTGCACCAGGCCTTCGTCTGGATCTGGAACCTCTCGCCCAACCCGTACTTCACGCCCGAGTGGTGGTTCTACTGGTGCGACGCGTGGATCTTCGTCGGCTCGATCGTCGCGACCTTCGCGATGGCCAAGGGCTGGAACGAGTTCTGGCTCGCATGGATCGCCGTCGACCTCGTCGGGGTGCCCTTCGGCTTCGCGACGGGCTACGTGCCGACCGCCGTGCTCTACTCCTTCTACGGCCTCTTCGTCATCTACGGCTTCACCCAGTGGGTCAAGATCTCGCGCGAGGAGCGCTCCGACGACGCGGAGCCGAGCCTGTCGCGGGCCGGCAACCGCTGAGCCATGACGGGCCCGGCAGCACGGACCCGGATGCGGCAGGCTCTCGAGCTCGCCGCAGCCGGCCCGTGGCCGGACCCCAACCCCCGGGTCGGGTGCGTCCTCGTCGGGCCGGACGGCGGGCTGGTCGCGGAGGGGTGGCACCGGGGAGCCGGCACCCCGCACGCCGAGGCGGCGGCCCTCGCGGCGGCCGGTGACCGCGCCCGTGGGACGACCGCCTACGTCACCCTCGAGCCCTGCGCGCACACCGGACGCACCGGCCCCTGCGCACAGGCGCTCGTGGACGCCGGGGTGGCCGCCGTCGTCGTCGCGCAGGGCGACCCGAACCCCGAGGCCGCCGGGGGAGCCGAGCTGCTCCGCCGGTCCGGGATCGAGGTCACCGTGGGGCTGCTCGCCGAGGAGGCGACAGCGCTCAACAGCCGCTGGGCGAGCACGATCCGGCTGGGGCGTCCGCTCGTGACGTGGAAGTTCGCCGCGACGCTCGACGGGCGCAGCGCCGCCGCCGACGGGACGAGCCGGTGGGTCACCGGCGAGGCGGCCCAGGCCGACGTGCACGCGCTGCGCGCCACCCGTGACGCGGTCGTCGTGGGGACGGGGACGGTCCTCGTCGACGACCCTCGGCTCACCGTGCGCGGCCCCGACGGGGAACTGGCCGCCGACCAGCCGCTGCGCGTCGTCGTCGGCCTGCGCGACGTGCCGCCCGAGGCCCGGGTGCGCGACGCCCCCGGACGACTGATGCACCTGCGCACGAGGGAGCCGGCCGAGGTGCTCGCCGCCCTGTGGGATGAGGGGGTCCGCGACTGCTGGCTCGAGGGCGGCCCAGCCCTGGCCGCCGCGTTCCTCACCGCCGGCCTCGTCGACGAGGTCTACGCCTATCTCGCCCCCGCGCTGCTCGGGGCGGGGCCCCCGGCAGTCGGTGACCTGGGCGTCACGACGATCGCCGACATCGCGCGGCTCTACCTCGTGGACGTCACGACGGTCGGCCCCGACATCCGGGTCCACGCGAGGCCTCTGACCCGCCCGCCCGGGAACGTTTCAACGACTGAGAACGACTGAGGAGAAACCATGTTCACCGGAATCGTCGAAGAGCTCGGCACCGTCGCCGCCATCGACCACGGGACCGACTCGGCCGTGCTGCGGATCACCGGGCCCACCGTCGTGAGGGACGCCGTCCACGGTGCCTCCATCTCGGTCAACGGGGTCTGCCTCACGGTCACCTCGCACGACGCCGAGGGCTTCGCCGTCGACGTCATGGCCGAGACCCTGAGCCGCAGCGACCTCGGCGCCCTCGCACCGGGCGACCGCGTCAACCTCGAGCGGGCGATGCCCGCGAACGGCCGCTTCGGCGGGCACATCGTCCAGGGCCACGTCGACGGGACCGCGACCATCAGCGGACGCACGCCGGGCGACCGGTGGGAGACGGTGCAGCTGACCCTGCCCAGGGAGCTCACGGCATACGTCGTCGAGAAGGGGTCGATCACGGTCGACGGGGTGTCGCTCACGGTGGCGTCCGTCACCGACGACTCGTTCACCGTCTCCCTCATCCCGACGACCCTCGAGCTGACCACGCTGGGCCGCAAGGGGATCGGCGAGACCGTCAACCTCGAGGTCGACGTCCTCGCCAAGTACGTCGAGCGGCTGCTCGCCCACCGGGGTGAGGCGTCGTGACCCAGCGACTGGGCACCGTCGAGCAGGCCCTCGACGCACTCCGGGCCGGCCGCCCCGTGCTCGTGCTCGACTCCGAGAACCGGGAGAACGAGGGCGACCTCGTCCTCGCTGCCGGCACCGCGACCACCGAGTGGCTGGCGTGGGCGATCCGGCACTCGTCGGGCTACCTCTGCGCCCCGATGCCCGACGCGGTCGCCGACCGCCTGGCGCTGCCACTGATGGTTGCCGAGAACCGGGACCCGCTGCGGACCGCCTACACCGTCTCGGTCGACGCCTCCTCCGGCGTGACGACGGGGATCAGCGCGGCCGACCGGCTCCGCACCGTCCAGGTCCTCGCCGACCCCGATGCGGTGCCCGCCGACCTCATCCGCCCCGGGCACGTCCTGCCGCTGCGGGCCAAGCGTGGTGGCGTCCTCACGCGCCCCGGCCACACCGAGGCGGCGGTCGACCTCACACGGCTGGCCGGCCTGGCCCCGGTCGGTGTCATCGGCGAGCTCGTCCACGACAACGGCCGGATGATGCGCCTCGACGCCGTCGTCGCGCTCGGCCGCGAGTTCGACCTGCCGGTCGTCACCATCGAGGCGCTCATCGCCTGGCGGCAGCGCTTCGACCGCGTCGAGCGCCTCGCGACCACCCGCATCCCCACGGCGCACGGCACCTTCACGGCGCACGGCTACCGCGACACGCTCACCGGGCACGAGCACGTCGCGCTCGTCGGACCGAGCGGTCTCGGCCGCGGCGCCGTCGTGACCCGGCTGCACTCCGAGTGCCTCACCGGCGACGCCTTCGGGTCGCTCCGGTGCGACTGCGGGCCGCAGCTGCAGGCCGCCCTGGCCCGTGTTGGACGAGACGGAGGCGTCGTCGTCTACCTCGGCGGCCACGAGGGGCGCGGCGTCGGCCTCGTCGACAAGCTCCGGGCCTACTCCGAGCAGGACGCCGGTGCCGACACGGTCGACGCCCAGACGGCGCTGGGCCTGCCCGTCGACGCCCGGGAGTATGCCGCGGGGGCCGCGATCCTGCACGACCTCGGCGTCGGACCGGTGCTGCTGCTGACGAACAATCCCCGGAAGGTCACCTCCCTGCGCGGCCACGGCGTCGACGTCGTCGCGGTCGAGCGGCTGCACGGGCCTGCGGGCGAGCACAACGAGCACTACCTCACCACCAAGCGGGAGCGGCTGGGTCACGACATCCCGGCCTCCCACAGCGAGACGGAGACAGCATGAGAGACGGCGCCCCCACCCTGACGATCGACGGCACCGGGCTGCGGGTGGCCGTCGTCGCGGCCTCCTGGCACGAGCAGGTCATGGACGGCCTGCTCGACGG
>JBDSSS010000160.1:0-17953 GCA_039928615.1 Terracoccus sp. | reverse complement strand
GGCCACAACGCGGCCGGGCTGGGGGTCTGGGACGACGCCCTGGTGCTCGACCTCTCACCGATGCACAGCGTGACGGCTGACCCGCAATCGCACACCGTGCGCGTCGACGGCGGTTGCACCTGGGGCGACGTCGATCACGCCACGGTCGCCTTCGGGATGGCCACTCCTTCAGGCTTTCTGGCGAGCACCGGCGTCGGGGGGCTCACCCTCGGCGGCGGAATCGGCTACCTCACCCGACGGTTCGGTCTGACCGTCGACAACCTCCTGGCCGCCGATGTCGTGCTCGCAGACGGCTCGCTCGTGCACGCCGACAGTGAGACCCACGCCGACCTGTTCTGGGCGCTTCGTGGCGGCGGCGGCAACTTCGGCGTCGTCACGTCGTTCACCTTCGCCTGCCACCCGATCGGCGACAACGGCCACATCCTCGGCGGGCCGGTGCTCTACGACCTGGACGACACCCGCGCCGTCATGCAGTGGTACCGCGAGCTGCTGCCGAGCCTGCCCGAGGAGCTGAGCGGCTGGATCGGGCTGCTCACCGTGCCGCCGGCACCGCCGTTCCCCGAGGCCCTGTGGGGACGCAAGGTCTGCGGCATCGTCTGGTGCTACACCGGGCCGCTCGCCAAGGCCGACGAGGTCACGGCGCCGGTTCGCGACTTCGGCTCTCCGCTCGTGGTCGGTCTGCACGAGATGCCGTTCGATGCGCTGCAGCAGGCCTTCGACGGGCTCTACCCGGCGGGTTTGCAGTGGTACTGGAGGTCCGACTTCTGCACCGAGATCAGCGACGAGGCGATCGCTGTGCACGAGAAGTACGGAGCGCTGCTGCCAACCGGCCACTCGACCATGCACATGTACCCCGTCGGCGGGGCCGCGTCGCGGGTCGGATCCAGCGCCACGGCCTTCGCGCACCGTGACGGCGGTTGGGCGGCGGTCATCGTCGGTGTCGACCCCGACCCCACCAACGCCGAGCTGATCGCGAGCTGGGCCAAGGACTACTGGAGCGAACTCCACCCGACCTCGTCCGGAGACACCTACGTCAACTTCCTGATGGACGAGGGCAGCGGGCGCGTGCACGACTCGTATGCGGCAAACTACCCGCGCCTGGTCGCCGTCAAGCGTCGCTACGACCCCGAGAACCTCTTTCACGTCAACCAGAACATCCCGCCGGCCATGGCGTGAGGGCGGGCCGCTCCGGTCCTCCCCGATGCGTGCGAACGGCTCATCATCGCGGCCTGTGGCCACAGAACAGCAGGGTGGCCGGCCCGTCCTTTCTGACCAGCTTCGGTCAGTCGCCGTGCTCAGGAGAGGAATCGAAAGACTGCGGCGAAGGCCACGTCGAGGACCGCGGCGCCGAGCATGAACCATCCGGAGTCAGTCTCCCCGGAGAGGAAGCTCACCGCACTGAGCACGACCAGGACACATGCCATGGCGAATCCGACTCGTGAGGCGACCAGACTGCCTCGGCCGACGAGCCCTCCCCCTTGTCGAGCGCGCGCTCAAACTCCTTCGGAACATCCATGTCAGAGAGGATGGAGCCAGACGGGACGACTCTCTGAGGCGGCGTCGGCGGGTTAGCGGGAGAGGGTGACGTGGATCGTGCCGCTCTCGGCCGTCTCACTGGTCACGGCGTAGCCACTCGCCAGCACCCTCAGGTCGTCCCAGAGCCTCTCGCCGCGGCCCAGCACGACCGGTGCGATGCTGACGTGGAGTCGGTCGACGAGGCCGGCCCCCAGGAAGTCTCGCACCACGCCGGTGCCACCGCCGATCCGGACGTCCAGACCACCCGCGACCGCCTCGGCCCGCGCGAGGGCCTCGGCCGGAGTCACCGACAGGAACTCGAACGAGGTCCCGTTGGCCATCGTCAGGGTCGGGCGCGCGACGTGGGTGAGCACGAACACGGGCACCCGGAACGGCGGCTCGTCGCCCCACCAGCCCGTCCACGTCGGGTCGTCGGGGTAGGTGTGCAGACCGAACATCGCCGCACCCATGATCTCGGCGCCGACCCCCTCGAAGTAGGCCGCGGCATACGCGTCGTCGAGGCCCGTCGTCCCCTCGCCACTCGAGTCGCCGAGCACCCGCTCGCGGAAGGTGCGGGTCGCGGCGTAGGCCTCGGTCAGCCGCGGCCAGTCGGCGCCCATCGGCGCCTCGGGAGTCGGGTCCGCCGGGGTGGCGACGCCGTCGAGCGAGATGTTGAGGTCGACGCGGACCGCCATGGGAGCTCCTCCGGGCTGGGATCTGACCATGCAAGCAACCCAGTGATGACCCGTCAACCCCCTGCCGGGTCAGGCTTGCGTGCGCAGGTAGCGACCGAAGTGCGGCACGGTGAAGGCGATCTGCCCCCGCTCCCCGGAGTAGATCAGCCCCTTCTTGATCAGGGCGTCGCGCGCCGGCGAGAGCGACTGCGGCTTGCGCCCCAGCACCTCCGCGACCGCCGACGTGGGCACCGCGTCGCGCTCCCCCGCGGGGTATGCCGTCGAGCCGGCTTCCGCATCGTCGTCGCCCTCCGCCGTGGCAGGCTCGACGAGCGCCGCGTCGGCCATCGCCCGCAGGTACTCCCGCTCCGCAGGGGTGGCCCGCTCGAACCGGGAGCCGAAGAAGCCGACCGCCAGCTCGGACTCCGCCTCCGGCACGGCCATCCGGATGTCGTCGACACCGACGGGCGAGGTGGGGGCGACGTCCCAGACGACCTTGCCGTAGGCCTGGATGAAGTACGGGTAGCCGGCCGTCACGGCATACATCTCGTCGAGGGCCTCGGGGGTGAAGTCGCAGCCCTCCTCCGACGCGGGGCCGACCAGGGCGCGGTCGGCGGAGTCGCGCGGCAGACGGTCGATCCGGGAGTAGCGGAAGAGCCTCTCGGAGTAGGACTTCGACGCAGACAGGACCGCCGGCAGGTGCGGCAGCCCCGCCCCGACGACGATGACGGGCAGTCCAGACTGGGAGATCTCGTGGCACGCCGCGCACAGGGCGGAGACGTCCTCGGGGTCGAGGTCCTGCATCTCGTCGATGAAGAAGGCGATGCCCTTGCCGACGTCGGCCGCGAGACCACCGATATCGGTGAAGAGCTCGACGAGGTCGATCTCGATGTCTCCGGAGTCAGCCCGGCCGCCCACCGCCGGCACGTCGATCCCCGGCTGCCACTTCTCCCGGAGCTTGGCGCCGGAGGGGGCGTCGCGCAGCGCGAAGCTCTTGACGATGCCGAGCACGTGGTCGACCTGGTCGGTGCGCGGGTGCCCGAGCTCGCGGACGGCCTGGTGGGCAGCGGCGGCGAGGGGACGGCGCAGGCGCTGGTCAGGGCGGGCCTCGAACTTGCCCGTCCCCCAGCCGCCCCGGACCGCGGCCGACCGCAGCGCGTTGAGCAGCACCGTCTTGCCCACGCCGCGCAGGCCGGTCAGCACGATGGATCGCTCGGAGCGGCCGCGCGCGATCCGCTCGAGGACGACGTCGAAGGTCCGCAGCTGCTCGTCGCGTCCGGCGAGCTCGGGGGGCCGCTGACCGGCGCCGGGGGCATAGGGGTTCGTGATCGGGTCCACGATCGCAGGCTATACGGATCTCTAGCGTGGGGCCGATAGAGCGGCATACGAGCCGATCGGCGTGTCGCGCGGGCGCTCACCGGGTGGACCGAACCCGAAGCCTTGACCCGTGAACCGCACCAGCCGTCCCGACCGACGACGGAATCCGTCGCCCCGGGGCATGAAAAAGCGCCGTTCCGCACGGTCAGGGGTGGTCATGCGGAACGGCGCAAGCCGACTATAACGCGGCCCGAGGCCCCTGCGCCAACGTCTGGCGCTATCTGATCGACGAAGTTTCAAAAACCTCGACGGGGTGGGCGATGGCGTCCTGCGCGTCGATGAGCAGCATCTCTTCCGACCCGCTGGCGTGCGTCTGCTCGAGCACGGCATACATCGTCGCGGCGGTCCGGCTCAGCGCGACCCGTGCCCCGTCGGTGAGGTAGTGCGCGAGGAAGACCGCCGCGGTGACGTCGCCGCCACCGCGCACCGTCATCGGCAGGATCGGCGTCGTCACGGCCCAGGCCCCGTCCCCGGTGACGCAGACCATCTGGATCGTCCCCTCCGGCGTGTCCTCGGTGAGGGCGCTCGTCACGAGCACGACCTCGGGTCCGCTGGCGCGCAGCTCGTCAGCCGCGGCGAGCAGGTCGGCCTGGGTGCGCACCGAGCGGCCCACGAGGAACTCGAGCTCGAACTGGTTGGGGGTGAGGATGTCGGCGCGGGGCACGACCGCGTCGCGCAGGTACTCGGGGATGCCCTCTCGGACGAAGAAGCCGCGTCCGACGTCGCCCATCACGGGGTCGCAGCAGTAGATCGCCTTCGGGTTGGCCTCCTTGACGCGGGCCACCGCGTCGAGCACGACCTGCCCGACCGTCTCCGCGCCGAGGTAGCCCGACAGGACCGCGTCGATCCCCGGGAAGGCGCCGCGCTCCTCGACGCCGCGCAGCACGTCGGCGACGTCGGCGGGAGCGATGAGCGGCCCGCGGGTCGCGCCGTAGCCCGTGTGGTTCGAGAAGGTCACCGTGAGCACGGGATACACCTCGTGCCCGAGCCGCTGGAGCGGGAAGACGGCCGCCGAGTTGCCGGCATGACCGTAGGCGACGTGGGACTGGATCGAGAGGATCTTCACCCGGCTCAGGCTAGTGCGCCCGCGCCGGCACCCGCACGGCCGCGTGCGAGGATGGCCCGATGAGTGAGATCCCCACGACGACCGTGTCCGACGTGGCCGACGACGCCGTCGTCATCGACGTGCGCGAGGCCGACGAGTGGGCGGCCGGGCACGCCCCCAACGCCGTCCACATCCCCCTCGGCGAGCTGACCAGCCGGCTCGACGAGCTGCCCGACGGCGACACCGTTTCCGTCGTGTGCCGCTCGGGTGCACGGTCGGGCCGGGCCGTCGCCTGGCTCGTGCAGCAGGGCTTCGACGTCGCCAACCTCGACGGCGGGATGAAGGCGTGGGCCGCAGCGGGCAAGCGTCTCGCCGGTGATGCCGACCCCCACATCATCTGAGCCGACCTGACGCGCCGTGGCCCGACTCCCCCGCCGGGGAACCATCTGGCGCACACTGGACTCCAACCCCCGAACGCGACCCGAGCGACCGAAGAAGCGACGATGAGCAACGACTGGAGCACGGCCGGTCCCGAGCGGGACCCTCAGCGGGCGCCTGCCGAGTTCTGGACGCCCCGGCCGGACCCGACCCGCGACCGCCAGTCGGCGTGGTCCGACGAGGTCCCACCGCCGGTGCCGACGCGCGCGCAGCTCCCGCCCACCGCGTGGGCCGACCGGCAGGCGTGGCCGCCACCCACCCGCCCGTCCCCGATGGCTCCTCCGCCCCCGTCGTATGCCGTCCTGCCGCCACCGCCGAACCACCTCGTCTGGGCGGTCCTGTTCACCTTCTTCGGGTTCTTCCCGTTCGGGATCGTCGCCGTCATCAGGGCGAGCACGGTCCGGCCGCTGTGGGCCCAGGGCCAGTGGGCCGAGTCGATCGCCGCGTCGAGGTCGGCGCGCCGCTGGGTCATCGCCGCGGTCCTGACCATCCCGGCGTTCCTGCTCTCCGTGACGACACTCTTCATGGTCGGAGCAGCCATCACCTGACCGCGGCCCCGCCCCCGTTGTGGCTCACGAGGCTGGCAGGACCATCGCGTCCGTGCAGACGAGCTCGTCCGTGCCGGGTGCAGCGACCGGGGTGACGAGCACGCCCGCGTCGGTCGGCGAGGGACGGTCCTGGTCGGTGCGGGCCCGCACCTGGATGCACACCTGCATCCGGTCGGTCGACAGGGCGATCTTCGTCTGCGGCACGGCAAAGCTCGGGCCCGGCACGTCGGTGGCGGGCGGGAGCGACACCTCGGCCGAGCCCGTGAGCGAGCCACCAGCAGGCAGCGGTCGGGCCCCGATGACGGGCGCGGCGGCGAAGCGCACACCGGGAGCGATGGCGAAGCCCTGCTTGCTGATCCGCGTCACCCCGCCGTCGCCGGCGAGGACCCAGGCGTGGGTGGGGTCGAGGTTCGCGGGCAGGCTCGCGCCACCGAGGTCGGTGGGGATCAGGTCGACCGCCACGAGGTCCGCGGCCGCGGTGTTGGTCAGCGTGTAGTCGACGGTGAGCCGGCCGACGGCGCGCTGGGCGAGCACCGTGAGGATGACGTCGCCACGGGTGGCCGTGGCACGCACCGGCCCGCCCGGCCCCTGCCCGATGGTCGGCTTCGTGCCCGGACCCGGCGGCATGGGCCGGACCGTGCCCTGCTGGCCCGAGGTCGGGGTGGGGGTCCCCGCCGGCGCCGTCGTGGTCGTCGTCGAGCTCGGGTCGGTCGAGGTCCCGGCCGTGGTGTCCACCCCCGGCGCTGTCGCCCCCACCGGGGTCGTGGCCCCCGCGGGGACACCGTCGGACGTCGAGCCGCACGCCGCGAGTGCCGTCACCGTGGTCAGGGTGAGGCAGGCCAGCATGAGCCCGCGCCACCCGGGTCGGGGGTGGGTGGGCGTCGGGACGGGGGCTGCTCGGTGGAATGGCCTCATGTGGTTACAGACAAACACGACAACCGGAACGTTGCATCCCCACGGCAGCGCGTTGCCCGACGGCGGTTGGGCGCAGGTGCCGGGCGAACAACCTCGGAAACGGGGGTGCCGCTACAGGCGGGCGATCCACGGGTGGCCCGGCACCAGGGTGGTCAGGGCGTCGCGCAGCCACGCGCGCTGCGGCGCACCGAGGACCGGCAGGGTCGCCTCGAAGTCCGGCTCGTCCTTCGGGCGTCGCAGCCGGGCCTTGTAGGACAGCACGATCTCGGGCCGGAGGTAGCGGATGCCGTCGTCGGCGGTCCACGTGACGTCCTCGACGGCGGCGGCCCGGCCGGGGAGGAACTTGTGCGTCCACCGCCCGTCGTCGTCGGGGGTCAGGGGGATGTCGACGATCCACGGGGCGGTCGCGCTCGCACGCAGCCAGAGCTGGCTGGCCGGCTCGTCGACGGTGCCCCACCTCCCGCCGAGCGGGTGGAGCACGCCGCCGTCGTTGTTCCAGACGTGCCACCGACCGGCCATGAACTCGACGAAGGCAGGGACGTCACGCGCCAGCAGCGACACGTCCGTGTCCTCGTGCTCCCGGCGGAAGCCGGTCGCGGCCTCGATCGCCCAGCCGCCGACGACCCACCACGGCCGATCAAAACCCTCCATCTCGGAGGCGAACTCGCCCGGGGCCATCGCCGACCACGCACCGTAGAGGGACAGGAACGCAGCCTCCTCCGCCTCCTCCTCCGGCGAGCGCCGGAGTGGCAGCCGATCGGGCTCCGTGTCGCCGGTCACTACTTGAGCAGGCGCGACATGCGGCGGTCCGCGAGCGGTTTGCCCCCGGTCTGACAGGTCGCGCAGTACTGCAGGGAGGTGTCGGCGAATGACACCTCCCGCACCACGTCGCCGCACACCGGGCACTCCTGACCGGTCCGGGCGTGCACGCGCATCCCCGCCCGCTTGGCGTCCTTCAGCTCCTTGGCAGGTTTGCCCGACGCCGTCGTGACCGCACCGAGGAGCGTGTCGCGCAGAGCGGCATACAGGTGATCGACGACCTCGGGGGTGAGCGAGCCGGCGATCGCGAAGGGCGACAGCTTGGCGACATGGAGGATCTCGTCGGAGTAGGCGTTGCCGACCCCGGCGATGACCTCCTGGTCGCGGAGCAGACCCTTGATCTGGGTGCGGCGGCCGTCGAGGATCGCGCCGAACGCCTCACGGGTGAAGGCGTCGGCGAGCGGGTCGGGTCCGAGGCGCGCCACCCCGGGGACGTCGGCGGGGTCGCGCACGATGTAGGCGGCGAGCGACTTCTTCGTGCCCGCCTCCGTGAGGTCGAAGCCCGACCCGTCGGAGAGCCTGAGCCGCAACGCGATCGGGGACTTCCCCGGCCGCACGACGGTCGCGGGCAGCTGGTCGGACCAGCGCAGCCAGCCGGCGCGGGCGAGGTGGAAGACGAGATGCGTCCCGTCGGCGTCGATGTCGAGGAACTTGCCGTGACGGTGCACCCCGTCGACCGGCGATCCCTCGAGAGCGGCAGGCGGTGGGTCGAAGGTCTTGAGCACGCTGAACGACGCGAGCTCGAGCCGCTCGATGGCGAGACCGTCCGTGCGCTCGGCGAGGAAGTCGACGAGCGCCTGCACCTCCGGCAGCTCAGGCATGGCGACAGTCTGCCAAGACTCCGGGCTCCGCGGGCCCTCCCGGGCGATCCGGTTGGGTGGGCCCGGTCGGATGGGCCCGGTCGGGGCGGCGGCGTGGGTCAGGAGGTGGGGCGCGCGGGCCGCGAGGGCTGCTCCTCCTCGGCGACCGGCTCGCCCACGCGGCCGGCCTGCTCGAGCAGGCGCAGCATGACGTGGCCGTCCGGGGCCGAGAAGGTGGGGACCGACCGCGTGGCCCAGCCGCGGTTGGGCGCGGCGTCGAGGCGGCCCATCGGGTGCGACAGGACCTGCTCGGTCGGGCTCAGCTGGCGGATGCAGACGGCGTCGACGCGGTCGGGGCGCGCCTCCGCGAAGTCGGCGTAGAGCTGGGGGTCGTGCTGCCCGTCGTCGCCGACGAGGAGCCACTCGATCTCGGGGAAGTCGCGGGCCAGCCGGTCGAGGCAGGTGCGCTTGTGCGCCTGCCCGCTGCGGAACCAGCCGGTGTTGGTCGGGCCCCAGTCGGTCATCAGGAGCGGGCCGAGGGGGTAGCCGCCCTCGAGCAGGAAGCGGGTCAGCGTCGGGGTCGTGTTCCACGCCCCCGTCGAGACGTAGACGATCGGCGCACCGGGGTGCGCGGCGAGGAGCCGCCGGTACATCGGCGCCATGCCGGGGACGGCGCGGCGGGCCTTGGCCTTGCGGACGAAGGTGTTGAAGGCCGCGATCATCGGGCGCGGGAGCATCGTCGCGATGACGGTGTCGTCGATGTCGCTGACGAGCCCGTAGCGGACGTCCTCGCCGACGATGAAGACGTCGGCCGGCACGGGCGCGGTGCCCTGGGCCTGGACGATGACCTGCTGCCAGCCCGGCTCGAGGCCGTGGTCGTGAGCGACGATGTCGACGTGCCCGGCCCGGTCGGACCGGCCGTAGATCTCACGGTCGCCGGCCGTGATCGTCACGGGGACTCCGGTGGCGGGCGAGGTGAGGAAGGCTCGCCAGCCGCGGTCGTAGCGCGCCGGGGTCAGCGCACCCGTCGCGTCCTGCCTGCTCTCCGGGCCCTCGGTGCTCTCCCGGCCCTTGCGGCCGAGGACGACCCGGGCGAAGACCCGCACGAAGCTGGGCGACCCGTAGCCGATGTGGGTGATCACCCGGTTGCCCCAGCCGCGTCCGCGCAGCACGCGCTCGATCTGGTCGTGGACGGTGTCCTCCACGATGGCGGCCGCGTGCGGTCGGGACATGGGGCAAACCTACTTCACCCGGACGGCCTCGGGAGGTTCGTGCCGGCCGCCGGAGTCGGTGCGGCACGACCGCCGCGGCGGCTCGCTGACCGAATGACGGACGCCCCGGTGTGCACGGCCACGGCCCGCCCGGTTGGATGGGTCCCGTGATCGACCTCGCAGACGTCCTCGGACTCGCCGCCACCGGCGAGTTCCCCGCCATCGACGGCCGGTGGGACCGCGTCTCGCCCTGGCGAGAGGGCGTCGAGGGGGTCATCGCCTTCACCGGGCACGCCTACATCGCCGTCGGCGACGACGTGTCCGACGAGCAGATCGCCTCGCTCGGCGCCGACGGCTTCGGCGGCGCGAGCAACCCGCGCCTCGTCTCCGCGCTCGCCGGCACCGGGTGGATCGACGCGCTCGACATGGTCCTCGTGGCCGAGGGCCTCGGCGGCGAGGAGGCGCTCGTGTCGCGCAGCGACCTGCGCAACCACCCCCGCGCCGAGCACGCCACCCTCGTGCGGACCGACGTCGCGACCTACGGGTATGCCGCTCCCGGTGACCGCACGCTCGTGACCGTGGCCAAGGGCATCGCCGGCCTGCCCGAGCTCGGCATCGAGACAGACCCCGAGCACCACCACTCCGGCACCGACGTCGTGCGCGACGCCCTCACCCTGCTGCCGCGGGGCCAGGTCGTCGCGGCCGCCGTCGCTCCCGGTAACGCCCGGGCGGTGCGCGCCTCGCTGGCGGCCGGCTTCGAGCCGGTCGCCTCGATCCAGCTCTGGAAGCCGGCCCGGGGCTGACTCGAGGTTGTCGGCGGGCGGAATGTCCGCCGCGACGGGCCCCGGCTTGCCCACGTAGCGTGGGGGCCATGACCCGAGCAGGCCTCCGTGCCACGACCTCGCTCACCGCCGCGGCCCTGCTCCTGGGCGCCGTCGGAGCCGGCTGCTCCCTCTTCTCCTCGACCCCCGACCCCGACGTGGCCGCCCGCGCCCTTGCTGCCGGGCTCGCCAAGGCCGACCTGTCCGGGGTCGCCCTCAAGGGCAGCACCCCGGCGGCGGCGACGGCGTTCGTCACGACGGCATACAAGGGGATGGGCGGCCTGCGGCCGGAGGTCTCGCTCACCGACCTCACCGCCAACGAGGGGTCCGACCACGCGACGGCGACGCTCTACACGCGGTGGGACGTCAGCCCCGACCCGACGGACTGGACCTACCAGACGACGGTGGGGCTCACGCTCGTCGACGGCGCGTGGCAGGTGGCGTGGTCGCCCAAGATCGTCGCCCCCGAGCTCACCGCGAACGAGTCGCTGACCCTGGCCCGCTCGTGGCCCAAGCGGGCCGACATCGTCGACAAGGCCGGGGCGCCGCTGATGACCGAGCGGGAGGTCGGGGTCGTCGGCATCGACAAGACGAAGGTGTCCGGTGACGCCGCGACGTCCGCCGCCACGGCACTCGCGAAGGTGCTCGGCATCGACGGCTCCGCGTATGCCGCGAAGGTGAGCACTGCGGGTGCCAAGGCGTTCGTCGAAGCGATCACGCTGCGCGCGGACGACCCTGTGCTGACCGGCTCCCGGGCGAAGATCGACGCCGTCACCGGCTCACTCGTCGTGCCGCGGCTGCAGGTGCTGGGCCCGACACGGACGTGGGCCGCACCCGTGCTCGGTCGGGTCGGCGAGGTGAACGCCGAGCAGGTCGCGAAGTCGGGCGGGAAGCTCGAATCCGGCGACACCATCGGGCAGAGCGGGCTCGAGGCCCGCTACGACGAGCAGCTGCGCGGCACCCCGGGCGTGGCCGTGCAGGCGGTGACGAAGGGCGCGGACGGGTCGTCGGTCGAGAAGCGGGAGATCTACGCCGAGGTCTCCCAGGAGGCCGAGCCGCTCGTCGTCACGCTCGACCAGAAGGCGCAGACCGCGGCGGAGGCGGCGCTGGCCGGGCAGAAGTCCCAGCCGACCGCCCTGGTGGCCGTGCGCGTCTCGACCGGTGAGGTGCTTGCGGCTGCCGTCGGACCGGGGGCGAACGGGTCGACGCTCGCGCTCGCCGGCAAGGCCCCGCCCGGGTCGACCTTCAAGATCGTCAGCTCGCTCGCCCTGGTCCGCAAGGGCTTCACCGCAGCGACGACGCTGCCGTGCACCGACCGGCTTACGGTCGACGGGCGTCGCTTCAGCAACTACACCGGCTACCCCACCGCCAAGCTCGGCGACATCCCGTTGGCGACGGCGCTCGCCTACTCGTGCAACACCGCCTTCATCAGCCAGTACGCGAAGGTGTCGCAGGACGACCTCGTCTCCGCGGCCCAGTCGCTCGGGATGGGTGAGTCGCTCGACCTGCCCTTCACCGGGTTCCTCGGGTCGGTCCCCCGCACGGACAACGTCGTCGAGCACGCCGCGTCGTTCATCGGGCAGGGCCGCGTCGAGGCCTCGCCGTTGACGATGGCACTCGTCGTCGCCTCGGTGATGAAGGGCCAGACGGTCCGGCCACGTCTGCTCACGTCGGCTCCGGCCCTGCCTGCCCCGGCCACGCCGCTCGACCCGACCGAGGCCGAGGTGATCCGCACCGAGATGCGGGCCGTCGTCCGGGAGGGGTCGGGCAAGGTACTCGCGCCCGCTGGAGTGGAGTTCGCCAAGACGGGCACGGCCGAGTTCGGCACGAAGAGCCCGCCCGACACGCACGCCTGGATGGTGGCCGGCCGCGGCGACATCGCCATCGCCGCCTATAACGAGCTCGGTGACAGCGGCACGACCGACGCCGCGCCCTTCATCCTCGCCTTCCTCAAGGCCTACGACCTCCGCTGACATCTTCCCGTCCCGTCGAGTGCCCACTTTCACCCGCGGATCGCGACCGGCTCGGCAGGGGTCAGCGCTCGAGCGAGTGCCCGGTGGGTCTCGGTCACTGCCTCTGCGGCATACGGACCCTCGGCGACGAGCTGGGGATAGAGCTTCCGCGGCCAGAGCGCCTGAACCTCCCGGGTCGTGAAGGAACCGCCGAACAGTGGCCACTCCGCTTCGACGAAACAGAGCACGCCGTGGACGGGGACCCTGCTGTCGAGGAGTGACCGAACGACGTCGACCTGCTTGAGCACGCCGTCGACGAGGCGGGTGCAGTCGCGAGTGCCGACGAGCAGCCGCTCGACACGGGGCCGGAACAGGCCGCCATCCACCTTCAGGTGAGGACGGCCGCGGTACTTCTTGGCATCGATGACGTAGACGCCGCTGGCAGTCACGGCGATGTGGTCGATGTTGGCCCTGCTCTTGGGGATTCGCCGGTCATGCAGCAGTCGGACGGTGTCTGAAGCCAAGTCGTCGAGTCCCCTGCCGAGCTTCTCCTCACCCACCGCGCCGACGTCCCAGGCGGTCGTCGACTGCGGCTCGTCCGTGAGTGCGAGAATCAGGCCCCCAAGCTTTGGGTGGGCGGCCCGGATGCGCGTCTCTCGCTTGGCCTTGCGCCGCTCGGACTCGCGCCGAGCCGAGGCCCCGACCGTGCCGACGTCGACGACGGCCGGGTCCGGTGGAGCCGGAGGAACAGGCGGGTCGGGTTCGGTAACAGCACGATCGGTCGTGCTGCTCGTGTCGTGGCGGAGGCACCGGACCGTCTTCGTCGGCCGCTCGTAGATCGCTTCCGTCTTGGCGGGGAGAGGCTCCCGACAGACTCGGCAACTGCCGGCGTAACGCAGGCGCATGCGCTTCTCGTCGGCTGCCTCGTCCACGCGGACACGCTAGGCGCATCCCGAGGACGCCGCGACCCGAGAGCCGCGCTGAACGACCTTTCGGAGAGCCGATGGTTGTCGGCCCTCAGACTGTGAAGAGCCTGAGTTTGAGCATTCCTTGACAGGCTCGCTCCGCGGCGAGGAACGTGCGCTCCCATGAGGCGAATTCTCCCCGCGGTGGCTCTCGGCATCACCCTGGCGTTCATCCCGTCCGCGGCCACGGCCCTGGTCAACGGAACCCCTGACGTCGCGCACCCGGAAGCGGGCGCGCTCTACTTCAGCGACACCGCCGACGGGGCGAAGGGCTTCGCTTGCAGCGGCGCCCTCATCGACCGCACCGCTTTCCTCACGGCCGGCCACTGTTTCGCCGACTACTACCGCACCAACGGGCGCCTGCCGATCGCCTGGGTCACCTTCGACCAGAAGCCGACCGCCGCGAGCACCTACATCCGGGGGGCCGTCTCGATCGATCCGGCGTTCCTGCCCAAGCTGACGTCGAAGCAGAACGTCTACGCCAACGACACCAACGACATCGCCGTGCTGCACCTGACCACCGACCCCGGCATCACGCCGGCCACGCTCCCCGCGGCGAACCAGCTCGGCTCGGTCCCACGAAGCCAGACCTTCGATGTCGTCGGTTTCGGCTCCTCCGTCACCTTCGGGGGCGGGGCGCACGACTACCCGCCCACCGGCCAGCGGGAGTCCGCCCTGCTCGGGCTGCACAGCGTGACCCCCGGCTGGGTCCACGAGGACCAGAACCCGTCCGCCGGGTGGGGCGGCGCGTGCGGTGGCGACTCCGGCGGGCCGAACTACCTGCACGGGACGCACGTCATCGCAGCCACGACCATCACGGGCGACATGGTCTGCCGCGCCACGAACGTCGCCCTGCGGCTCGACACGGCCTCGGCTCGCTCGTTCCTCGCCACCCAGGTCGGCTACCCGCTCCCCTGACCCCTGCCGCGTCTCCTCCTCGTGTCGATGCCGAGGCGGGACGTTCGCCTCTGTGACGCGTGGGCCTCGAGCGTCAGTCTTGGCTCATGAAGACCCTGCACACACTTGGGGACACGACGGACCTGCCTCACGGTTACCGCGAGCTGAGAGCGGTCGACCTCAAGAACGACAAGAGGTATGCCGTCACCATCCAGGGCCTCGTCCTGGTGATCGCACTCGTCGCCGTGGGCATCGCGCGGCTGATCTCACTCCCCCTTGAGTCCGGGTGGCCTCCTGCCGTCACCGCCGTCACGACGGTGAGTGCCTGCCTCTTCTACGGGTGGAGCTCTCCTCGTGCTGCCGCAGGACTACCTGCTCACCGCCTACATCGTGCTCGCCCTGAACGTCGCGGGATCCGCCGGGGACTTCGTGGAGGTCCACGTCGTGTCACGGCAACCAGCCACCGCCCTGATTCACGACGACGGGACGAGCATCCGCGTCCACGTCCCCGATGGTGAGGGCCCAGAATCGCGGCTGTTCCGCTCGGGACCCCGGACGGGGCCAGCCATGACGGCCCAGGCCGAGGAAGACCGCACGGACACGGTCGTCGGTGTCGCGGTGGCCCTCGGCGCGGGACTGGGGACGACCGTCGGCATCATCGTCGGTGGCGGCACGGGCATCGCGGTCGGCGCGGGTGTCGGTGCTGGCCTCGGCGTGGTTTTCGGCGCCGCGTGGGACGCCATGCACCAGTCCCGATGACCTGACGCCATCGGTAGACGTCTTGTCCGACGCCCTGCGCCATCTCCGCTCGGCCTGCGCGCAGCTGGAGGCCACCCGCTAGACAAGCGGACGTGCTGCAGCCAGCCATACTCTGCGTATCCGACAAGAAAAGGGTGGACAGACACTTCAGGTGGTAGGCGAGCCCTTTCGCCGAGACGATGTGGACCCAAGCCCCCGCATGTCGGGTCACATCGCCGTGCAGTACGCCTTCGCAATAAGAGTGTGGTTTCGCGGAAACACCTCGGCACAAACCCCCTTTGCCGCACATCGGCGATAGGCGATAGGCCGAGCGCAGCATGAGTGACGCCCACCGTAATGTCCCGCTCGACGTCTTGACGCGCAAGATCGCAAACGAGGACGATCTCTCATGGAGGTGGGGAGATGTCTGAGGACGCGAATAGCGCATTCTCTTTCTGGACAGCACCAATTGGTGGCTTTGTGCTCGCCATGTTGATCACGTTCCCGAAGAATTGCACGGGGAACGCTCTCAATGGCACCCAACAGTGCAGCACTGTGCTTGGCTTCCCCACCGTTGTGCTCGACCAGGCGCAAGGCTGGTTCCTCGGCATTATCGTCGGGGGCGCTTCCGCCGGGCTGGTGGAGGCCTATCGGTACTTCACTCGCCCATCGAGGTAGGAGGTCAGCGGGTCCTCACCTCCGCATCGCTTGCCTGGAGCGGTGGCGGCGGCGGGTCGTCCGAGTTGAGAGGATGACCGGCATGACGGGACACGCGGCGACGGACAGCCAGGACGACCCGTTGGCCAGCGGCACCCCGCAGGACCGCGCCACCGAGACCCGAGCGCTGCTCGCGAGGCTCGGCACGGCCATGATCGCGACGGGCCAGCCGGTCCAGGAGATCGAGGAGGAGCTCGCCGAGGTCGCGGTCCGGTTCGGCTACCCCGACGTCCAGACCGCCGTCGGCCCGACCGGTCTGCTCGTCACCCTCACCGAGGGCGGCCCCACGACCCAGCGGTCGGCTCCCCCCGGGTTGCGCCTCCACCAGTCCGCGAGCGTGCGCCGCATCCGCTACCAGCTCGTCCAGGGCGAGCTCACGCCGAAGGACGCCCTCGGGCAGCTCGCCGACGTCGCGCGTCGCCCGGTGCGGCATCCGCTGTGGCTGATGGCGCTGGCGTGGCCCGTCCTCGCCGTCGGGATCGCGTTGATCCTCCAGCCCGGCTGGGCCAACATCGCCGCGGCAGCCGTCGGCGCCGTCATCGTCTTCGTGCTCGTCCAGCTCGCGGAGCGCTACCAGGTGGTCCAGGCGCTGCTGCCGACCCTCGCCGCCTTCCTCGTCTCCCTGCTCGTCTTCGGCGCCGCCAACGCCGGCCTGCTCGAGGGCCCGCTGCGGACCGTCCTGCCGCCGCTCGCCGTCCTGCTCCCCGGAGCGCTCGTCGTCAACGGCATGTCCGAGCTCGCCGCCGGACACATGCAGGCCGGCTCGGCCCGGCTCACCTACGGGCTGGTGCAGCTGGGCCTGTTTGCCCTGGGCCTGCTCATGGCCACCACCTTCTTGCGCGTGCCGCCCGAGACGATGGCCAACCTCCGGGTCGACGACATCGGCTGGGCCGGCGCCCCGGTCGGCCTCGTGCTGATCGGTCTGAGCATCTGCCTGATGGAGGGGGTGCCGCTGCGGATGCAGGGGTGGGTGCTGCTCGTGCTCAGCCTCGCCTTCGGCGCGCAGCTCGCCGGTCAGGAGCTCGGCTCGCTCGGCCTCGGTGGCTTCCTCGGCGCGATCGCCGCCAGCCTCGGGGCCACCGTCGTCGAGCTCCGTCGGCCCCAGCTGGCCCGCCTCGTCCTCTTCCTCCCCGCCTTCTGGCTCCTCGTCCCCGGCAGCCTCGGCCTCGTCGGCGTCACCGAGCTCGCCGCGGGCCGTGAGTCGGTCACCGACGTCGCGCTGGGCGTCCTCGGGGTCACCATCGCCATCTCCCTCGGCCTGCTCGTCGGCTCCTCCGTCGGCCGGTCGGTGCGCGGACGCCTGGCGGCCGCCCCCGCCTAGGGATCCTGGCCACCCTCGACAACGGTTGGGCGCCACCTCCGGCGGGTATTGATCCGACACCAGCACGTTGACCAAAGGAGTGCACATGTCGGACGACGAGAAGGTCGCCAAGGACCTCGTAGAGACGCTCAAGGACGGCGAGAAGGGCTTCGCCTCCGCCGCCGAGAAGCTGAAGGACAACGACCACCCCATGTGGTCGGCCACGCTGCAGCGCCTCTCAGAGCAGCGCGCCGGCTTCCGCCGCGAGATCGTCGCCCTCGGTGACGAGTACGGCGACGACGTCGACGAGGGCGGCTCGACCGCCGCAGCCCTGCACCGCGGGTGGATCTCGCTCAAGGACGCCCTGACCGGTGACGACGCGGGCGGCGTCCTCGGCGCGGCTTCGACCGGTGAGGACCACGCGGTCTCCGAGTACGAGAAGGCCCTCGAGCAGGACCTCAGTGCCGGCTTCCGCGACGTCGTGACCCGTCAGCTCGAGGCCATCCGTGCCGCGCGCGACGAGGTCAAGGCGCTCCAGGCCGCCGAGTGACCTGACAGACCCGCACCACCCGCCGAACGCCCTTCCACGGAAGCAGACCGTGGAGGGGCGTTCGCACGCCCGACGTGCGTGCCCGGCGGCATACAGAGACGGACTCGGGGTCCGTGCGTGTGCACGCCCCCGAGTCTGAGCCCCAGTTCGTCCGCTGGAGCAACCAGTCCCTCACCTGCCGTCGGCGTGCTCCCCGCCCCGTTTCCCCCGCCAGAGGCGGACCGGTTGGCAACCGACAACGCAGGATCTCCAGATCCCAGCCGCTCGCATGTCGTGCGACATGCTCTTCGTGAACGCCTTCATCCTCACCCGTATGCCGCCCAGAACCTAGGGGGCTGACCCCCCAATCGCGGACTGCTGGCGTTTCCCTCGGGCCGCCTCCAGTCGGGGACCGACCGCCTCATCGTGGCCGCCGCCTACGTCAACAGCGTGGTCCTGCAGGCGCCGTCCTACCTGCTGGCCGGTCCCCCCGACGGGCTCCTCGACATCCCCGCGCGTCCTGACCTCGTCGAGGCCGGCCACCTCGCTCAACGGCTCGTCGGGATCGTCGTCGCCGCCGCAGCCGTCGACCTCGCCCGGTGTCTGCTCGCTCTCGCCCCGGACGCGCCCACCCTCCCCGCCGTTCCCGAGGACGGGGTGGTCGAGGTCGACCTCGACGGCCGACGCGTCGC
>JBDSSS010000159.1:0-7885 GCA_039928615.1 Terracoccus sp. | reverse complement strand
GCGCTCCCTACGGCACTGCGCACCGAGGTCTCGGGCGTGACGCTCTCCTCGGCCGACCAGGTGACCTTCACCCTCACCCACAAGGGCAACCGGCGCACCGTCGTCTGGGGGGCCGCGGGTGAGGCCGACCTCAAGGCCCAGCTCGTGACCGTGCTCGTCGACCAGCCGGGAGCGACGATCGACGTCAGCGTCCCGTCCTCGCCCGTCACCCGCTGACGCGGCTCCGCGCACCCGCACCCCCGCTCCGCCGTCAGCCCTGGCGTGGATGGGGCGGATGGGGTGAAAGTGCACGGCGGGACGACCGCGAGGGCGCCACAGCACGAAAGAGTCGAAACCCCCGTCCGACACGCCGGGTTCTGGGTTGATCGCTCCCGGGGCAGCGCATAGCGTCGACTCACTGGTTCGTGACCAAACTGTAACCTTTATCTGGACCTTTAGGGTTCTCAGCCGCCGGCCGGCGCGGTCACCCCCAGATCCACCACCTCAGCTTTTGCACCACCATTCAGGAAGGTCCACGCACGTGGCAGCAGCACCGCAGAACTACCTGGCCGTCATCAAGGTCGTCGGCATCGGCGGTGGCGGCGTCAACGCCATCAACCGCATGATCGACGTGGGCCTCAAGGGCGTCGAGTTCATCGCCATCAACACCGACGCGCAGGCACTGCTCATGAGCGATGCGGACGTCAAGCTCGACGTCGGTCGCGAGCTGACCCGCGGCCTCGGCGCCGGCGCGGACCCCGAGGTCGGCAAGAAGGCGGCCGAGGACCATGCCGAGGAGATCGAGGAGGTCCTCAAGGGGGCCGACATGGTCTTCGTCACGGCGGGTGAGGGTGGCGGCACCGGCACCGGTGGTGCTCCGGTCGTCGCCCGGATCGCGCGTGGCCTCGGTGCCCTGACGATCGGCGTCGTCACCCGGCCGTTCACCTTCGAGGGACGCCGCCGCGCCAACCAGGCCGAGTCGGGGATCGGCAGCCTCCGCGAGGAGGTCGACACCCTCATCGTCATCCCCAACGACCGCCTGCTGTCGATCAGCGACCGCAGCGTCTCGATGATGGACGCCTTCCGCTCGGCCGACCAGGTGCTGCTGTCCGGTGTCCAGGGGATCACCGACCTGATCACCACGCCGGGCCTGATCAACCTCGACTTCGCCGACGTCAAGTCGGTCATGCAGGGGGCCGGCTCGGCCCTCATGGGCATCGGCTCGGCTCGCGGTGAGGACCGCGCGGTCCAGGCGGCCGAGCTCGCGATCAGCTCCCCCCTGCTCGAGGCCTCCATCGACGGCGCGCACGGCGTTCTCCTGTCGATCCAGGGTGGTTCGGACCTCGGTCTCTTCGAGATCAACGAGGCCGCGCGCCTCGTCCAGGAGGCCGCCCACCCCGAGGCCAACATCATCTTCGGTGCGGTCATCGACGACGCCCTCGGTGACGAGGTCCGGGTCACGGTCATCGCGGCCGGCTTCGACGGAGGCGGCCCGAGCAAGCGCGAGGACGACCGCGCCCTCGGCCAGGTCATGGGTCGCTCGGCGCCGCAGTCCGCTCCCCGCTCCGCTCCCGCCGCCCCGGCGCCGCAGCAGGCCCAGAGCGGGTCCGGCCAGGGCGCGCCGGTCGGTCAGCAGGGTGGTCAGCAGGGTGGTCAGCAGGGCGAGCCCCAGCGGGCCCAGCCGCAGCAGGCGCAGCCGCAGCAGCCGCAGCCGCAGTCGGCTCCGGTGCAGCAGCCCCCGCGGCAGGTCACCTTCGACGAAGGTGACGACCTCGACGTGCCCGACTTCCTCAAGTGAGTCGTTGACCTGACACGGGCGCTCGTCGCGCCGACCAGATGACACGAAGGGCCCCGCCGGCGGCGGGGCCCTTCGTGCGCGCCGGGGGCCGCGGCTAGGTTGGGCGGGTGTTCTACTGGCGATCCACCGTCCCCGACGCGGGTCCCGGCCGTCCGCGCGTCGAGCTCGCCGTCACCGGCCGGACCCGGGGCGCCGGCCAGGCCCCCTACGTCGGGCTCAACCTCGGTGGACACGTCGGTGACGACCTCGCGTCGGTCGAGGCCAACCGTCACCTCGTCGCCGAGCAGGTCGGGGTGACCCGCGATCGGCTGCTCTTCCTCGACCAGGTCCACGGGGCCGATGTCGTCGAGGCCGAGGGGCCGTGGGACGGCGCCGTGCCGGTGGCCGACGGGATCGTCACCCGGGCGACGGACCTCGCCCTCGCCGTCCTCGTCGCCGACTGCGTCCCGGTGCTGCTCCACGACGTGGCTGCCGGAGTGGTCGGGGCCGTGCACGCCGGACGCCCCGGGATGGTCGCCGGCGTCGTCGGCGAGGCCCTCTCCCGGATGCACGAGCTCGGCGCACGACGGGTGAGTGCGGTCGTCGGCCCGTCGGTCTGCGGCCGCTGCTACGAGGTGCCCGCACCGATGGCCGCTGCAGCGGCGCAGGTGTCGCCGGCGTCGGCGGCGCGCTCCTGGACGGGGACCCCCGCGATCGACGTGTCCGCCGGGGTCGTCGAGCAGCTCGCGTCCCGCGACGTCGCCGTCACCTGGGTGCCGGGCTGCACGCGCGAGCACCACGACCTCTACTCCTACCGACGCGACGGCGTCACGGGGCGCTTCGCCGGCGTCGTCGTGCTCCGGGGGGGCGAGCAGTGACCAGCGCCGAGACCCGCCGTGCCGAGCTCTCCGCGGGCCTCGAGGCGGTCCGCGACCGCATCGAGCGTGCCTGTGACGGCGCCGGTCGCGACCCGGCCGAGATCACGCTCGTCGTCGTGACGAAGTACTTCCCGGGCACCGACGTGCTCCTGCTCCACGAGCTCGGGGTCCGCGACATCGGGGAGAACCGGGACCAGGAGGCGGGGGAGAAGGTCGAGCAGGTGAGGTCGGTCCTGCGCGAGCGCGGCGCGGATCCCGTCACCGCCCACTTCATCGGCCAGCTCCAGACCAACAAGGCCGGCCGCGTCGCCGGCTATGCCGACGTCGTCCAGTCCGTGGACCGGGCCAAGCTCGCCCGCGCCCTCGCCCGAGGTGCCGCGGCGGCCGACCGACGGGTGCGCGTGCTGCTGCAGGTGAGCCTCGACGGCGACACGAGCCGGGGCGGGGTGACTGCTGAGGCCGCCCCCGAACTGGCCCGGGAGGTCGCGGCTCAGGACGGCCTCGACCTGGCCGGGGTGATGGCGGTCGCACCACGGGGCGCCGACCCCGACGTGAGCTTCGCGCGGCTGCGGGAGGTGGCGAGCGGCATACGCGCCGAGCACCCCGGCGCCGACTGGATCTCGGCGGGTATGAGCGGTGACCTCGAGGCGGGGGTGCGCCAGGGGGCGACTCACCTGCGTGTCGGCACCGCAATCCTCGGATCGCGTCCGCCCCTTCTGTAACGTCTGAGCCGAAAGCATCCGACGGTTTGGGAGTTGGTCATGGCAGGGGCACTGCGCAAGACGATGGTGTACCTCGGGCTCAGCGAGGAAGACCCTCGTCGTGACCGTTACGAGGACTACGAGTCCTACGACGAGAACGAGCGCTACGAGGACGACTCGCAGCACACGGCAGCGGTCACCCAGCTGCCGACGAAGCGGCCGGTGGCCGCCGTCGTGCGCGACCCCGAGGTGGGCACGCTCAACCGGATCACGACGATCCACCCGCGCACCTACAACGAGGCCAAGAACATCGGCGAGTGGTTCCGCGACCAGGTGCCGGTCATCATGAACCTCAGCGACATGGACGACGCCGACGCCAAGCGTCTCGTCGACTTCGCCGCCGGCCTCGTCTTCGGCCTGCACGGCACGATCGAGCGGGTCACCTCCAAGGTGTTCCTGCTCTCGCCGTCCCACGTCGAGATCGCCGCCGACGAGCCCGAGGTGCCTGCCGCCTCGACGCGCGGATTCTTCAACCAGAGCTGACGGCCGCCGGGCGATGTCGCCCGGCCGCTCGTCATCAGCGACACTGGTACCCATGAACGTGTTCTGGTCGGTCTACGGCGTGGTGGTCTTCACCTTCTTCATCGCCCTCATCGGTCGGTTCATCGTCGACTGGGTCCAGGTGCTCGCGCGGCAGTGGCAGCCCTCCGGGGTCGTCCTCGTGCTCGCCGAGGCCGTCTACACCGTCACCGACCCGCCGCTGCGGGCGCTGCGCAAGGTGATCCCCTCCCCGCGTCTCGGCGGGGTCCGGCTCGACCTCAGCTTCCTCGTGCTGATGCTCCTCACGTCGCTCGCGCTGAACCTGCCCAGTTACCTCTGAAGGGGTGGCGGCAGGTTAGGGGACGACCCGCACAGTTGGATATGGTGCGTGTCACCCACTACGTCTGCATGAGGTGACACATGGCGCTAACGCCGGAACAGGTGCTGAACAAGCACTTCCAGACCACGCAGTTCCGTAAGGGCTACGAGGAGCGGGACGTCGATGACTTCCTCGACGAGATCGTGGCCGAGATGCGCTCGCTCATCGAGCAGCGCGACGACTACCTGAAGCAGCTCAACGACTGCCGGGCGAGCAAGAACCAGCCCGCCGTCCGCGGGGGCGCCAGCGACAGGGGCAGCGACAAGAGCGCCGAGAAGACGCTTGGCCCGTCCGGGGCCACGCCGAGCGACGACGCACGCCTCGGCGCGCTCACCGCCACGATCCAGGATGCCGAGCGGGCCGCCACCGCAGCCGCGGACCGAGCCAGCCTGGCCGCGGCCGAGGCGGAGGAGGCCGAGAAGGCCGCCGCGCAGCGCATCGAGAAGGCGCAGGCCGAGGCGAGCCGAGCCGAGGAGACAGCGAGGACGTCCGTCGACGCCCAGTCGCTCGACGAGGCCCAGACCCGGCTGAGCACCCTCCGGTCCGAGGTGGCCGATGCCGAGGCGTCGCTCGCGTCGGCCCGGGAGAAGCAGCAGGCGGCCGAGCGCGCCGCGAGCGAGGCCGAGGAGCGCGCCGCAGCGTCCCGCGCGGACGAGGGCGCGGGCCAGGCGACGGGGCAGGCTGCCGCCCGCGCGAGCGGTGGGGACGCCGCCGCGGTCATCGCCCTCGCTCAGCGGCTCCACGACGAGCACGTCGCCGCCGGTGAGTCGCAGCGGGACGCACTCATCTCCGAGGCGGAGGCGCGCCACGCCGAGCTGCTCTCGACCGGCCAGAGCCGGCACGACGAGCTCGTCCAGGCCGCCGAGACCGCCCACGCCGAGGCGGTCCAGCAGGCCGGTGAGCTGACCGAGGCCTCACAGGCCGAGCGCGACCGGATGCTCCAGGAGGCCGACGCCACGCGTGACCAGATGCTCTCGCAGGCCGCGGCCCAACGTGACGAGATGCTGACCGAGGCTCGCGAGCGTTCGGCAGGGATGGTCATCGATGCCCAGCAGAAGAGAGCGGCCGTGCTCGAGGAGCTCGACCGGGCCAAGGAGCAGCTCGACCAGAAGATCGAGGAGCTGCGCAGCTTCGAGCAGGGCTACCGCGCCAGCCTCCGGTCCTACATCCAGGGCCAGCTGAGCGAGCTCGACGCCAGCGGTGGCGAGCCCGAGCCGGCGGGGGCCGGCCGCCAGGCCTGATCAGCGAGGCTGCTGCCACGAGCCGCCCGGGACCTGGACCCGGGCGGCTCGCTGCCGTCCGAGGGTCGGACACTTCGAGACGGTGGGCGCGCCATCATTGTGCGCAGCGTCGGGGAGCCTTATTGTCAGCCCCACTTGTCAGGGGCGATGGCTCGAGCCACGGAGGTCCGGATGGCGTCGAAGGACACGGCGAAGAAGACGGCGACATCGAAAGCTGGGACCGCGGTGGCGAAAAAAGCCCCGGCCACCAGGGCAGCCGCCAAGAAGGCACCGACGACGAAGGCCGCCGCGAAAAAGGCACCCGCAGCCAAGACCGCGTCGGTGACGAAGGCCGCCGCGAAGAAGGTTCCCGCGAAGAAGGTTCCGGTGTCCAAGGTTGCCGCTACGAAGTCGACAGCCGCGGGTAAGAAGCCCGCGTCCACGACGACGGCCGGAGCACCAGCGAAGGCCGCCCGCACGACGACCGCGGCGAAGAAGTCCGTGGCGACGCCCACGCCGACTGCCCGAGCGGGCACCGGCCCGAGCACGACGAAGGCCACCACGTTGACGAGCACCACCGCCGGAGGACGTTCCCCGGCCACGAAGGCCGCGGCCAAGAAGGCCGCCAGCACGAAGGCCGCCAGCACGAAGGCCGCCAGCACGAAGACCGCCAGGGACAGCCACTCCGCTGCCAACCGGCTACGGGTCAAGGACGACGAGAGCCCCTGGAGCGCCGAGGAGTTCACCGAGGTGCGCGGCATCCTCGTCGAGGAGATCGAGACCCACCGCGGTGAGGTGGCGCTGGCTGAGGACGAGCTCGACCAGCTGCTGCGCGCCTCGGGAGACGGCGCCGGCGACGACGAGGCCGATGCCGGCGCGAAGACCGCCGAGCGCGAGCACGAGATCGCCCTCGCCGCGAACGCCCGCGCCAGCCTCGCCCAGGCCGAGCACGCTCTCGAGCAGCTCGAGGCCGGCACCTACGGGGTGTGCGAGAACTGCGGCAACCCCATCGGCAAACTTCGACTCCAGGCCCGTCCTCGTGCGACCCTGTGCATGACATGCCAGGAGAAACAGGACCGCCACTGACCACCGGTCACGCGACGGCGACGCCCCGAGCGGGCGTCGCCTCCGTGTCCGCCCCCTCTTCGGAGCCAGACCCGAACCGCGAGACCGTGACCGCTGACCGAGCGCAGACCGACCCCCCGACGTCCTCGACCACGCCGAGCGCCGGCCGACGACGACGCCTGTTCGTGCTCCTCGCCGTCGTCGCCGTGCTCGCCTACGCGACCGACCAGCTGAGCAAGGTCGTTGCGCTCGACCGGCTCGGCGACGGGGCGCCCCGCCCGTTCATCGGCGAGCTCATCCGGTTCAAGCTCATCGGCAACCCCGGGGCGGCGCTCTCGCTCGGCGCCGGCAACACCTGGGTGATGACGCTCATCGCCATCGGGGTGCTCGTCGCCATCGTCTTCGTCGCGCGTGACCTCGGCTCCGTCGCCTGGGCCGTCGCGCTCGGGATGCTGCTCGGCGCGGCCCTCGGCAACCTCACGGACCGCTTCGCGCGTCCACCGGGTGGTGGACAGGGCCACGTCGTCGACTTCATCGACTACAACCGGTGGTTCATCGGCAACGTCGCGGACATCTGGATCGTCAGCGCCGCCGGCCTGATCGTGGTCCTCGCGCTGCTCGGCCTCGGGGTGGATGGTCGGCGCGACCGGCATCGGTCCGCCGAGCCCGACGGGCCCGCTCAGCCCGCTTCAGGCTCGGACTCGAAGGACTCCGGCGACGCCGGGACGGGTGGTCACCGTGCCTGACGTCCGCACCGTCCTCGTCCCCGACGGCCTCGAGGGCGAGCGCGTCGACGCCGGGGTCGCCCGACTCTTCGGCGTCTCGCGCACCCGCGCCGCCGAGCTGGCCGCCGACGGCCACGTCGTGGTCGACGGCTCGGCCGTCGGCAAGTCCGCTCGTCTCGTCGCCGGGGCGATGCTCGAGGTGTCGTTGCCTCGCCCCGAGGAGTCCTCGGGCCCCACCGTGGTGCCGGAGGCGGTGCCGGGCATGACGATCGTCCACGACGACGACGACATCGTCGTGGTCGACAAGCCGGTCGGGGTCGCGGCGCACCCGAGCGTCGGCTGGACCGGGCCCGACGTCGTCTCCGGCCTCGCAGCGGCCGGCTACCGGATCTCCACCTCGGGCGCCGCCGAGCGCCAGGGGATCGTCAGCCGCCTCGACGTCGGCACCTCGGGCCTGATGGTCGTCGCCAAGAGCGAGCACGCCTACACCGTGCTCAAGCAGGCCTTCCGGACCCGCACCGTCGACAAGACCTACCACGCGCTCGTCCAGGGGCTCCCGGACCCGGTCGTCGGCACCGTCGACGCCCCGATTGGCCGCCACCCCGGGCACGACTACAAGTT
>JBDSSS010000158.1:0-3290 GCA_039928615.1 Terracoccus sp. | reverse complement strand
CGGCTGCTCGACCCCGAGGCAGGCCCACTCATCGCCGTCCGGCTCAACATCCTCACCCGCAAGACGCTCGGCGGGCTCGAGACCGACCTGCTCGGCCGTGTCCTCCGCGTGGGTGGCGAGCCACTCGAGGGCGTGTATGCCGCTGGGGAGGTCAGCGGGTTCGGTGGCGGTGGCATGCACGGCTACAACTCGCTCGAGGGGACCTTCCTCGGCGGCTGCCTCTTCAGCGGCCGCGCCGCCGGGCGGGCCGTGGCTGCCGCCCTCTGAGCGGGTCCGTCACGAGGGCGGTCGGTCAGAGTCGGCCGCGGATCGGGGTGCGCTCGACGGGGTCGCCCTCCTCGGGCATCACCATCTCGGCGCGGACCCCGAGCAGGCGCACCTCACGCTCGGGGTCGAGGCGCCGGGCGAGGGCCACGGCGGCTGCGACGACGTCCTGCTCGTCGCTCGTCGGTGCCGGGAGCTTCATCGCCTTGGTCTGGGTGAAGAAGGGTGCGTAGCGGACCTTGAGCGTCACCCGAACGACGGGCCGCCCGTCGGCCTCGGTGTCGGCGAAGACCTGCCGCGCCAGGTCCGCGACCGCGGCCTCCACCTGCTCGGTCGTCGTGAGGTTGTGCTGGTAGGTCGTCTCGCGGCTGTGACCCCGGGCGACCCACGGGGTGTCGTCGACGACCGCCGAGCCGAGGCCGCTGCCGAGCTCGCCGTACCACCGGCCCATCCGCGGCCCGAACTCCGCGACGAGCACCGCCGTGTCGGCGTGGGCGAGCTCGTCGACGGTCGTGATCGCGTGGGCGGCGAGGCGCTTGGACACCTTCGACCCGACACCCCAGAGGTCGATCGTGGGCCGCGGGCCCATCACCTCGAACCAGTTGTCGCGGGTGAGGCGGTAGACGCCCTGCGGCTTGCCGAAGCCCGTCGCGATCTTGGCCCGGACCTTCGTGTCGCCGATGCCCACCGAGGAGTGCAGGCCGGTGGCGGCCAGCACGGCCGCCCGCACGCGGTGGGCGAGCGCCTCCGGGTCGGTGGTCGTCACACCGAGGAAGGCCTCGTCCCAGCCGAGGACCTCGACGACGATCCGCCCCGTGTCGTCCGGGACCTCGCGCAACGCGGCCATGACTCGCTCCGAGGCCGCGGTGTAGGCGGGTCCGTCGACCGGGAGCAGGACCGCCTCGGGTGCTTTGCGCGCGGCGATGCGCAGCGGCATACCGGAGCCGACGCCGAGGGCCCGCGCCTCGTAGGAGGCCGTCGAGACGACGGCACGCTCCGTCGGGTCCCCCCGCCCGCCGACGATGACCGGGAGGCCCGCCAGCTCGGGGCGGCGGAGCACCTCGACCGCCGCGATGAACTGGTCGAGGTCGACGTGCAGCACCCAGTGCGTGCTCATGGGTCCAGTCTGGACCCGGTCAGCGCGACCCGCCGCGGCTGGCACGCTCGTCCTGCTCGCCCGCGGCCGTCATCAGCCCGCGGTAGAGCATGACCGCGGCGAGGGCCGTGACCCCGAAGGTGACGACGGCGAGCGGCGTGCCGGGGTGACCGCCGCCGATGACCGAGCGCCACAGGTGGAGTGCCCCGGCGACCGCCCCGACGAGCGCGGCGCCGACGAACCAGATGATCGTCGCCCGAGTGATTGGTGTGCCCACGCGGCTCACTGTGGCACAGCGCCCGCGTCCCTCGCGCGATCCGTCAGCCGACTGCTGCGGCGTTGTGCGGCTGCTCGAGGTTCAGGACGACGGCGTTGAAGAGCCGCCACACGACGGCGCCGTCTGCATCGGTCGTCTGCCACGGGCCCGGTGGCGGGATCGATGATGTCGGATCGTCGTCGGGCGCCCGACCGTCGTGCGCCCTCAGTTGCACGCGGACCTTCTTGTCGGCGCCCGGCCGCACGATGAAGAGGTCGATCGAGTGACCTCCGTCCGTGCTGGGGTTGGTGGTGATCTCGAGGTCATCGTCGAGGATCACGGGTTCGCCCCGGAGCAGGGCTTCGACCGTCGGCCGGTAGGTGTCGAGGAGCCGGACGAGGACCCCCAGGAATGCACCGCCGAGCACATCGGCATTACCCGCCCTCGTGCGCAGCCCCGTTCCCACGTCGCCTCCCCGTCGTGTGTCTGCGGATGTCCTGCAGGCTAGTGCGCCGGCGCCGGCCGGTGGGCGGCGTCGACGGGGAAAAGGTCGCCCGCCTGGCCGGCCCGCGCCTGCAGGGCTGCTCCGGCCGCCTGCAGCGACGCGGCCACCGCCAGCACCTGCTGCTCTCCGAGCTCACCGGTGGTGATGGCCTCCGGCAGCAGGCCGGCCAGCTCGACGGCCATGGCGCCCCGATCATCAGGCAACGACGTCTGCGTGAGGACCGCTTGCCTGAAGGCCGCGACTTCCGCATGCGCACGTCGGGCCGTTCGCGCCTCCGCGTCCAGCTCTTCGGAGAAGTCGGCCAGGTCGTCGGCGGACGCCTCCGGGTCGTCGGCCAGGAACTGCGCGATGCGGTCGGCGCGCACCGACGCCTCGGCGTCGGAGATCGGCTCGGGCTTCGCAGTGAGCACACCGTAGACGCGGTTGCGCTTGAGGTCGGCAAGGAGCGTGTCGGAGCCCTCCTCGGCCCGCCGCACCGCCGCCGAGGGGGAGCCTGACTCGATCTGGGTCATCGTGAGCACCGGGACGCTGGGCCTCCCCGCCGTGAAGAGAGACCGGACGAGCCCGTCGTGGTGCGCTTCGAGCGGCGTCAGCATGGCGACGACGCGACCATGGCGGGACAGCAGCACGTTGCGTCCCCCCTCGAGGGCTGTCAACACGTTGACGCGCTCGCTCTTCAGCCGGGAGACCGGCACGGGTCCGTAGTCCGTCGAGTTCATGGCGTTCCTCCTGGAGATCCCTCTGGAGTTTACCCGAGAAGTATCGGTAATCTCTATCTCGAAGCTGCCGAGGAGGGACATGTCGGTCTACCAGACGAGCGTCGACGCCTACCGCGACACGACCAAGTGGCTCGCGGCCCTGACTCCCGTGACGGCGGTTGTCAGCGCCGTCGTCGTCGCGGGTGCCCCCGTGGGCGCCAGCCTCGCCGCCGCCACCGACAAGGGCGCGTGGTTCGGGGCACACTGGCCGCTCGTCGTCAGTGCCGCGATCATCCTCGTGTCGATCGGCGGCGTGCTGTTCATCGCCGCCCAGGTGCTGAGCCGGGAGCCGGTGCAGGTGATCGCCCTGCAGACGACGGACACGGGGGCGGGACAGCTGCTGGAGACCGCGTTCAGCAACGGCATCGCGAGTCCCGACTTCCTCAGCGAGGCAGAGTTCCGCCAGTTCGC
>JBDSSS010000157.1:0-6412 GCA_039928615.1 Terracoccus sp. | reverse complement strand
CGCGAGTTCATCCGGGTCTTCGAGGCCGAGGCGCGAGCGATCGTGGGGGAGGCGACCGCCACCGACGCGGAAGACGTCGAGTTCCTCGTCCAGGGCACGCTCTACCCCGACGTCGTCGAGTCCGGTGGCGGTGAGGGCGCCGCCAACATCAAGAGCCACCACAACGTCGGCGGTCTGCCCGACGACCTCCAGTTCAAGCTCGTCGAGCCGCTGCGCACCCTCTTCAAGGACGAGGTGCGCCAGGTCGGGCTCGAGCTCGGCGTGCCGGAGGTCATCGTCTGGCGCCAGCCGTTCCCGGGGCCGGGCCTCGGCATCCGGATCATCGGCGCGGTGACCGCCGAGCGGCTCGACCTGCTCCGCCGCGCTGACGCGATCGCGCGCGAGGAGCTGACCCGCGCGGGTCTCGACCGCGACATCTGGCAGTGCCCGGTCGTGCTGCTCGCCGACGTGCGCTCGGTCGGCGTCCAGGGTGACGGCCGCACCTACGGCCACCCGGTCGTGCTGCGCCCGGTCGCGTCCGAGGACGCGATGACCGCCGACTGGGCGCGGGTGCCCTACGACGTCCTCGCGACCATCTCGACGCGGATCACCAACGAGGTCGAGGACGTCAACCGGGTCGTGCTCGACGTGACGAGCAAGCCTCCGGGCACCATCGAGTGGGAGTGACCCCAGCCCGCTGACCGCGGCGACCCGCCCACCGGCGAGGGGCGTCCGGGGCGGGGGCAGCGGCCCGTTAGGGTGGCGCGCATGGGTGCGATAGCGGGCTATCACGGACTCGGCGCGGACGAGGGCCTGCTGGTGCGGATGACGGAGGCGCTGGCGCACCGCGGTCCGGACGGCGCGGGGCACGTCATCGACGGCGTGGCCGGGCTCGCGCACCGACGTCTCGGCGGGGCTGCTGCGGCGACGGGCGACACCCCGATCACCACCGACGGCGACCGCTTCACGATCGTGCTCGACGGCGCCGTGCACAACCACCTCCAGCTGCGCGGTGAGCTCGAGGACCTCGGACACGTCTTCGTCGGCGACACCGACGCCGAGGTGGCCCTCCAGGCCTTCGCCGAGTGGGGGACCGCGGCCTTCGACCGGTTCAACGGGATGTTCGCGATCGCGATCTGGGACCGCGAGTCCGAGCGGCTCACCCTCGCCCGCGACCACTTCGGGATCAAGCCCCTCTACGTGTGCCGGGTCCCCGCCGTGGGTGGCGGTGACGACGCCGCGTGGCTCTTCGCGAGCGAGATCGGGGCGATCCTCGCGAGCGGTCACTACGACCGCCGACCCAACGACCGGACCATCTACCGCTACTTGCGCTTCCGCGTCCACGAGGACGGTCGGGAGACCTTCTTCGACGGCATCGAGCGCCTCGAGCCGGGTGAGCTGATGACGGTCTCGGCGAGTGGCATGACGCGGCGGCCGTTCACCCGGCTGCGCGAGGAGCTCGCCGAGCTGGCGGAGGCGACGGAGGCAAAGACCGGCCCCGCCGCCGCAGCGGGGGACCCGGCCCCGGCCTTCCTCGAGCGGCTCACCGAGGCGGTGCGGCGCCGGACCGCGAGCACCGACGCCGTCGGCACCTCCTTCTCGGGCGGGCTCGACGGCGCGGCCGTGACGGCCGTCGTGGACCGGCTGGGTGACGCCGCGCGCCAGGTCACGCTCTCCGCGATCTTCCCGGATGCGGCTGACGACCAGCAGCGGGCCGTTGACGCCGTCGTCGACGGGCTGGGGGAGCGGGTGGACTCTCGCCGGGTCAGCCCCACGGCGACCGACTTCAAGAACGACCTGCGCGACTTCGTCCGCGCGCAGGGCGAGCCGCTCGTCTCGAGCGGGCCCTACGGGCAGTTCCGCATCATGCGTGAGGCGGCCGACGCCGGGGTCGGGGTGGTGCTCGACGTGCAGGGCGCCGACGAGACCCTCGCGGGCTACGTGCCGCACCTGTCGGTCTACGTCCGCCAGCTGCGGTCGCAGGGCGTCGCCGGTGCGACGGGCGCGGCCTCCGAGCTGGCCCGGTCGGCCGACCTGCTCTACCGCCTCGGCCGGCACCGGGTGTCGTCCCGGCTGCGCGGCCGCCGCGACGTGCCCACGGACTCGCTGCTCGGGTCCGCGTTCGTGTCCGCCCACGCCGGTGAGACCTACACGCCGGAGTCCACCGACCTGCGCCGCCGCCTCCTCGAGGACCTCTTCGTCGGATCGCTCCCGGCGATGCTGCGCTACGCCGACCGCAACGCCGCCCACTTCTCCGTCGAGACGCGCCAGCCCTTCCTCGACCCCGACCTCGTCCGGCTCGTCTTCGGGCTGCCCGACGAGGCGATCATCCGGGACGGCTGGAACAAGCGGGTGCTGCGCGACGCGATGGCGGGCCTGCTGCCCGACTCGGTGCGTCGGACCCGGACCAAGCTGGGCTACACGACGCCGCAGGGCGAGTGGTTCATGCGCCTGAAGAACCACATCTACGGCGTCTTCCTCTCCGAGTCCTTCGCCGACCGGCCCTACGTCGACCAGACCGAGGTGCTGCACGCCTTCGAGGGCTGGATCAAGGGCACCTCGACGATCGACTCGATGGTGTTCTGGCGGCTGCTCAACCTCGAGCTGTGGCTCCAGGAGTTCATCGACGAGACCCCGTCGCCCGAGAGCGCCGAGGATGCCGAGGTCGAGGTGAAGACCGACTACGAGCCGAACGCCCGCAAGCGGCTCGACCTCACCCTCGCCGACGGAGAGGTCGCGCGGCGCTACCCGCTCCGCACCGACCTGTTCACCCGCGAGGACGCGCTGGTCGAGCGCACCATGGCGCACGTGGACCGCTTCTTCGAGGGGCTGCCCGCGGCCGGTCCCGACCACGCCGAGGCCACCACGGGCCGGTGGTACCTGTTCATCTCCGAGAAGATCGTCGCGATCACCCAGGGCCGCTCCTACTTCATCTGGGACATCAAGGTCGGTCGCCCCGCACGCCTGCTGTCGAAGTACGTCACGCGCACGCCCGCGGGCATCGGCCTCGGCTCACCGTTCACCATGCAGCTGGCGATCGAGGAGGCCGGGCTGCCGCGCGTCGCGTATGCCGCTGTCGGTGGCGCGGTCGGCAAGGTGGTCGGTCGCCGTGGCCTGTTCTACGACCTCGTCGGCGGTGACATCCGCGCCATCGACGGGCCCACGGAGTACTCCGTCTACCCCGCGAACGTCTCGGCCAAGCTCGCGCCCAAGGACCCCGACGACGTCGCCGCGCGGCTGTCGGCGGCGATCCGCGACCGCGTCCCCGAGCCGTGGCGCTCCACCTTCGCCGGCACGGTCGTCATGGACGCCAACGACATCGGGCGCAATGCCCTCGGCATGGACGTGCCCGGAGACAAGGGCCGCTTCGAGGCGATGTTCGCCGACAACCCGCTCGGTCAGGGCTCGGAGCAGACGCCGATGGCGCTCGTCTTCGAGCAGCCCGCCCGCTAGCGACGCGAGCCGGGTGCCTCGGCTCAGCCGCTCTCCGGCTGGGTCGACGTGCGTGCGCCGGCCGCGTCGTCGGACGGCTCGAGGCTGCGCGCGTCCCGGTCGTCCCAGTCGTCGCGGTCGTCCTCGTCGTCCTCGTGGGCGTCCGCGGCCCGGGTCTTCGGGCTGGCGAGCCAGATCAGCCAGCCGATGACGCCGAGGGGGACCTCGAAGAAGTGGGTGAAGAGGGAGAAGAGCACGACGCCGGCCGTGGCCTGGGCCGGGTCGGCTCCCCAGCCGACGAGCACCGCCGCGGTGCCCGCCTCGGTGACGCCGAGCCCGCCCGGTGTGATGCCGACGGCCGTGAGCAGCCGCCCGACGGTGTAGGCGCCGAACATGTAGGCGAACGGCAGCTGGACGCCCATCGAGTTGAGGCAGAACCAGAAGAGGATGTAGTAGACGCCGAAGAAGCCGACGAGGCCGTAGGTCATCTCCAGCCAGCCGTAGCGGACGATGTCGATGATGTCGCGCCGCATGTCGACGATGATCGCCTCGAGGTCGCGGGTCGACTTCGGCCTGACCTTCTTGGCGACGATCTGCACCCAGCGGCCGAGCTTGTGGGCGAACGACTCCGAGGCGAGCATCCCCCAGAAGGCCGCGATCACCAGGACGCCGATGAGGGCGCCGAGGAAGGCGGCCTGGGCGACGAGCGGGTTGAGCACGCCGATCCCGAAGATGATGGCGACGATCCCGATGACCGGCAGGACGACGCGGGCGAGGACGTTCCAGACCCCCGTGACGATGACCATGGTCGAGATGTCGCGTCGCAGGAAGCCCCACGAGCGCAGCTGCTTGTAGGTGACGACGACCCCGGCCGCGCCGCCACCGGGCAGCAGGTTGCCGATGGAGGAGCCGCAGGCGTTGACGATCATCGCCTGCACGTGCCCGAGGCCCTTGAGCGAGCCGGTGTAGAGGAAGGTGACGAGCCACAGCCCCGAGACCATGAGGATGGTGAGGCCCACGACGGTCCAGGCCTGCAGCTGCGAGAGCGTCGCCCACACGTCGGTCCACGTCGTGTGGGCCACCCGGGGCAGGCCCCACCAGAGGAGGAAGACGGCCAGCCCGATCCCGACGACGAACTGGACGATCCGGCGCAGCCAGGACCGCTTCCTCGGCTGGGGCTCGCGCTCCCGGGTCTCGGTCGCGACGGCGGTCACGCGAGCCCCTCGAAGACGTCGTGGCGCACCGGCGTGCCCGGCACGGCGGACGGGTCGACGAACCACTCCCGCCCGAAGACGAGGTCGTAGAGCGGCCGGGGGATGCGCAGGAAGGCGGCGAGGGTCCGGTCGGCGCCGCCGTCGGCGCTCGCCTGGGAGGCATGGGCCCGCATCGAGGCCCGCTTGGCCCGGATCTGCCGCCGGACGCTGATCCGGTGGGTGATCTCGCGGCGGGCCGAGAAGGCGCGGTCGAACGAGGCGCGGTCGAACTCCGGCGGGAAGCGGTAGACCCGGGCGGCCACGTCGATGGCACGGGTGATCGTGTCGCGGGGGACGGTCGCCTCGAGCAGCCGTGGGGTGCCGGCGATCTCTGCGGCCCGGCGCGCGACGACGTGGACCCGCTGGTGGTCGGGGTGGCCATAGCCGCCGTTGCGGTCGTAGCCGAGCAGCACGTCGGCGTGCTCCTCGGTGAGGATCCGAGCGAGGCGCTGGGCGGCCTCCTCCGGGTCGGCCCGGACGAAGCGGGTCCGGCCCGGCGGGTCCGGCTCGAGGTCGGGGCCCAGACCGCTGTCGGCGTAGCCCAGGTCCTCCACCCGCGCGACCCCGAGGGCCCGGGCGCTGCGCTGCAGCTCGGTCATCCGGGTCGTGGCGAGGGCGCCGCCGGCGGCATACTCCTGCGACGACAGACCGAGCCCGCCGTCGGTCGCGACGACGAGGACCACGCGGTGCCCCTCCGCCGCGGCGCGCGCCATCGTCCCGGACGTGAGGAGGGCCTCGTCGTCGGGGTGCGCGTGGAAGGCGAGCAGCGTGTGGGACATGTGGGTCCATCTTGACGCATGACACAGTGTTCCCCGTGAAGGTGGCGCTCCTGTCCGACTGTTACCTGCCCAGGCTGGGTGGGATCGAGGTCCAGACGCACGACCTCGCGCAGCACCTCGTGGCCCACGGGCACGAGGTCGAGGTGTTCACGGCGACCCGTGGCGCCCGCGGCGAGATGCACGGCGCGGTGACCGTCGTCGACGGCGTCCCGGTCCACCGGCTGGCGGCCCGGATGCCCTGGGAGCTGCCGGTCAACCCCCGGGCGCCGGGGGAGCTGCGCCGCCGGCTCGTGGCAGGCGGCTTCGACGTCGCCCACGTGCAGACGGGTGTCGTCTCGCCCTTCGCGTGGGACTGCACCCGGGTGACGCTCGGACTTCGGCTGCCGACCGCGATGACGTGGCACTGCATGCTCGACCGGGTGGCCCCCGTCTTCCGCGCGGCCGGCTTCGTGCGCCGTTGGGCCGCTGCGGGTGTCGCGATGTCGGCCGTGTCCCACGTCGCCGCCGCCCCGCTGCGTGATCTCGTCCCGGCGGGGTCGTCGGTCGGGGTGCTGCCCAACGGCATCGACGTCGCCCGGTGGGCCGTCGGCGACCGCGACCGTGAGACGGGGCCGTTGCGCCTCGTCACCGCGATGAGGCTCGCCGCCCGCAAGCGGCCCGCTGCCCTCGTCGACCTCGTCGCGGCCGCCGAGAGCGTCTCCGGGGCGGGCTCGCTCGAGCTGACGATCCTCGGTGAGGGACCGGACCGCCGCAAGGTCGAGGCCCACGTGAGGGAGCACCGCCTCGACTGGGTCTCGCTGCCGGGGAGGGTGACCCGCGACGAGCTCCGTGAGCGGTATGCCGCTGCCGACGTCTACCTCTCGCCCGTCCTGCTCGAGTCCTTCGGGATCGCGGCGCTCGAGGCCCGCACGGTGGGCCTGCCCGTGATCGGCCGGTCCGGCTCGGGGGTCGGCGAGTTCGTCACCGACG
>JBDSSS010000156.1:0-16047 GCA_039928615.1 Terracoccus sp. | reverse complement strand
GGGGCGACTCGGGTCGCCGGTGCTGGGTGTGGGTCATGTCCTTCACCTCCGTGGGGACCTGCCCCGGAGGTGTGGGCGATGGGGATTGTCGCTGTGCCACCACACCTTCGCCGACACAGGATCGCGTCGGCCTCTCGTCGTGCTCGGCTCAGGATCGTCAGGCCCGTCGTCGCCGTCCGACGATCCTAGGCACGACGTCCGGCCACCGTCCACCCGGTTTCCGGCGCCCCACTCTGCAGGTGCCGGGGCGCGACGGGTCAGTCGAAGTGGACGTCGAGGCCGTGCAGCGGGAACACCGCGGTGCGGGTCGCCATCACGGCCCGGTCGACGTCGCTGCCCGGGTCGTAGCCCATCTCCCAGGAGCGCCACCACAGCGGACCGTCCTCGGCGGTGAGGTCGCCCATCCGGCTCGGCCCGGGTCGTCCGGTGACGTGCTCGACGTGGTCGCGCCACCCCTGCGGCACGGGGACCGACGTCTTGACCGGGGCGTGCGCGGCGATCGCGGTGAGGTGCGTCCAGGTGCGGGGCACGACGTCGACGACCTCGTAGCCGCCACCACCGAGCGCGACCCACCGGCCCTCGCAGACCTCGTGGGACAGGGCGTGCATCGCCTCGGCCACGGCTCGCTGGGCGTCCACCGTGACCGCGAAGTGCGCCAGCGGGTCCTCGGCGTGGGTGTCGCACCCGTGCTGCGTCACGAGGACGTCGGGCTTGAAGGCCCGGACGAGGGGAGGGACGACGGCGTGGATCGCCCGCAGCCAGCCGGCGTCGGCCAGGCCGGGCGGCAGGGAGACGTTGACCGCGTCACCCTCGGCGTCGGGACCACCGATGTCGCTCGGCCACCCGGTCCCGGGGAAGAGCGCCCGGCCCGACTCGTGGACCGAGATCGTCAGGACCCGGGGGTCGTCCCAGAAGATCCGCTCGACCCCGTCGCCGTGGTGGACGTCGACGTCGACGTAGGCGACCCGCTCGGCGCCGTGGTCGAGCAGCCACTGGATGCCGACCGCGATGTCGTTGTAGATGCAGAACCCGCTCGCCGACCGCGGCATCGCGTGGTGCAGACCGCCGGTGAAGTTCACGCCGTGGAGCGCCTCGCCCTCCCAGACCGCCCGACAGGAGTCGACGGTGCCCTGGACGACGCGCGCGCTCGCCTCGTGCATGCCGAGGAAGGCCGGGTCGTCCTCGGTGCCGAGGCCGAAGGCCGGGTCGGCGTGGTCGGTCCGGGCCGAGGCGACCCGCACCGCGGCGACGTAGTCGGCGTCGTGGACCGTGGTGAGCAGGTCGTCGTCCGCGACGGCAGCACCGACGACCTCCACGCCCTCGGCGTCGAAGACGCCCAGGGCGTCGCAGAGCCGTGCCGTCAGGTCGAGGCGGACCGGCGACATCGGGTGTGTGGCGCCGAAGTCGTACTCGGTGAAGGATGCGTCCCAGACGACTCTGGCCAGACTTGGCATGATTGAGACGCTATCGCGTCCTCGGGATGCGCCAGACCGCTATCACGGAGGTATCCCATGGCCCGGAACCGGCTGTTCGACGATGACGTCCTCGTCATCGGGCTCGGACGCTTCGGCTCCGCCGTCGCCCTCGAGCTGACGCGGCTCGGTCACCGGGTCATCGCCGTGGAGCGCGACAACTCGCTCGCGGAGACCTACGTCAACAAGGTGGCCAAGGTCGTCCACGCCGACATGGCCCACTCCGGTGCGATCGACATGATCCGGGACGCGGAGCCGAAGATCGCCATCGTCGGCATCGGCTCCTCGATCGAGTCCTCGGTGCTCGCAGCCGCCAACCTCGTCGACGCGGGGGTCCCGTCGATCTGGGCCAAGGCCCTGTCACCGGAGCACAAGCGGATCCTCGACCGGATCGGCGTGCACCACGTCATCTCGCCGGAGGCCGACTCCGGGCGCCGGGTCGCGCACCTCGTCAACGGCAAGCTGCTCGACTACATCGAGTTCGACGACGGTTTCGCCATCGTCAAGATCAAGCCGCCGAACGAGACGGTCGGCTTCACGCTGGAGCAGAGCCAGATCCGCCGCAAGTACGGCGTGACCGTCGTCGGGGTGAAGGCTCCCGGCGAGGACTTCACGTATGCCGTGCCGCAGACCAAGATCTCGGCGCACCACATGATCATCGTCAGCGGCCCGACCGAGCTCATCGAGCGCTTCGCCGCCCGTCCCTGACGGGCGCACGGGTCCCGGACGTCAGGACGCAGGGGCTCCAGACGTCAGGACCCTTGCATCATCAGAGCTGGGCGTCAGAGCCGGGCGTCAGAGCTGGGCGTCAGAGCTGGGCGTCAGAGCCGGGCGTCAGAGCCGGTCCTGGGGGCCACCGTCGTCGGCGAGCGGCAGGACCATGGCGACCTCCTCGTCACCGTCCTCCTCGCTGACGACGCCCATCGGGCGACGCAGGTCGGTCGGGCGGAAGCCCATCCCGCTCGCGAAGGCTACGGCCCGGCCGTTGTCGGTGCCGACCCAGTAGACGAGGTGGGCCCGGCCGTGATCGCGAGCCCGGGCTGCCCCGACCCTGACGAGGCGGGTGGCGATGCCCGACCCCCGCGCCTCGGGACGGACCCAGAGACCGAAGAGCTCCCCCGCCGTGGCGGCGTCCTCGCTGGGGTCGTCTGCGCTGGCCTGACCGATGCTGACGACCCCGACGGCCATGCCCTCACGCTCGGCGACGAGCCGCTCGGACCGACGCATCCGCTCGCGCCAGGCCTCCTCCTCGAAGGCCTCCTCCTGCTCAGCGGTGGCCACGAAGGCCTCCGGGGACTCGGTGAGGGCGGCGAGGCGCACCGACCGGTAGTCCTGCCAGTCGTCCTCGCCCAGGGGGCGCACCACAATCTCGCTCATGGGCCCACCCTCTCATCCCGCCGCGACAGGACGCATCCACAGGCGTCCACGGGAACTCCGGAGGGTCCGAGGGTTCTCGCGCCGTTCACCTGCCGGACCCCTGCTGGGGCGACCGCGGCCGGTTCCCGCCGGCTCAGCCCTCGCCGGAGGCGAGCTGCTTGGAGCGCGCGGCGGCGGCCTCCATCGCGGTGACGAAGGCGGCCCGGACCTTGTGGTCGTCGAGCTGGCGCAGGGCGGCGACCGTCGTGCCCCCGGGCGAGCTCACCTGCTCACGCAGGACGGTCGGGTGCTCACGGGTCTCCCGGAGCATCGTCGCCGCGCCGTAGAGCGTCTGGACGACGAGCTCGGTCGACGTGGCCCGCGGCAGCCCGAGCACGACGCCGGCCTCGATCATCGCCTCGACGACGTAGAAGATGTAGGCCGGTCCGCTGCCGGAGATCGCGGTGACGGCGTCGAGGTGCTTCTCGGCGAGCCGGACCACCTTGCCGCACGAGCGCAGCAGCGTCTCGGCCTCGGCGAGGTGCTCCTCGGTGCAGTGGCGACCTGGCGAGATGCCGGCCATCCCCTGGTCGACGAGGGCGGGAGTGTTGGGCATCACGCGCACGACCGACGTGCCCTCGGGCAGCAGCGCCTCGAGGTGAGCGGTCGTGATCCCCGCAGCCAGCGAGACCACCGTGTTGCCCTCGACGACGTGGCCCGCGATCTCCTCGACGAGCGCGTCCATGTCCTGCGGCTTGACGCAGAGCACGAGGGTGTCCGCAGCGGCCGCGGCCTCCGCGTTGGGCAGCACCCGCACGCCGTGCTCGGCGCCGAGCTCTGCGACCCGGTCGGGGGTGCGACCGGTGATGACGAGGTCACCGGCAGGACGACCCGAGCGCAGCAGGCCCGACAGGAGAGTCCGGCCCATCACCCCGGTGCCGAAGATCGCCGTCGTCGTCACGGGCTCAGCCCTTCGAGGCGACGCCGCGCAGGAAGAACATGACGTTGGCCGGCTTCTCGGCCATCCGCCGCATGAGGTAGCCGTACCACTCCTCGCCGTAGGGGATGTAGACCCGCATCTGGTCGCCGCGGTCGGCGATCCGGCGCTGCTCGTCTGGCCGGATCCCGTAGAGCATCTGGTACTCGAAGGACTTGGGGTCACGCCCCGCCTGGCCGGCGAGCGCCCCGGCAATCTCGATGAGGCGCGGGTCGTGCGAGGCCACCATCGGGTAGCCCTTGCCCTGCATGAGGACCTTGAGGCACCGGACGTAGGACTTGTCGACCTCGGAACCGGCCTGGAAGGCCACCGACTCGGGCTCGTTGTAGGCGCCCTTGCAGAGCCGCACCCTCGACCCGGCGTGGGCGAGGTCGCGGCAGTCCGCCTCGGTGCGCCGCAGGTAGGACTGGAGCACGGCCCCGACCGTCGGGAAGTCGGCCCGCAGCTCGCGCAGCGCTGCGAGGGTGTGGTCGGTCGTGGTGTGATCCTCCATGTCGAGGGTCACCGTCGTGCCCGCGTCCTTCGCGACGGAGCAGATCTCCCGGGCGTGGTCGAGGGCGACGGCGTTGCCGTCGCCCGGGAGGGCCTGGCCGAGGGCGCTGAGCTTGAGCGAGACCTCGACGGTCCCGTCCTCGGTCAGACCCTGGTCGCGCAGCGCGGTGAGCAGCGCGACGTAGGCGTCCCGGGTGTGCCGCGCCTGCTCGATGTCGCGGGTGTCCTCGCCGAGGTAGTCGATCGTCGAGAGCCGTCCCGAGGCGGAGATCTCCGCCGCGGCGCCGACGACGTCCGCCCGGCCCGCGCCGGGCACGAAGCGCTTGACCACCGAGCGCGACACGGGGGCCTTCTCGACGAGGTCTCGGACCTTCTCCTGCTTGGACAGCTGCAGCAGGGAGTTGCGCAGCAGGTCGCTGGCGTCCACGGTGACCTCCCGGTCGGGTGCGGTGGGTGGGTGGCGGTGCTCGCTGCCGAATCTACCTCCCGGGGCGTGCCCAGCACGGCACCACGGCGCCACAGCCGCACGGACCCGCCTCCTCCCACGGCGAGCCCGGGTGCGGCAGACTCCCGGACATGACGACGCCGACCACGCCGACGCTCTGCGGGCTCGACGAGCTCGGTGACGGTCTGGGCCGGGCGACGACCGTGCTGCGGGCCAACGCCGGGTCCGCGGGCCTCACGACGGCGGTCCCGACCTGCCCCGGGTGGGACGTGGGTGACCTCGTCGTCCACACCGGCATGGTCCACCGCTGGGCGGCGGCCAACCTCGCCCCGCCGACGCCGCCTGACCGGCGCGTCGACCCCGAGGAGCTGGAGCGGGGTGGCCGGGACGCCGCGGACCTGCTCGGCTGGTTCGACGACGGGGCCACGGCGCTGCTCCAGGCCCTCGCCGACGCCCCCGACGACCTCGAGGTGCCTGTCTTCCTGCACGCCGCGCCCCCGGCGCGTCTCTTCTGGGCCCGGCGCCAGTGCCACGAGACGACGGTCCACGCCGTCGATGCCCTCGCCGCCCGCCTGGGCCGCTGTCCCACCCCCGAGGAGACGTGGATCCGGCCCTCCCTCGCCCTCGACGGCATCGACGAGCTGCTCCGCGGCTTCGTCCCCCGCGCCCGCCAGCACGTCAACCCGTCGCGTCCCACGCTGCTCATCGTCGCCCCCGACGACGGTCCCCTCGCGTGGCGCCTCGACCTCCACCCGGACCGTCCGCCGGCGGTCGAGCGCGTCGCGGTCGGGTCGTCGGCGTCCAGCGACCACGTCCTCCGAGGCAGCGCCGTCGAGCTCTACCTGCGGCTGTGGAGCCGCTCCCCCGCGGAGCCCGTCGACGAGGTCGAGCAGTGGTGGCGCGACGCCGTCGCGGTGCGGTGGTGAGCGCATGAGTGACACGGCTAGCGGTGTGCCGCTGGGCGGGGTCGGCCGCGTCGTGCAGGCCGCGATCTACCGCGCCGGTGCGTTCGGCCGGCGACCGGTGGTGCCGACCGATGGCACCCGGCTCGAGGAGGTCGCACGGAAACACCTGTCCCGCAGGGCTTTCGCCTACATCGCCGGATCGGCAGGGTCCGAGGCCGGCGCCCGCGCCAACACGGCCGCGTTCGACCGGTGGCAGGTCGTGCCCCGGCTGCTCGTTGACACGACCGAGCGTGACCTGTCGGTGCAGCTCCTCGGCCGGAGGCACGCGAGCCCCTTCCTCGTGGCCCCCGTGGGGGTCCTGTCGATGGCGCACGCCGATGCCGACGTCGGGGTCGCGCGCGCCGCTCGGGCGCAGGACGTCACCCAGATCATCAGCACCCAGGCATCGGTCCCGATGGAGCGGATCGCCGCCGAGCTCGACGGCGCCGCACACTGGTACCAGCTCTACTGGAGCAGCGACGACGACCTCGTCGAGAGCCTCGTCGGCCGTGCCGAGGCGTGCGGCAGCGAGGCGGTCGTCGTGACGCTCGACACGGCATACCTCGGCTGGCGGCCCAGGGACCTCGACCTCGGGCACCTGCCGTTCGCGCGCGCCGAGGGCATCGCGCAGTACACGTCCGACCCCGTCGTCCGGCGGCTCGTCGCCGAGCGCGTCGCGGCCCCGACCCCCACGACCGACCGACCAAGACCGACGCCCGGCGCCGTGGCGACGCTCCTGGCGCTCAGCCGCAACCACCCCGGCCGGACCAGGGACAACCTCGGGTCGCCCGAGCCCCGAGCCGCGGTCGAGACCTTCCTCGACGTGTTCTCCCGACCGTCGCTGACGTGGGCGGACCTGCCGCGGCTCCGGTCGATGACGAGCCTGCCCATCGTCCTCAAGGGCATCCTCCACCCCGACGACGCCCGACGAGCGGTCGATGCCGGCGTGGACGTGGTCTACGTGTCCAACCACGGCGGGCGTCAGGTCGACCGGACTATCGCCTCCCTCGACGCCCTGCCTGACGTGGTGGCAGCGGTGCGGTCGACGTCACCCGATACCCCTGTGATCTTCGACGGCGGGATCCGCTGCGGTGCAGACGCTTTCGTGGCACTGTGCCTCGGGGCCAGCTCCGTGGCGATCGGACGGCCCCACGTCTACGGCTTGGCCATCGGCGGCTCCGAGGGCGCCGCCGAGGTGCTGCGCAACCTGCACGCCGAGCTCGACCTGCTCCTCGGGCTGACCGGGTGCACCTCACTCGACGACCTCACCCCCGACCGGCTCGTCCGGGCCGGCGGGCCCCACCGACCGGAGGACGACCGACCGTGACCACCGACGAGACCGACGAGACCGACGTGACCGACGTGACCGAGCTGGCTGACCTGCGGGTCGTCGTCGACCGCATCGAGGGACGGTCCGTGTGCGGCCTGCGCCCCGGTGACTCCTTCACGGTGACGCGCTCGAGCCAGCTCCGCCTGCCCGAGGACGGCCACTTCTGTCTCTACGCCCTCGCCGCAGTGCTGCCCATGCTCCCTGCCAAGCAGCGGGCCCTGGCCCCGGGTGACTGGTTGTCGCAGGACTGCGAGGTCGCCTGCCCCGACCCCGAGGAGCGCCTCGTCATGCGGATCGAGAGCGGCGCGGTGCGCCGGCACGCGACCGACGAGCTCACCTGATGGCAGCCGGACACCTCGACCCGACCCGCCAGGTGTCGGTCGCGCTGCAGACCGACAAGACGCCCGCCGCCTACGCCACCCTGGCCCGGGCGTCCGAGGACCTCGGGTTCGACGGGGTGAGCGTCTTCGCCGACCTGGGCTTCCAGCCGCCGGCCCTCGCGCTCGCGACGATCGCCGCCGCCACCACACGGGTGCGGATCGGCGCGGCCTGCCAGAACCCGCTCCTCACCCACCCCGTCGAGATCGCCGGACAGGTCGCCGCCCTCGCCCTCGCCTCCGGGGGCCGGGCCTACGTCGGGCTGGCCCGAGGTGCGTGGCTCGACGGGCTCGGGGTCGACGCGAGCCGCCCGCTCGCCCGGCTCGCGGACAGCGCCGAGATCATTCGTCGACTGCTCGCCGGCGACGACGGAGGTTACGAGGGAACGGTGCTCGGTCTCCCGCCCGGCGTCCGTCTCCAGTTCCCGCTGCCCGAGGCCGGTGTCGACCTGCTCATCGGCACGTGGGGTCGTCGCACGGCGCAGTGGGCCGGCGAGGCCGCCGAGGAGGTCAAGATCGGCGGGAGCGCCAACCCCGACATGGCGACGACGATGCGCGGCTGGCTCGGCGACTCCCCCACCCGCGTCGTCGTGGGCGCCGTCACGGTCTGTGACCCCGACCGTGAGGTGGCCCGCGCCCTGGCCCGCCGGGAGGTGGCGCTCTACCTCGACGTCGTCGCGGGGCTGGACCCGACGGTGACCGTGCCCGACGACGTGCGGCACCGGATCGGCGCGGCGGTGAGCGCGGGCGACCACGACGCCGCCGGCCGCGCGGTGCCCGACGACCTGCTCGACCGCTTCGCCTTCGCCGGCACCCCGGCGGACATCGCGGACCAGGTCGAGGCGCTCTTCGACGCGGGCGCCGACCGGGTCGAGCTCGGCACCCCACACGGAGTCGACTCCCTCACGGGGTTGCGCCTGCTCGGCACCGAGATGCTGCCGAGGGTGCGCCGGGGGACGGCGCGATGAGGACACCCGGCCCGGGAGACGGCGTCGCACCCGGCTCGGCCTGGGACGTCGCCGACCGTTACGTCGCCCACCTGGCTCGCACCGACCACCAGGCCGCCACCCTCGCCGGTCTCGACCTCCCGGGGTCGCTGCCGCGACTGTCCCCCGACGACTACGACGACCGCGCAGCAGCGGCCCGCACGGCGCGAACCGCTCTGGGCGACAGAGCGACCGGTGCGGTCGACGGCGCCGACGGAGCGCTGCGGCTCGTGCTCGGCGAACGCCTCGACTCCGACATCGACCTCGTCGAGTGCGGCTTCACCGAGCAGCTGCTCGCCCCGCTCGCCACCCCCGTCGACGCGATCCGGTCGACCTTCGACCACCTCCCGCGCGAGAGCGACGACGACTGGCTCACCGTGCTCGACGCGCTGGAGCGGGTCGGGCAGGCCCACACCGACTACCTCGCCACCCTCGCCCGATCCGCCGACCGGGGCCACGTCGTCGCCGCCCGGCAGGTGAGCGGGATCGCGACGCGCTGCCGCGGGTGGGTGCAGGACGACTTCTACGGCCGCCTCGTCGCGGACGCACCCGACCGGCTCGCCGACCGAGCCCGGTCCGCGGCGACCTCGGCGGCCCGGGCCACGGGCGCCTTCGCCGACGACGTCGAGCGGCGGCTGCTCCCCGTCGCGCGCGTCGAGGACGCCGTCGGGGTCCGGCTCTACACGAGCACGGCCCGCGCCTTCCTCGGCCGCGACGTCGACCTGCACGAGACCTACGACTGGGGCTGGAGCGAGCTCGACCGGATCGCCGACGAGGCCGAGGCGCTGGCCACCGCGCTGCACCCCGACGGCTTCGACGCGGCCGTGCGGATGCTCGACGCCGACCCCGCTCGGTCGCTGCCCACCGGTGACATCGAGCCCTGGCTCACCGAGCGGTTGGCCCGGGTGGCAGACCACGTCGACGGTCGCCACCTCGACCTCCCGGCCCCGCCGCACACGGTCCCGGAGTGCCGGATGACGACCGCCGCGTCGGGCGTCATGTACTACGACCCACCCGGCGCCGACCTCGCACGACCGGGACGGGTCTGGTGGACGGTCGACCCGGCCGTCGGGGCCCGCACCTGGCGGGAGGCGACGACCGTGCACCACGAGGGCGTGCCGGGTCACCACACCCAGATCGTCACCGCCATGACCACCCCGGGGCTGCACCCGTGGCAGCGCCACCTGTGCGAGGTCCACGGCCACGCCGAGGGCTGGGCGCACTGGGCCGAGGCGTGGGCCGCCGAGATCGGCCTGCTCGACGACCCGGCCGAGCGCCTCGGGATGCTCGTCGGCCAGGCGTGGCGGGCCGCCCGGATCGTCATCGACATGGGCCTGCACCTCGACCTGCCGATCCCCGCCGGGCGAGAACGCCGCGGCGGTCTCGCCGGCGGCGCGGCCCTCGCCGGGGAGACCCGCTGGTCCGTGCCGCTCGCCGTCTCCTTCCTCCGCGCCGTGACCGGGCTCGGGCCGTCGATGGCGCGCTTCGAGGTCGACCGCTACCTCGGCTGGCCGGGGCAGGCCCTCGCCTTCCGGGTGGGAGCCCGGGAGTTCGAGTCGATCCGGACGCAGGCGCGGGCCGCGGCCGGGACCGGCTGGGACGAGCGGGCCTTCCTCACCGAGCTGCTGCGCCTCGGACCGATGGGGCTCGGGCCGCTCCGGGTCCTCGGTGGCCGGCTCGGCCGACCCGCGGACCGCGGCTGAGCGGCATACCGGCGCCACCACAATCAAGCGGCAGATCAGTCTGCCCCTGGTGCTGCCCTGACGACAGCGAGTGCAGACTGATCCGCAGACTGATCGCGGCTCGGTCCACGTGGGTCCGCGGTATGCCGCTCGCCGGGCTCAGGCGCTCGGCAACCTCCGCACGGGGGCGCTGCGGCCGGGCCCGGTCAGCATCTCCTCGTGGTGGTGCACGACCCGCCACGTGCCCCCGGCGTCGCGGCGCAGCACGGACGTGCAGCGCAGCTGCTCGTCGAGGGACCTGTCCTCGAAGCGGGCCGTCAGCAGGTGGGTCTCCCACGCCGCGTCCTCGCTGAGCAGCCCGACGACGGGGTCGGTGGCCTCGAGCCCGATCGGGGAGGGATAGTCGGGGTCGGAGTCGCCGGCGCCGCGACCGCTCTGGAGGTCCTCCTTGGTGCGCAGCCCCGGGATCGTCGAGTCCCACATCGTGCAGCCGACGTCGAGGTGGTCCTCGAGCCGGGGGCGGTCGCCCTCGAGGTAGGCCGCGTAGAGGTCGGTGAGCACGTGCCAGACGCGGGCGTGCTCGCTCTCGGGGCCGGCGTCGGTCACGGTCGTCATGGTCGTCCTCCTGGGTTCGGTGCCTCGAGCAGACCGAGGTCGTCACGCACGACCCGGCCCCGCGAGACGACGGCACGGATCGTCCGGAGCGCGAGGACGTCGAGGGTCGGGTCGGCGTCGAGCACGAGCAGGTCGGCGCTGCGACCGGCGGCCACCCCGGCGGTCTCGGCGTCGATGCCGCACATCCGCGCGGGCGTCGTCGACGACGCGGCCAGCGCCTCGCGCGCCGTCAGCCCGGCCTCGACGAGCAGCTCCGCCTCACGGACGACGGCGGAGGTCCCCTCGGTGCGGTCACCCGGGGGGATGTCGGTGCCGTTGGTGATCGCGACCCCCGCCGCGACGAGCCGTCGCGCACTGTCGAGGTGGTCGACGGCGGCCCGGCGGGCGTTGTCGCGCGAGTGCTGCTCGAAGCCGTGCGCCTCCATCCAGTCCTGCGACCGGGTCACCGCGAGCGTCGGCGAGACGAAGATCCCGGGCTGGGCCAGCAGCCGCGCGGTCGGCTCGTCGACGACGTAGGCGTGCTCGAAGCTGCGCACCCCGGAGTCGACGGCTCGCCGGATCGCCGTGTGGTGGCCGGCGTGCGCGACGACGTAGGTGCCGTGGTCGGTGGCGGCCCGGACGACCGCCCGCACCTCGGCATCGGTCATCTCGGGGTCCTGCGGCCGTTCGCCGGCGTGGGCGAGACCGCCGGTGATGAAGATCTTGACGTGGTCGGCCCCTGCCTCGAGCTCCGCCCGGGCGGCGGCCTCGAAGGCGTCGGGCCCCTCGCAGTACACCGACCCGGAGCCCTGGCCGTGTCCGCCGGGCACCGAGAGGGCGCGACCGCCAGCGAGGATCCGCGGGGCGACGAACCAGCCGCGCCGGTCTGCCTCGCGAAGGGTGACGTCGACGGCGTGCTGCTCGTGGACGCAGCGGACGGTCGTCGCACCGGCCTCGAGGGCATCGGTGGCCCGGGCTGCGGAGCGGAACGCGGTGAGGGCCGGGTCCTCGGCCTCGTCGGTGTCGCTGAACGGGAAGACGATCGACAGGTGGGTGTGGACCGTGACGAGGCCGGGCGCGAGGAAGCGCCCGCCGAGGTCGGTCACCGCTGCGCCCTCCGGCGCCTCGGGCACGACGGCGACGATCCGCCCGCCCTCCACGAGCAGGGCCCGGGGCTCGGTGGTCTCCGCCGCCGGGTCGACGATGCGGGCGTTCCCGAGCCAGCGGCCCTCGAGGCCGTCGGTCACGACGATGTCGGTCATGAGGCCATCCCAGCAGAGCCTGGTCGGGCTGCCGACGCGTGGTCCGCCGTGTGGAGGTGGCAGGCCGCGAGGTGACCGTCCGCGACCGGGAGCAGCGCGGGGACCTCGACGGAGCAGGGGGCGAACGCGCGGGGGCACCTGGGGTGGAAGCGGCACCCCGGGGGCGGTGACGCAGGGTCCGGCACGTCACCGGGCAGGTCCTCGGGCAGACCACCTCCCGAGATCGACGGGATCGCCCCGATGAGGGCTCGGCCGTAGGGGTGGGCGGAGCGGCTCCACACCGCGTCCGCCGGACCCGACTCGACGATCTCACCGAGGTACATCACGGCGATCCGGTCGCTGAGCTGGCGGACGATGCCGAGGTCGTGGGAGATGAACAGCAGCCCCATCCCGAGGTCGGCGACGAGCGAGGCGAGCAGGTTCGCGATCGAGGCCTGGGCCGAGACGTCGAGGGCCGAGATCGCCTCGTCGGCCACGATGAGCCGCGGCTTGGCCGCGAGCGCCCGGGCGATGGCGATGCGCTGGCGCTGCCCCCCGGAGAACTCGTGCGGGTAGCGGCGGGCGAACTCCGTCGGGAGACCGACCCGATCGAGCAGCTCGGCGACGAGCGCCCGCTGCTCGGCGCCCCTGACCTTCTCGCCGGCCCCGAGCTCGATGCCGTCGGCGATCTGGTCGCCGACGCGGCGGCGCGGGTTGAGCGAGGAGTAGGGGTCCTGGAAGATCATCTGCATGCCACGCAGAGCCTGCGGTCGGGCCGCTCGCCCCAGGGCCTCGACCGGCCGACCCTCGAACTCCACGGAGCCGGACGCGAGCGGGACGAGCCCGAGGATGGCCTTGGCCAGCGTCGACTTGCCGCAGCCGGACTCCCCCACGAGGCCCACCACCTCACCGCGCTCGACGGTGAGGCTCGCCCCGGCCACGGCCCGGACCGTCTGGCCCCGCCGGTGGTAGACGACTTCGGCGTCGCGCACCGTCACCACGGTCATCGCCGCACCTCCGTCGTGTCGTCGCTCGTGTCATCGCTCGTGTCATCGCTCGCGTCGCCGCTCGTGTCCTGCGCGTCGGCGAAGGGGTCGACGGGGCACGCGAGGAGCCGCCCGGCTGCTGCTGCCCCGACGTGATCGGTGGCCGGTCCTGCGACGGGCCGCAGGAGCGGCCGGTCGGTGCGACAGGAGGGTTCGGCGTGGGCGCATCGGGGGTGGAACGGACAGCCGGGGGGGACCATCGTCAGCTGGGGCGCCGACCCCGGGATGGCCAGCAGTGGCGCCTCGCGCCGCGACCCGGCCGACGGGTCGGAGCCGGTCTCGGTGCTCGGCAGGGAGTCGAGCAGGCCACGGGTGTAGGGGTGGCGGGGGTCCGACAGCAGCGCGCGGGTCGGTCCGGTCTCGACGATGCGACCGGCATACATCACCGCGAGGCGGTCGGTCAGCGCGCCCATCACCCCGAGGTCGTGGGTGATCAGCAGGATGCTGAGGCCCTCCTCACGGCGGAGTCGGTCGAGCAGCCGCAGGATCCCGGCCTGCACCGTCACGTCGAGCGCCGTCGTCGGCTCGTCGGCGACGAGCAGCGACGGTGAGCAGGCGAGCGCGATCGCGATGGCGGCCCGTTGGCGCATCCCGCCGGAGAGCTGGTGGGGGTAGGCGCCGAGGGCACGGTCGGGATCGGGGATGCGGACCTGCCCGAGCAGCTCCACCGCGCGGGCGCGCGCCGCCGCGCGGCTCGTGCCGTGGTGGTGACGAAGGTGCTCGGTGACCTGGCGGCCGATCGTCAGCATCGGGTGCAGCGAGGTCATCGGGTCCTGGAAGACCATCGAGACCTCGTCGCCGCGCAGGGCCCGCAGCGCCTTGGGGCGCATCGCGAGCACGTCGCGCCCACCCACCTCGAGGCGGCCCTCGGTGTGCGCCCCGTGCGGGAGCAGCCCGAAGAGTGACAGGGCCGTCAGCGTCTTGCCGCTGCCCGACTCCCCCGCGAGGCCGACGACCTCGCCCGGGGCGACGACGAGGTCGATGCCGTCGACCGGCGTGAGCCCGCCGGGCAGGACGACGCGCAGCCCCTCGGCCCGCAGGACGGCGCCGGACGGGGCGGACGGGTCGACCGGTCGCTGCGAGGTGCGGGCCGTCATGGGGTCCCCTTGAGCGCTCGGGCGGTGCGGGGGTCGAGCGCGTCGCGCAGGGTGTCCCCGAGGAAGTTGAAGGCAAGCACCACGCTGAGGATCGCCAGGCCCGGGAAGACACCGATCCACCAGGCGTCGAAGTTGCGAGCGCCCTCCGAGACCATCGCGCCCCACTCCGGGTCCGGCGGTTGCGCGCCGAGGCCGAGGAAGGACAGCCCCGAGAGCAGCAGCACGGCGTTGCCCACCTCCAGTGCGGCGAGCACGAGCACCGGCCCGGCGATGTTGGGACGGAGGTCGACCGCGAGCGTCCGGCGAGCGGACGCACCGAGCAGCCTCGTCGCGGAGACGAACTCGGCTTCGCGCAGACCGAGCAGCATCGATCTCACGACCCGGGCGTAGGACGGCCACATGACGATGACGAGGGCGAGCACGGCGTTGCGCAGGCCCGGCCCCAGGGCGGCCGCGGCCGCCATGGCGAGGATGATGCCGGGGAAGGCGAAGACGAGGTCGGCCAGGCGCATCACGACGGTGTCGGCGAACCCCGCGAAGTAGCCGGCGATCGAGCCCAGGACGGTGCCGACCGCCGTCGAGAGGGCGACGAGCAGGACCGCGAGGGGCAGCGTGATCCGGGTGCCGTAGATGATCCGGCTGAGGATGTCTCGGCCGAGACCGTCGGTGCCGAGCAGCGTGCCGCCCCCGGGCGGCAGCAGGCGGGGGAAGTCCTGGGCGTTCGGGTCGTGGGGTGCGATGACCGGAGCGAGCAGGGCCACGAGCACCCAGGCGACGATGACGACGCTCCCGATGACGGCGAGCGGGCGGCTCCACGGCGACCGGCCCGACCCCGAGGCGCGCGAGCGCGAGCGCCACCGGGACCGCAGACCGCTGCCCTGGCCGCTCCCCTGCGCTGACTCCCGACCCGACTCCCGACCCGTCGCGGGCACGTCCCGCGCGTCGCTCTGGGTGCTCATGAGATCCGGATCCTCGGGTCGATGACGCCGTAGAGGACGTCGATGAGCAGGTTGATGACGACGTAGACGACGGCCACCGTGACGGACACTCCCATCACCGCCGGCAGGTCGAGGGCGAGCGAGGACTTGTAGGCGTACTGGCCCAGCCCGGGCCACGAGAAGATCGACTCCACGAGCACCGTCCCGGACAGCAGGGACCCGAAGGCGAGCCCCGACACGGTGATGATCGGGACCATCGCCGGTCGCAGCACGTGCCGCAGGATGACCGTGCGCCGCGGCAGGCCCTTGGCGTTCGCCGCCCGCACGTAGTCGTTGCCCATCACCTCGAGGACGCTCGCCCGGGTGAACCGGGTGATCAGCCCGACGGTGTAGGCGGACAGGACGAGGGCCGGCAGCAGGATGTGATGCAGCGCCATCTGGAAGGTGAACGGGTCGTTGTCAACGAGTGAGTCGACGAGGATCAGCCCGGTGACCGTGGGCGGCGCCGGGTATCCGGGGTCGAGCTGGCCGGTGGAGCTGAACCAGCCGAGCTTGACCGAGAAGATCAGCGACGCCGTGAGCGCGAGCCAGAACGTCGGGACCGAGACGCCCGTGAGGCTGACGACCCGGATCAGCTGGTCGGGCCAGCGGTCCCGGTTGAGCGCGGCGACGGTGCCCATCGCCACCCCGACGACGAGCGAGATGACGATGGCCACGAGCGCCAGCTCGATCGTCGGCGGCAGGTACTCGAGCAGGTCGGTCAGGACCGGCCGGCGGGTCTGCTGGGAGATGCCGAGGTCGCCGTGGAGCAGGTTGCCGAGGTAGGCGAGGTACTGCTGCCACAGCGGCAGGTCGAGGCCGTACTTCGCCCGGAAGGCGGCCACCGTCGCCGGGTCCTCGATCGCCCGCTGGCCCAGGGCCGCCGCGGCGGGGTCGCCCGGCACGACGTGCGTGAGCAGGAACGCGACGAGGGTGATGCCGACGACGAGGAAGACGCCGGCGAGGGCCCGGCGGGCGAGGAAGCCGCCGAGACCGGAGCCCCGGCGGGCC
>JBDSSS010000155.1:0-4720 GCA_039928615.1 Terracoccus sp. | reverse complement strand
CCCACCACGTGCTCCACGTCGCCAACGACGCGCACCTGCCGGTCCTGCTCGACCTCACCGCCGCGCCCGGCCGCACCGTCGTGTTCACCCGCACGAAGCACCGCGCCAAGAAGCTTGCCAAGCAGCTCAACGCCTCGGGAGTTCCGGCCGTCGAGCTGCACGGCAACCTCAGCCAGGGTGCGCGCACGCGCAACATGGACGACTTCCACTCGGGCCGGGCCCAGACGCTCGTCGCGACGGACATCGCCGCCCGCGGCATTCACGTCGACGACGTCGCGCTCGTCATCCACGCCGACCCGCCCGTCGAGCACAAGGCCTACCTGCACCGCTCGGGCCGCACCGCCCGCGCCGGCGCCGACGGCACCGTCATCACGATGATGCTCGACGAGCAGGTGCGCGATGTGCGTGACCTCACCCGCAAGGCCGGCATCAAGCCGACGACCACCCGCGTCCAGATCGGGCACCCGCTGCTCGCCGAGATCGCTCCCGGTGAGCGGTCGTATGCCGGTGGGCTCGTCCGCGAGGAGGCCCCGGCCTCCACCGGCGGCGGCGGTGGCCGGGGTCGCTCCGGCGGCGCCGGTCGTCCGCGCGGCGGCTCCGGTGCGGGCCGTTCCGGCGCTCGTTCCGGTGGCGGCTCTGGCGCGGGCTCCGGCCGTCCGGCCGAGGGTGGCCGCGGACGCGGTCGTTCCGGCCAGGCGTCAGAGGGTGGCTCCGGCCGCAGCAGCTCCGGTCGCTCCGGTGGCGGCTCGGGTCGTGGCGGGTCCGCCACGATCTACTCGACCTCGTCCTCCGGTGGCGCCGCGGCGTTCTCGGCCGGCTCCCGCTCGGGCAGCCGTCGCACCTCGCGCTGACCACCTCCCAGCACGTCCCGACGGCGCGCCCCGCCCCACGACTTCGTGGGACGGGGCGCGCCGTCGTCTGCTGCCCCCACCCCCCGTCGAGTGCCCACTTCCCGCGCGGCGGGGCGGAACTCCACGATCACCGCAGGCTCCCGTCGGTGAGCGCCGGGCTGGGGCGGTAGCGACCACCCGGATGGGCGGCGTCGAGCTCGAGCAGTTGGGCGGCCACGACGTCGAAGCCGATCTCGCGTCCCCACTCGACCGGTCCCCGCGGGTATCGGGTGCCGAGCCGCATCGCCGTGTCGACGTCCTCGGCGGACGCCTCGCCGCGCGCGACGAGGTCGACCGCCTCGTTGACGAGCATCGCGAGCGTCCGGGCGAGCGGATCGGTGACGACCGGTCCTCCGACGAGCCGGTCGGCGAGGGCCAGGTCGGGGGAGCGGGGCGCGGGGGTGCCGTCAGCGGCATACGCGAAGACGCCCGAGCCCGTCTTGCGACCGAGCCGCCCGTCGGCGACGAGCCGACGCTGGAAGTCGGTGGGGGCATAGCGCTCGTCGCGGCCGGTCTGCTCCCAGACGGAGGTGCCGACGGCGAGGTTGACGTCCTGGCCGATGAGGTCGGTGAGCTCGAGCGGGCCCATCGGGAAACCCCCACGCTCGCGGAGGATCCAGTCGACCGTCGCCGCGTCGGCGAGCCCGCTCTCGACGACCCGTTGGGCCTCGCCGTAGAAGGGCCGGGCCACCCGGTTGACGATGAAGCCCGGCGTCGACGCGCACCGCACGGGTGTCTTGCCCCACGTGAGCATGAGGCCCGCGGCGTGGGCCGCGATCGCCGGCGACGTCGCTGCGCCGTGGACGACCTCGACGAGTCGCATGGCCGGGGGCGGGTTGAAGAAGTGCAGGCCGAGCACGCGCTCCGGGTCGGTCACGGCGTCGGCGATCGCGGTCACGTCGATGCTCGACGTGTTCGTCGCGAGCAGGGTGCTGGCCGGCTGGTGGGCGGCGAGGGCCGCGAAGACCTCCCGCTTGAGCGCGAGGTCCTCGGGGACGGCCTCGACGACGAGGGCGCACTCGGGCAGGTCGGTGACCTCGTCGACGGCGCGCACCCGGCCAGCGGTGGCAGCAGCGTCCTCGGGGGTCAGGCGCCCCCGCTCGACGAGACGGTCGAGGGCGCCGCGGAGCCGCTCGAGGCCGGCCGCGCCGGCTCCCGGGGCCGCGTCGACGAGCACGACCGGGTGTCCCGCAGTGGCCGCCACCTGGGCGATCCCGACCCCCATGGCTCCGGCTCCGACGACGCCGACCACCCCGAGTGGCGGGCGGCCCTCGGCCTCGTCCACGGTGTGGGGCTCCCTCGGCTGCACGGCGTCGACCATGCTCCTCATCCTGCCCCGTCGGGCCCGGCGGCACCCCTCGGGGCCGCGCCGGGAGCGCCCCTGCCCGGGCTAGCATCGACCCGTGACCGCTCCGGCAACGACGCCCGCCCACCCGCTCCTCGACGCCCACGCCACCGTCCTCGACGAGATCCGTCAGGCCCTGGCCGCCCGCTCCTGGTACTCCCGCTACCCCGAGTCGCCGAGCCCGCGCGTCTACGGTGAGACCGCGGCCGCCGACGGGCTCGCGGCGCATGAGGCGCACCTCGGCACGGCGTATGCCGCTCTCTCCGGTCAGGCGACCGACGGCACCGTCGTCGGGAGCGAGGTCTCGCCCTACGGGCCGACCCTCGGGGTCACCTACCCGGCGCTCGACCTCGACTCCGGTCTCGCCGCGGCCCGCGCGGCCATGCGTGCGTGGCGCGACGCGGGCGCCGCCGTGCGCGCCGCGGTCTGCGTGGAGATCATCGACCGGATCAACGCGCGATCCTTCGAGCTCGCCAACGCCGTCATGCACACCTCCGGCCAGCCCTTCGTGATGGCCTTCCAGGCCGGCGGGGCCCACGCGCAGGACCGGGCCCTCGAGGCCGTCGCCGCCGGCCTCGTCGAGCAGGAGCGGGTGCCGGAGACCGTGCTCTGGGAGAAGCCGGGCAAGGACCGGGCTGGCAACCCCGCCCCGACCCGGATGCGCAAGGACTACCGCATCGTCCCCCGGGGGGTCGCCCTCGTCATCGGCTGCAACACCTTCCCGACGTGGAACGCCTACCCCGGCCTCTTCGCCTCCCTCGTCACCGGCAACGCGGTCGTCGTCAAGCCGCACCCCCGCGCCGTGCTTCCCCTCGCGATCTCCGTCGAGGTCGCTCGGACGGTGCTCGCCGAGGCCGGCTTCGACCCGGCCCTGGTCCAGCTCGCCGCCGAGGAGGACGGGCAGGGCCTGGCCCGGACGCTCGCCGAGCGGGACGAGGTCGCGATCGTCGACTACACGGGTGGCCCCGGCTTCGGTGGCTGGCTGGAGGAGGCGGCCGCCGCCAACGGCACCCTCGTCTACACGGAGAAGGCGGGCCTCAACAGCGTCGTGCTCGACTCGACCGACGACCTGAAGGGTCTGCTCGGCAACCTCGCCTTCTCACTCACCCTCTACTCCGGCCAGATGTGCACGGCGCCCCAGAACCTCTACGTCCCGACCGACGGCATCGACACCGACGAGGGGCACCTCAGCTTCGAGGAGCTCGCCGACCGTCTCGCCGGCGCGGTGATGCGCCTGACCGGCGACGACGCCAGGGCCGTCGAGCTGCTCGGTGCGACCGTCAACGACCAGGTGCGCGCCAACGCCGAGACGCTCGAGGCGCTCGCCGCCGGCGCCGACGGCCGGGTCGTGCTCGCCTCCCGTCGGGTCGAGCACCCGAGCTGGCCCGACGCGGTCGTCCGCGCTCCCGGCCTCGTCGCCGTCGACGTCAGCCGCGAGGACGTCTACACGCAGGAGTGCTTCGGCCCCGTCGGCTTCCTCATCCGCACCGCCTCGACGCAGCAGTCGCTCGCCCAGCTTGCCGACACCGCGCGCGAGCACGGTGCGATGACCGCGGCCGTCTACTCGACGAGCGAGGACGTCCTCGAGCAGGCGCGCGACGCGGCGGCCGACGGCGGGGTCGCGCTCTCGGAGAACCTCACCGGCCAGGTCTTCGTCAACCAGACCGCAGCCTTCTCCGACCTGCACGGCACTGGTGCCAACCCGGCGGCCAACGCCGCCTACACCGACGCCGCCTTTGTCGCGAACCGCTTCCGCGTCATCACCTCGCGCCGCCACGTCGAATGAGCGAGACCGTCGTCACTGAGGCGCCTGCCGACCGGGCGACCCTGCAGCGCAGCGTCATCCGCACCCTCTTCCTCTCCCAGATCCTCAGCGGTCTCGGCATGGCGAGCGGGGTCGCCGTCGGGGCCCTGCTCGCCGCCGAGCTGTCCGGGACCGATGCCCTCGCCGGCCTCGGCACGACCTTCCAGGTCCTCGGTGGCGCGCTCATCTCGATCCCCGTCGCCCGCGTCATGGCGGCCCGGGGCCGCAGCCTCGGCCTCCAGCTCGGGCTCGCCCTCGCGATGGTCGGCGCAGCCCTCGTCGTCACCGCAGCGGTCGCGCGGTCCTTCCCGCTCATGCTGCTGGGCATGCTCCTCTTCGGTGGCGGCACGAGCGCCAACGGCCAGGCGAGGTATGCCGCTGCCGACCTCGCGGGGGAGCAGCGCCGCGGGCGCGACCTGTCCCTCGTGGTCTGGGCCACGACGATCGGGTCGGTCCTCGGGCCCAACCTCGTGGGGCCGGGGCGGTCCTTCGCGCAGCTCGTCGGGCTGCCCGACCTCGTCGGCTCCTTCGTCTTCTCCCTCGCCGGCTTCGCCGTCTCGCTGCTCGTCATCAACCGTCTGTTGCGCCCGGACCCGCTCCTCACCTCGCGCGCGCTCGACGAGGCGGCCCGGGTCGAGCGGGTGGCGCGGCGCAGCGCCGAGGCCGCCGAGGCCGCCGAGG
>JBDSSS010000154.1:0-12007 GCA_039928615.1 Terracoccus sp. | reverse complement strand
GACGCCCTCGACCTCTCCTGGGTCACGCCGGAGGAGGCCGCCTCGATCGCGGTGCGCGGCGAGATGACCGGGTCGCACGGTGTCCTCGTGCGCCAGGCCCTCGCGCACGTCGGCTACCCCGTCTGACCCCGACGGTCGCGCCTCTCAGAATTCTCCCAGAACCGGTCGCCACAGTGAGTCCCGACCGCGGCGTGTGCGTCTCACGCACGAACGTCCCCCCACGCCCGTAAGGACTCCGTGAACTCCCTGCTCGACCTCAGCGACGCCCTTTTTCTCCACGTGAACGACGTCGCACGCTCCTCGGGCTGGCTGCACGCACCGGCCACCGTCTACGCCACGTACGGCCTCGCCGTCTTCGCCGGGCTCATCCTGCTCGGTGTGGCCCGCCGACGCGCAGCGGGTGACCGGCAGCTGGCCGTGGCGGTCTGGGCCGGGCTGGGCACCATCATCGCCGTCGGCGTGAACCAGCCGGTCGCGGCGGCGGTCGGCGAGCTGCGGCCGTATGCCGTTCACCCCTCCGCCCTCGTGCTGGTCGACCGCACCGCAGACTGGTCGTTCCCCTCCGACCACGCCGTCATGGCCGGGGCGGCAACCGTCGGCCTGCTTCTCGTCTCGCGTCGCCTGGGCCTCGTGGCAGCAGGTGCAGCCCTGCTCATGGCTGCAACTCGTGTCTACGTGGGCGCTCACTACCCACACGACGTGATCGTGGGACTCGTCCTCGGTGGCCTCGTGTCCGGCGTCGGGTGGCTCGTCCTCCAACGGCCGGTCATCGCGCTCGTGCGCCTGGGCCGTAACCTTCCCCTGGCCGACCGCGTCCTCTCTGCCACCCCGTGACGGCGGTAGCCCTCGGGGACCGGGCCGGCCTTCTGGCGTGGTTCGCGGCATACCCCCGGGGGCGTACGCTCGGACGGTGCCACACCTTCCCCCGCTGACCCGTCTCGCCCCCGTGACCCGTGCTCTCCTCATCCTCGCCACGGCCGGCGCCCTGCTGGCCGGGTGCTCGACCGCGACCGAGCCGGGGGCACCAGGGGCCCAGAACGGCGCGATGATGGGCGGCAACCAGACGCCGGACCTGTTCTGCGCGGCGCCGACCGGGCTGCCCGGCACGCGAGTGACCGTCAGCCTCGGCGACGTGGGCATGACCGGGATGATGATGGGCGACGCGCCGACCAACGTCCCCATGCAGCTGATCGCCCAGCCGGCGAGCGTGCCCGCCGGGAAGGTGTCGCTCGTCGTCGAGAACCGCGGCTGGCGCCTCCACGAGGTCGTCGTGCTCCCGCTCGCGAAGGGTGCGTCCGCGGGTCAGCGCGTCGTCGGGTCCGACGGCAAGGTCGACGAGGCCGGCAGCCTCGGCGAGTCCTCGACCACGTGCGCCTCCGGATCCGGCGAGGGCATCGCGTCCGGCGCCGTCGGGTGGGTCACCGTCACCCTCGCCCCGGGACGCTACGAGCTCGTGTGCAACCTCAAGAACCACTACGCCAACGGCATGCGGCAGGAGCTCGTCGTCACCGGCTGACCCGGGTGGCTGCACATCCCGGCGGCACCACAAAGAGCCACGGTCGCAGCCCGGCTCGACCCAGCCGCTGCGATCGCGGCCCCTTGTCCACGGCCCGCGTGAGATCACAACGCCTCGGGGCCCCCGGTCAGTGCTGGTGCTCGAGCAGGCTCTCGCGACCCGAGCCGAGCACGGTGAGCGGCAGCAGCACCTTGCCCGTCGGCCCGATCTCGATGTCGGTCCCCATCTGGGGGCAGACACCGCAGTCGAAGCACGGCGTCCAGCGGCAGTCCTCGACCTCGGTCTCGTCGAGGGCGTCCTGCCAGTCCTCCCAGAGCCATTCCTTGTCCAGGCCCGAGTCCAGGTGGTCCCACGGGAGCACCTCGGCCTGGCCGCGCTCGCGCGTCGTGTACCAGGCGACGTCGACGGGCAGGTCGGCCAGGGCGGTGTCGGCCGCGGCCATCCACCGGTCGTAGGAGAAGTGCTCGCTCCAGCCGTCGAAGCGGGCCCCGTCGCGCCAGACCTGCTCGATGATGCGGCCGACGCGGCGGTCACCGCGCGAGAGCAGGCCCTCGACGATGCCGGGCTTGCCGTCGTGGTAGCGGAACCCGATCGAGCTGCCGTAGCGCTTGTCGGTACGGATCGCGTCACGCAGCTTGGCCAGCCGCGCGTCGGTCTCCTCGGCGCCCAGCTGCGAGGTCCACTGGAACGGGGTGTGCGGCTTCGGCACGAAACCACCGATCGAGACCGTGCACCGGATGTCGCGACGCCCGGAGACCTGGCGACCCGTCTCGATGACCTTCTTGGCGAGGTCCGCGATCTGGAGGACGTCCTCGTCGGTCTCGGTGGGCAGACCGCACATGAAGTAGAGCTTCACCTGGCGCCACCCGGCGCCGTAGGCAGCGGCGACGGTCTTGATGAGGTCCTCCTCGGACACCATCTTGTTGATCACCTTGCGGATCCGCTCGGACCCGCCCTCGGGGGCGAACGTCAGCCCCGACCGGCGACCGTTGCGGGTCAGCTCGTTGGCGAGGTCGATGTTGAAGGCGTCGACGCGGGTCGACGGCAGCGACAGCCCGGTCTGGGTGCCCTCGTAGCGGTCGGCCAGGCCCTTGGTCATCTCCGCGATCTCGGAGTGGTCGGCCGAGCTGAGCGAGAGCAGGCCCACCTCCTCGAATCCCGTTGCGGCCAGGCCGCGCTCGATCATCTCGCCGACGCCGGTGATGGATCGCTCGCGCACCGGCCGGGTGATCATCCCCGCCTGGCAGAAGCGGCAGCCGCGGGTGCAGCCGCGGAAGATCTCCACCGACATCCGCTCGTGCACCGACTCCGCGAGCGGCACCAGCGGCTGCTTCGGGTAGGGCCACGCGTCGAGGTCCATCACGGTGTGCTTCGACACGCGCCACGGCACGCCACCCGCGTCGGCCGCGGGCGCAACGCGCTGGATCCGTCCGTCGGGCAGGTAGGACACGTCGTAGAAGGCGGGCACGTAGACGCCGCCGGTGCGGGCCAGGCGCAGCAGCACCTCGCGGCGCCCGCCGGGGCGGCCCTGGGCCTTCCACTCCCCCACGATGTCGGTGACGGTCAGCACGGCCTGCTCGCCGTCGCCCACGATGGCGGCGTCGATGAAGTCGGCGACCGGCTCGGGGTTGAAGGCGGCGTGGCCGCCGGCGATGACGATCGGGTCATCGACACCGCGGTCGGCGCTGTGCAACGGGATCCCGGCGAGGTCGAGGGCCGTGAGCATGTTGGTGTAGCCGAGCTCGGTGGAGAAGGACAGCCCGAAGAGGTCGAAGTCGCGCACCGCCCGGTGGCCGTCGACGGTGAACTGCGGCAGGCCCGCGGCCCGCAGCTCGGCCTCCATGTCGGGCCACACGGCATACGTCCGCTCGGCGAGCGCGTCCGCCCGCTCGTTGAGGACCTCGTAGAGGATCATGACGCCTTGGTTGGGCACCCCGACCTCGTAGGCGTCGGGGTACATCAGCGTCCACCGCGTCGTGAGGTCCTCGCCCGCGGGGCCGTGACCACCGACGTTCCAGTCCTTGACGGTGGAGTTGAGCTCGCCCCCGACGTACTGGATGGGCTTGTTCACCCGCTCCAGGAGGGGCTCGAGGGCACTGAACAGGGACTCACCGGACATGCGCCCCATCGTAGGTGACGATCACCGCCGAGCCCGTATGCCGCTGGGCCCCCGAGCCCGACGCGCGGGCCTCTCGTGTGGTCAGGGCTGTCAGGAACCCTCGTACAGGGCGTCGAGCTCGGCGCGGTGCTTGTCGGTGACGACCTTGCGGCGCAGCTTCATGCTCGGCGTGAGGTCCCCGTCCTCGACGGTGAGGTCGTGGTCGAGGATGGTGAACTTCTTGATCGTCTCCCAGCGGTTGAGGCCGGCGTTGAGCTCGTCGACGTAGTGCTGCACGAGCGCCCGGGCCTGCGGGGAGGCGGCGATCTCGGCATACGACTGCCCGGCCATCCCCGAGGTCGCGGCCCACGCAGTGATCGCGTCGGGGTCGAGCGTGACGAGCGCGGTCGCGTAGTTGTGCCCGGCGCCGTGGACGAGGAACTGGCTGACGAAGGGGCACTGTCCCTTGAACCGGGCCTCGATGGCCGACGGGGCGATGAACTTGCCCCCGGAGGTCTTGAAGACGTCCTTCTTGCGGTCGGTGACGTAGAGGAAGCCGCGCTCGTCGAGGTGGCCGATGTCGCCGGTGCTGAACCAGCCGTCCTCGGTGAGCACCTCGGCCGTCGCCTCGGGGTTGTTGTGGTAGCCGGTCATGACGCCGGGACCCTTGATGAGGATCTCCCCGTCCTCCTCGGCGATCCGGACCTCGGTGCCCGGCATCGGCCAGCCGCACGAGCCGAAGACGTAGGCACCGGGGTCGGAGCTGCTCACCGTCGTGCCGGAGGAGCTCTCGGTGAGGCCGTAGCCCTCGACGACGAGCAGCCCGACGGAGCCGAACCACCGGGCCACGTCGGAGTTGAGCGGCGCCGAGCCGCTGAGCATGACCCGCATCCGGCCGCCGAAGCGCTCCCGCACCTTGGCGAGGACGAGCCGGTCGGCGAGCGCGTACTGGACCCCGAGCAGCGCCCCCGGCGACTCCCCGCGCTCGCGGACGTCACGGACCTGGGCGCCGACGCCGAGGGCCCAGTCGACGAGTGACTTCTTCACGCCGGTCTCCTGGGCGAACATCAGCGCGATCCGGCCGTGGACCTTCTCGAAGATCCGGGGCGGGCCGCACATGAAGGTCGGCTTGACGATGGCGAGGTTCTCGACGATCTTGTCGACCCGCCCGTCGATCGCGGTCGGGAAGCCGAGCTGCAGGCCGGTGGCGAGCAGCATCTTGCCGAAGACGTGCGAGAGCGGGAGCCAGAGGTACTGGACGTCGTCCTCGTTGAGGGTGCCCGACGCCTCGGCGGTCGCGCCCTCGTAGACGACGCTGTCCTGCACGAGCCGCACGCCCTTGGGCCGGCCGGTCGTGCCGGAGGTGTAGATGATGACGGCGAGGCTGTCGGGGCGGAGCGCGTCGATCCGGTCGTCGACCGCGGTCGGGCTCGCCTCGAGCAGCTCCCGGCCCCGGGCCGCCAGCTCGTCGGTCGTGATCACCCAGCCGTCCTCGCTGCCGGGCCCGGTGAGCGCGATCACCTGGCGCACGCCGGGGAGGTCGGCGCGTCGTTCGCTCAGCTTGGCGACCTGCGCCTCGTCCTCGGCGAAGACGATGCCGCTCTCGGAGTCGGCGAGGATGTAGGCGACGTCGTCGGCGATCGTCGTCGGGTAGACCGTCGTCGTGGCCCCACCGCTGCAGATGATCGCGAGGTCGGCGAGCACCCACTCGACACGGGTCGTCGACGCGATGGCGACCCGGTCCTCGGGCATGATCCCGAGGCCGATCAGCCCGGCCGCCCACGCACGGACGACGGCGTCGGTCTCGCGCCAGGTGAGCGTCACCAGCTCGGTGCCGCCGTCCTTGAACGAGAGGTATGCCGGAGAGTCCGGGGTGCGCGCGACGCGGTCCCGGAAGAGGGCGCCGACACTCGGCGCTCGGTCGTCGAGCACTCGCTGGTTGACGGTGCGGTCGGCCACGGCGTGCAGGGGCATTCGGACTCCTTCGTCGCTGCGGCGGTCCGTCCTCGGCGTGGCGGACCGCTGCCCTGCCCCGGATGATGCCATTCATCGGGGCCGGGGACCACGACCGCGCCCGGATGGACACCGCACCGTGACCCGTCAGTAACTTATCGTCCGTGCCCGGGTCGCGTCGAGGAGGCGGACACCGCGCCGACGAGCCCGACCGCCAGCCAGGCCGCGATCATCGACGAGCCGCCGTAGGAGACGAACGGCAGCGGCAGGCCGGTGACGGGCACGAGCCCGAGGTTCATCCCGATGTTCTCGAAGGCCTGCACCCCGAGCCACACCGCGACGCCGATGGCGACGAGACGGCCGAAGGTGTCCGCCCGACGCGCGACGACGGCCGCCCGAGCCACGATGAAGCCGATGAGCAGGATGATCCCGAGGGCGCCGACGAAGCCGAGCTCCTCGCCCGCGACGGAAAAGACGAAGTCGGTCTCCTGGAAGGGGATCCGCCCCGTCTGGGTCTGGCTGCCATGGAAGAGTCCCTCACCGTCGAGCCCGCCGGAGGCGATCGCGATGCGCACCTGCCGGGTCTGGTAGCCGATCCCCTGCGGGTCGAGGCTGGGGTCGAGGAAGGCGCGCAGGCGGTTGCGCTGATAGCCGCTGAGCACCGGGGTGAAGAAGGCCGCGGCCACCCCGGCGACCCCGGCGACGACCACCGCGACGGTCCACAGCCGGGGCGCGCCAGCGGCCGCGATGATGACGACCGCCATGGCGACGAGGACGAGCGCCGACCCGAGGTCGGGCTGGGCGAGCACGAGCAGGATCGGGATGCCGGCCAGCACCCAGGCGAGCACGACGTCGCGGTGGCGCTGCACGAGCCCCCGGTCGGCCCGGTCCGCGAGGAGCATCGCCAGTCCCACCGCGAGCGCGACCTTCATCAGCTCGGACGGCTGGAGGGTGAAGCCCCCCGGGAGACGGATCCACGAGCGCGACCCGTTGACCGTCGAGCCGAGCGGCGAGAGCACGGCAGCCAGGCCCACGACGGCGAGGACGTAGACGGCGGGCGCGAGGGCCCGGAGCACCCGCACGTCGAGCCGCGCGACGACGAACGCCCCACCCATGCCGATCGCGACGGCGACGAGCTGCTTGAGGGCGAGCGAGGCCCCGTGGTCGGCCCGGGTCGAGGACCAGATGAGCACGACCCCGACGAGGGAGAGCCCGGCCGCCCCGATGAACAGCCCGAGGTCGGTCCGCAGCCACGATCGCCCGGCCGTCCGGGGCGCGGCTACGAGGGGACGATCGAGGAGAGGATCTCGCGGCACCGGGCCACGTCCTCGCGCATCTGCACGACGAGACTGTCCATCCCGTCGAACTTCAGGGTGGGCCGCAGGTGCTCGACGAACTCGACGGCGACCCGCTCGCCGTAGAGGTCGAGGTCGGTGCGGTCGAGCACGTAGGCCTCGACCCGGCGCTGGGTCCCGTCGAAGGTCGGGTTGGTCCCGACGGAGATCGCGGCCGGCAGGGTGCGGTCCGGGGCGTCGGCGGGCAGGTCGTGGCGCACCAGCCACCCGGCATACACCCCGTCAGCGGGGACGAGGCCCTCGTGGTCCTGGCTGAGGTTCGCAGTCGGGTAGCCGAGCTCACGGCCGCGGTGGTCGCCGTGGACGACCCGTCCCGCGACCTGGTGCGGACGACCGAGGATCTCGGCGGCGTGGCTCACCGCCCCGTCGAGCAGCTCGGACCGCAGCTGGGTCGAGCTCCACCGGGCGCCCTCACCGATGTCGTCGAGGGCGATCACCTCGAAGCCGTGCACCGCCCCGAGCTCGCGCAGGGTCTGCACGTCACCGGAGTTGCGCACCCCGAAGCGGGTGTCCTTGCCGACGACCACCGCGCACGCCCCGAGCGCCTCGACGAAGGTCGTCTCGACGAACTCCTCGGGCGTCTGCTGGGCGTACTCGCGCGTGAAGGCGATGACGAGCACGGCCCCGAGACCGACGTCGGCGAGGGCATCGAGGCGCTGGCCGACCGACATCACCATCTCGGGGGCGCGGTCCGGGTAGAGCACCGCGACGGGGTGCGGCTCGAAGGTCACGGCGACGGGGGTGGCCCCCCGGTCGGCGGCCTCGCGGACGACCCGCGCGAGCACCTCGCGGTGTCCGCGGTGCACGCCGTCGAAGTTGCCGAGCGTGACGACGGTCGGACCCAGGTCCGTCGGGATGTCGTCGAAACCGTTCCACCGCTGCACGGCGACCACTGTAGTAGCCACCCGTCCGGGGTCGTGCACCCGCTCAGGCGGAGGTCGACGGCAGGAAGACGACCCGGGCCCGGGCCTGCGCGCGGGTCTCGTCGAGCACCGCGACGAGACGACCCTCGGGATCGATCGCGGCGACGACCTCGAGCCGCTCGGACCCGCTGGGGACCCGCTGGCCGAAGCCGATCGTCCGTGCCTCCTGCTCGCTCACCTCGTGGACGGGCAGGGCGGCACGGGCCGCCTCCGCCAAGGGGATCAGCGGTATGCCGCTGGGTCCCTCGCCGGCGTCGTTGCCCGCCCGCTCCGCGTCGGAGCGGGCGATGAGGTCATCGAGGGGGGTCGCCTGCGACAGGGTGAAATCGCCCACCCGGGTCCGGCGCAGCGCGGTGAGGTGCCCGCCGACCCCGAGCCGCTCGCCGAGGTCCCGGGCCAGGGCCCGCACGTAGGTCCCGGACGACACGTCGACCTCGACGTCCACGTCGACGACGTCGAGGCCGGAGCCGTCCTCGAGATCGGCGCGTGCGGTCCGGACGGCGAGCACGTCGAAGCGGCTGACCGTGACCGGGCGGGCCGGGAGGTCGACCTCCTCGCCCTGGCGGACGCGGGCGTAGCTGCGCTCCCCCTTGACCTTGATCGCGCTCACCGAGCTGGGGACCTGCTCGATCGCGCCGGTCAGCGTCGCGACGGCCGCGCCGAGGGCCTGCTCGAGCGCGGCCGGGTCGGTGACCCCGACGGCGGCGGTCGTCTCGCCCTCCGCGTCGTCGGTGAGGGTGCGCTGTCCGAGGCGGATCGTCGCGGCATACGACTTGTCGCAGCCGACGAGGAAGGTGAGCAGCTTCGTCGCGCGGTCGACGCCGAGCACGAGGACGCCCGTGGCCATCGGGTCGAGGGTGCCGGCGTGGCCGACGCGACGCGTCCCGCAGATCCGCCGGGCGCGGGCGACGACGTCATGGCTGGTCCAACCGGCCGGCTTGTCGACGACGATCAGGCCCCCGGACGCCTCGACCATCAGGCGTCGACGTCCTTCGTCGTGTCCTTCGTCGTGTCCGTCGTGCTGTCCGCCTCGTCGGCCTCGTCGGCCTCTAGCCCGGGGTCGTCCTCACCCGCGGGCTTCTTGTAGGGGTCGGCGTCGCCGGCGTGCCGGGCGCCGGCCGCGGCCCGGGCGAGCTCCTCGTCGCGCAGGCGGGTCTGGACCACGAGGTCCTCGAGGTGCGCGGCGCCCTCGGGGAGGGCGTCGGCGATGAACTCGATCGAGGGCGTGAGGCGGATCCCGATCCCCTTGCCGACGGCGGAGCGGATCCGGCCGCGGTTGGCGTAGAGGACGGCGGCCGAGGCGGCCCGCTCCTCGTCGGAGCCGAAGACGGTGTAGAAGATCGAGGCGTGCTGGAGGTCCCCGGTGACGCGCGTGTCGGTGATCGTGACGAAGCCGAGCTTCTCGTCCTTGACCTGGTACTCGAGGTACTCCGCGACGATGACCTTGATGCGGTCGGCAACCTTGCGGGCGCGGGCTGGGTCAGCCATGACGGCCTCTCTTCTCGAATCGTGTGGGCCCTTCTCGGCCGGCGAACGTCCCGACCGGAGCCGAGGACTCCAGCCTAGTGCGGGACGGGCGGAGCGATCGCCAGCCCCGGGGCAGGAACGGCGACGGCGCCGCCCCCCGGTGAGGGGGACGGCGCCGTCGACGCGGGGTGAGCCCTCAGGCTCAGGACCGCGGCTTCTCGCGCATCTCGAACGTCTCGATGACGTCGTCGATCTCGATGTTGTTGAAGCTGCCGAGGTTGATACCGCACTCGAACCCGTCACGAACCTCCGTGACGTCGTCCTTGAAGCGGCGCAGACCGGCGATGTCGGCCTCACCGATGACGGTGCCACCGCGCACGATGCGTGCCCGGGTGTTGCGTCGGATCTCGCCGGACCGGACGAGCGAGCCCGCCACGTTGCCGAACTTGCTCGACTTGAAGACCTCGCGGACCTCCGCCGTGCCGAGCTGGAACTCTTCGTACTCCGGCTTGAGCATGCCCTTGAGGGCCGACTCGACGTCGTCGATCGCCTGGTAGATGACCGAGTAGAAGCGCATGTCGACGCCCTCCCGGTCGGCCAGCTCGGCGACGCGCTCCGCGGGTCGGACGTTGAAGCCGATGATGATGGCCTCGTCGACCGTGGCGAGGTTGACGTCGTTCTGGGTGATCGCGCCGACGCCGCGGTGGATGATCCGCAGGTCGACCTCCTCCCCCACGTCGATCTTGAGCAGGGCGTCCTCGAGCGCCTCGACCGAGCCCGACACGTCACCCTTGAGGATGAGGTTGAGGGTGTCGACCTTGCCCGCGGCGAGGGCCTCGTTGAGGTCCTCGAGCGAGATGCGCTTGCGGCGCTTGGCCAGGCTGGCCGCACGCGTCGCAGCCTCGCGGCGCTCGGCGATCTGGCGGGCCGTGCGGTCGTCGGGAGCCACGAGGAACGTGTCTCCGGCGCCGGGCACCGACGTGAGACCGAGCACCATGACCGGACGCGACGGACCGGCCTGCTCGACGTTGTTGCCGTGCTCGTCGAGCATGGCGCGGACGCGGCCGTAGCCGCTTCCGGCGACGATCGAGTCACCGACGTTGAGCGTGCCCGACTGGACGAGGACCGTGGCGACGGGGCCACGCCCCTTGTCGAGGTGGGCCTCGATGGCGACACCGCGGGCGTCCTTGTCCGGGTTGGCCCGGAGGTCGAGCGCCGCGTCGGCGGTGAGCAGGACGGCCTCGAGGAGCCCGTCGATGTTCGTGCCGGCACGGGCGGAGACGTCGACGAACATCGTGTCGCCGCCATACTCCTCCGCGATGAGGTTGTACTCGGTCAGCTGCTGGCGGATCTTGGCCGGGTTGGCGTCCGGCTTGTCGATCTTGTTGACCGCCACCACGATCGGCACGTCGGCCGCCTTGGCGTGGTTGAGCGCCTCGATGGTCTGCGGCATCACGCCGTCGTCAGCGGCCACGACGAGGATCGCGATGTCGGTCACCTTGGCGCCACGGGCACGCATGGCCGTGAACGCCTCGTGACCCGGGGTGTCGATGAAGGTGATCGCACGCTTGTTGCCCTCGTGCGTCGTGGCGACCTGGTAGGCACCGATGTGCTGGGTGATGCCACCGGCCTCGCCCTCGGCAACCTCCTCGGAGCGGATCGCGTCGAGCAGCTTGGTCTTTCCGTGGTCGACGTGACCCATGACGGTCACGACGGGCGGACGGGCCTCGAGCTCGTCGTCGTCCTCGGCCTCGAGCTCGGCATCCAGGTCGATGTTGAACGACCCGAGCAGCTCGCGCTCCTCGTCCTCCGGCGACACGACCTCGATCTCGTAGCCGAGCTCGGCTCCGAGCAGCGCGAAGGTGTCCTCGTCGAGCGACTGCGTCGCCGTGGCCATCTCACCGAGGTGGAACAGCACGGTGACGAGCGACGCCGGGTTGGCGTTGATCTTGTCGGCGAAGTCGCCGAGCGACGCACCGCGGCGCACCCGCACCCTGGTCTTGCCGTCGCCGCGCGGGACGCTGACGCCACCGAGGCTCGGGGCCTGCATCTGCTCGAACTCCTGGCGCTTGGCGCGCTTGGACTTGCGGCCTCGCACCGGACGACCGCCACCGCGACCGAAGGCACCCGCGGTCGCACCGCGGCCACCGCCGCCACGCGGACCGCCGCCGAAGCCACCGCGGCCACCCGGTGCACCACCCGGTGCACCACCGGGACCGCCGCCGGGGCCACCACGACCACCGGGACCGCCACGGCCGGGACCGCCGGCAGGGCGCTGGCCGGGACGGCCGACCGTGCTGCGCTCGGGCATCATGCCCGGGCTGGGACGGGCGCCACCGGGACGCGGGGCGCCACCGGCACCGCCGGCAGCGGGACGGGCAGGAGCCGGATCGCCGGGACGCGGAGCGCCACCGGCAGCACCGGGACGACCACCGGCAGCGGGACGCTGCTGGGGACGCGGCATGCCCTGGCTGGGGCTGAAGGGGTTGTTGCCGGGGCGGGGTGCGTCGCCGCCACCCGTGCGGGGGGCGCGCGTCTGACCCATGCCCTGGCTCGACGCGAAGGGGTTGTTGCCCGGACGCGGGGCGCCGGGGCGCGGTGCCGGACGGGGGGACGAGGGGACACCGGGTCCCTGCTGTCCACCGTCACGGCTGGACTGCACCCGGGCCGGCGCGTCGGCGGAGGCCGCCGGGGC
>JBDSSS010000153.1:0-6443 GCA_039928615.1 Terracoccus sp. | reverse complement strand
CCGACGGGGTGCGCACGCACGTCGCGGCGGTCCGCCGCCTCGTCCCCGGCGCACAGCTCGTCGTCCAGGTCGACGAGCCCTCCCTGCCGACGGTCCTGCTCGGCCGGCTGCCGACCGCCTCCGGGTGGGGTCGGCTGCCCTCGCTCGACCCACACGTCGTCGCGACCGGCCTCGCCGCGGTGCTGGGTGCCCACGACGGAGAGACGATCCTGCACTGCTGCGCCGAGAACCCGCCCCTGCCGCTGCTGCGGGCCGCCGCGCCGGGGGCGCTGTCACTCGACACGACGTTGCTCACCCCCCGCGGGTGGGAGGGCGTCGCGATCGCGCTCGAGGACGGCATCCGCCTCGTGGCCGGGGCGGTCCCGACCGACGGGTCGACCATCCGTGCGCAGGAGGTCGCGGGCCGCCTGCTCGAGGGCTGGACCCGCGTCGGTATGCCGCTCACCGCGCTGCGGGAGCTCGTGGTCAGCCCCACCTGCGGGCTGGCCGGGCTGGCGCCGCACGCCGCGCGGGCCGTCCAGCAGGCCGCGGTCGACACGGCGAAGGAGCTGGCCGAGCGCGCCGAGGCCTGATCGCCACGGCACGCAAGAAGGGCCCGGCCGAGTGGCCGGACCCTTCTTGCGTCCCGGGGCGTGCAGGCTGCGACTAGAGCGCCGAGCCCTTCTTCCACGTGGCCCAGTCGAGGTTCCAGTCGGCGTAGCCGTTGCCCATCGTCATCGAGCGGTCGGTGCCGGTCGTCTCGACGACGTCGCCGATCTGCATGTTCTTGTAGACCCAGGCGCCGTTGGCGTCACTCATGCCGGTGCAGCCGTGGCTGACGTTGGTGTGGCCCTGGTCCTTGACCGACCACGGGGCGGAGTGGAGGAACTCACCGGAGTTCGTGATCCGCAGCGCCCACTTGACCGGGGTCTCCTCGTAGTAGCCCGGGTCACCCTTCTTGAGGCCAATCGTCTCGGCCTTCATCGTGATGTCGGTCTGCTTGTCCATGATGACCTTGACGCCCGAGCGGGTGATGAAGCCGGGCTGGCCGCCGGTGACGGGGATCGTCTTGACGAGCTTGCCGCTGACGTAGACGCCCATCTGGTGCTTCTTGAGGTCCACCTTGGCGATCACGGACCGGCCCACGGTGAAGTCGGCGGTGCGGCTCATCTCACCGAACCGGGCACCGCTCTTGACGCCGTTGGTCTCGATGTCGACGTGGACCTTGCTGCCGGCCTTCCAGTAGGTCTGGGGCCGGAAGTGGGCCTCCTTGGAGTTCAGCCAGTACCAGGAGCCGGCCTGGGCGGGCGTCGCGGTGACGGTCATGTGCTTCTCGAACGCGGCCCGGTCGGTGACGGGCAGGTCGAAGCGGACGATGACCGGCATGCCGACGCCGACGGTCCCTCCGTCGCGGGGGGAGACGGCGACGTAGATCTGGTCGTCGAGGGTGAGCTTCGCGGTCGAGAAGGTCCGCTTGGTCGTCGTCGCGGCGCCGGACTCGTCGTCGGCGGTGAGGGCCAGGGTGTAGGTGACGCCGGGCTCGAGCAGGTCACCCGCAGTCCAGGTGCCGCTCTTCATGTCGCCCTTGACGGCAACGACGTTGCCCTTCTTGCTCACGTAGCTGAGGTCGGCCTCCGTCAGCGTGCCCTGGTCGACGCTCGCGGTGACGCGGGTGTCGACGGGCACCTTCGTGGCCTCGTCGTCGGGGTTGGTCGCCCACGCCACCGGTGCGGTGGTGGGGGTCGGCGTGCTCGACGTCGTCGCGGGTGCGGACGAGGACGCGGCCCCGGCGGGGCTCGCCGAGCTCGCGGCGGGCGAAGCGGGGCTGGTCGCACCGGCGTTGGCCGTCGAGCTGCAGGCGGACAGACCGAGGACGGCCACGGCGGCCAGGCTCGCGACGACGGTAGGACGACTCTTCAGCAACACGTGTTGATCCCCTCGATGACCCGCGGGAGGGACGGCACCCGGCATATCCGACATGCGGCCCGGGGTCGAAGACGATGACCCCGCCGTTCCAGTGTCACCGATGACCCCCCCTACGACAAAACCACCGGCGAGTCCACGTCGGGTGGGGGGCGGGTGGCCCCCCACCCGAGGGCGGGTCAGGCCGGCTTGCGCACCTCGCGGCGCAGGATCTTGCCCGTCGGGCCCTTGGGCAGCTCGTCGAGCTGCCAGATGTGGCGGGGGTACTTGTAGGCGGCGATCCGGTCCTTGACGAACTGCTGGACGTCCTCGAGGGTGCTCGTCGCGCCCTCGCGGAGCGACACGGCCGCCGCGACCTCCTCGCCCATCAGGTCGTCGGGCACGCCGACGACGGCGGCCTCGAGGACGTCGGGGTGGGTGTAGAGGATCTCCTCCACCTCGCGCGGGTAGACGTTCATGCCGCCGCGGATGATCATGTCCTTCTTGCGGTCGACGATCGTGTAGTAGCCCTCGTCGTCGACGGTGGCGAGGTCACCGGAGCGGAACCACCCGTCGGGGATCGCCTCCTTCGTCGCCTCGGGGCGGCCCCAGTAGCCCTTCATGATGTTCTCGCCGCGGATCGCGATCTCACCGATCTCGCCGGCCGGGGTGTCGTTGCCGTCGAGGTCGACGAGCTTCATCTCGCAACCGGGGATGGCCCGACCGATGGTGCCGGGCTTCGTCGGCTGGTCGGGCATGTTGAAGGAGGCCACCGGCGAGGTCTCCGACAGGCCGTAACCCTCGAGGATCTGGCAGTGGAACGTCTCCTCGAAGGCCGCCATCACCTGGGCCGGCATCGCCGAGCCGCCCGAGGCGCAGGTGCGCAGCGTGGAGGTGTCGGCCTCGCCGGCGTTCGGGTGGTTGAGGATCGCGGCATACATCGTCGGCACGCCCTGGAAGATCGTCACGGCGTCACGGCCCAGCACCTCGATCGCCTTGGCGGGGTCGAAGCGTGGGATGAGCGAGAGCGTCGCCCCCCGCATCACGGCGGTGTTGAGCCCGCAGGTGAGGCCGAACACGTGGAAGAGCGGCAGACAGCCCATGATCACGTCGGACTCGTCGATCCCCATGATCTCCGCGGCGGACACCTCGGCGTTGCGGTGCAGGTTGTAGTGGGTGAGCTGGGCGCCCTTCGGCTTGCCCGTCGTCCCGCTCGTGTAGAGGATCACGGCGTCGTCGTCGTCGGCGCGCTCGACCGGCTCGGCGACCGGGTCGGCGCCGGCCTCGGTGGTGTCGAACTGGCCGTGGGCCGGGCCCATCGGGCCGCAGATGATCAGCCGGGTGCCGGTCTCGGCTGCGGCCTTGCCCGCCTCCTCGGCGAAGTCGGGCCAGACGAAGCTGACCTTGGCGCCGCTGTCCTCGTAGAAGTACTGGATCTCCCCGGCCTTGAGCAGCGGGTTCATCGGCACCACGACGCCGCCGGCGAGGAGGGTGCCGTAGAAGGCGACCGGGTAGGCCGGCACGTTGGGCAGGATGAGCGAGACGCGGTCGCCCGGCTCCACCCCCGCGGCCCTCAGCTGACCGGCCACCTGGGCGGCGGCGCGGTGCAGGGCCGACCACGTCACCTCCGCCTGGTCGAGCTTGATGCCGACCTTGTCGGGGATCCGTCCCGCCGTCTCGACGAGGTTGGTGGCCAGGTTCGTCATGTCTGCTCCCTTGCAGTCGTGGTGCGTGGCGCCCATTGTTACTTGTCGGTCCGCCCGGGGCCAGAGGGGCGCCCCGGAAGCGCCTCGTGAGCCCGCCCGCCCCCGGGCGCGCTGTCGGTCCCGGCTGGCAGGATGACCTCGTGACCGAGCACGCGCCCGCCTCCGTGACCGATGAGGTCCCCGTCGTCCCCGTCGAGGTCCACCGGGAGTGGACCGAGCTCGCCGAGCAGGCGGGCGCCGCGCAGTTCGCCTACCACGTCAAGGACGCACCGACGATCAGCGACGGGGACTACGACGGCCTGCTCCGGCGCCTCACCGAGCTCGAGACGGCACACCCCTCGCTGCGCACACCGCAGAGCCCGACGCAGAACGTCGGGGGAGCAGCCTTCGCAACCGGTTTCGAGACCGTCGACCACGTCGAGCGGATGCTCAGCCTCGACAACGCCTTCTCGATCGAGGAGCTGCAGGCCTGGGCCGAGCGGGTCGAGCGCGAGGTCGGCTCGGGCGCCCACTACCTCACCGAGCTCAAGATCGACGGCCTCGCGATCAACCTGCTCTATGAGCAGGGCCGGCTCGTGCGGGCCCTCACCCGCGGCGACGGCCGCACCGGCGAGGACGTCACGCACAACGTCCGCACGATCAGCGGTATCCCGACGCGGCTGGTGGGCGACGACGTCCCCGAGCTCGTCGAGGTCCGGGGCGAGGTCTTCTTCCCCACGGCCGCCTTCGCCGACCTCAACGCGGGTCTCGTCGAGGCGGGCCGGGCGCCCTTCGCAAACCCGCGCAACGCGGCAGCGGGATCGTTGCGCCAGAAGGACCCCCGGGTCACTGCCACCCGGCCGCTGCGGATGCTCGTCCACGGGGTCGGGGCCCGGCGCGGCTTCGAGATCGAGCGCCAGAGCGAGGCGTATGCCGCTCTGCGCGCCTGGGGGCTGCCGACTTCCGACGAGGTGCGCGTCCTCGACGACATCGATGCGGTGCGCCAGTTCGTCGAGCACCATGGCGCGCACCGGCACGACCGGCCCCACGACATCGACGGCATCGTCGTCAAGGTCGACGAGATCGCCCTCCAGCGCCAGCTCGGCGCCACGTCGCGGGCCCCGCGCTGGGCGATCGCCTTCAAGTACCCGCCCGAGGAGGTCAACACCCGCCTGCTCGACATCCGGGTCAACGTCGGGCGCACCGGTCGGGTCACCCCCTACGGCGTGATGGAGCCCGTCGTCGTGGCGGGCTCGACCGTCGAGCAGGCGACGCTGCACAACGCCCACGAGGTCGAGCGCAAGGGCGTGCTCATCGGTGACACGGTCGTGCTGCGCAAGGCCGGCGACGTCATCCCCGAGATCGTCGGCCCGGTCGTCGACCTGCGCGACGGCAGCGAGCGGGCGTTCGTCATGCCCACGCAGTGCCCCTCCTGCGGCACGACGCTCGCGCCGGAGAAGGAGGGTGACAAGGACATCCGCTGCCCCAACACCCGCACCTGCCCGAGCCAGCTGCGCGAGCGGGTCTTCGCCTTGGCCGCGCGCAGCGGCCTCGACATCGAGGCCCTCGGCTGGGAGGGCGCGACGGCGCTGCTGGAGTCGGGTCTCGTCACCGACGAGGGCGACCTGTTCGACATCACCAGGGAAGGTCTCGCAGGGGTGCCGCTCTACACGCGCGCGGCCAAGAAGACCGATCCCGAGGACCGCGTCGTGGCCGGGCGGGTCCTGTCCGCCAACGGCGAGAAGCTCGTCGCCGAGCTCGCCAAGGCGCGCACCCAGCCGCTCTGGCGCGTCGTCGTCGCCCTCTCGATCCGCCACGTCGGGCCCACGGCGGCCCGTGCCCTCGCCACCCACTTCGGGTCGATGGACGCGATCCGCGCGGCGAGCGTCGAGGAGCTGGCCGAGGCCGAGGGCGTCGGGGACGTCATCGCCGAGGCCGTCACGAGCTGGTTCGAGGTCGACTGGCACCGCGAGATCGTCGCCAAGTGGGCCGCCGCCGGGGTCCGGATGGCCGACGAGGTCGACGCCTCGGTGCCGCGCACCCTCGAGGGCCGGACCGTCGTCGTCACCGGCTCGCTCGACGGGTTCTCCCGCGACGAGACGAAGGAGGCGATCATCAGCCGCGGCGGCAAGGCCTCGGGCTCGGTCTCGAAGAAGACCGACTGGGTCGTCGTCGGCGCCAACGCCGGGACGAAGGCGGCCAAGGCGGAGGAGCTGGGGCTGACCATCCTCGACGAGGACGGCTTCCGGAGGCTGCTCGAGACCGGGTCGCCCGACGTCACCGACTGAGCGACTCCCGCCCGGAGCGCTCCGCCGGGAGCCATAGACTGGCTCGCATGTCCTCCCTGACCCGCGACGACGTTGCCCACCTCGCCGGCCTCGCGCGCATCGAGCTGTCCGAGACCGAGCTCGACCGGATGGTCGGTGAGCTCGGCGTCATCCTCGAGTCCGTCGCCAAGGTCCAGCAGGCGCCCACCGACGGGGTCGCGCCGATGTCGCACCCGATGCCGCTGACCAACGTCACCCGGCCCGACGTCGTGCGCCCGAGCCTCACCGCGGAGCAGGCCCTCTCGGGTGCGCCCGAGACCGACCAGCAGCGCTTCTCGGTGCCCCGGATCCTCGACGAGGAGTAGCCGGCCCCGGGCGACGAGCCGGCTGACCGGCATACCCGCCGGTGTGGTCGCCCACGGCAGCCCACCACCACCACGTGACGAACACCCGTGCAGCACAGACGAGACGAAGGCCCAGACGTGACAGACCTCCCCACCGACCTGACCCGAGCGACGGCCGCCGACCTGGCCGCCGCGCTCGCGTCGTCCGCCGTCTCCTCGGTCGAGGTGACGCAGGCGCACCTCGACCGCATCGCCGCGGTCGACGG
>JBDSSS010000152.1:0-20205 GCA_039928615.1 Terracoccus sp. | reverse complement strand
GGCCACGTTGCGCAGGCCCTCCTTGACCATGGCCTGAGCCAGGACGGTGGCCGTCGTCGTGCCGTCACCGGCGACGTCGTCGGTCTTCTTGGCAACTTCCTTGACGAGCTCGGCGCCGATCTTCTCGTACGGGTCGTCGAGCTCGATCTCCTTGGCGATCGAGACGCCGTCGTTGGTGATCGTGGGTGCGCCCCACTTCTTCTCCAGGACGACGTTGCGGCCCTTCGGGCCGAGCGTCACGCGGACGGCGTCGGCGAGCACGTTCATGCCCCGCTCGAGACCGCGACGTGCCTCTTCATCGAATGCAATGATCTTGGCCATTCGGGTGGTACCTCCCACACGAAAACGTTGATGGTGGCCCGCATGACGCCCGCGACGGACGGATCCGGCTCCCGCAGCTCACGTCACTGCGTCACCCGGACCCTCGGCATACGGCCCTGAATTGTCACTCCCATGACGAGAGTGCTAACGCCATTATTGGCACTCTCGGTGTCCGAGTGCAAACGCTCACGAGCCGGCGGGAGGTATGCCGCTGGGCCCGATCCCGCGTCAGGCGGGCTTGAGCGCGGCAGCGATGCGAGCGGCATACCCCGCGGACTCGTCGGCGTCCGCGTAGCGGGTCCGCGGCCAGAAGAAGCCGCGCAGCCCGTCCCCCTTCGTCCTGGGCACGACATGCACGTGCAGGTGCGGCACCGACTGGCTCACGACGTTGTTCATCGCGACGAAGCTGCCCTGCGCACCGAGCCCGGCCACGACGGCAGCCGCCAGCCGCTGGGCGGCGCCGAGCAGGGGCGCGTGCAGGGGTCCCGGGAGGTCGAGCAGGGTGTCGACGTGGGTGCGCGGCACGAGCAGGACGTGCCCCTTGAACACCGGCCGCCGGTCGAGGAACGCCAGCAGCTCCGGCTCGTCGAGGACGACGTCGGCCGGCAGGTCACCGGCGACGATCGAGCAGAAGACGCAGTCCATGGCCACAGGCTCTCACGCGGCACTACGGTGGGCGGATGGCCGACGCGAGCGGGTTCGTCGAGGTGGCGGACCGTGTCTTCGTCGCCCGCTACCCCCAGTGGGACGTCAACGTCGGGCTCGTGCTCGGGCGGGACGGTGCCGTCGTCATCGACACCCGGGCGAGTGGGCCGCAGGGCGAGCGCGTCGTCGAGGACCTCCGGGCGCTCGGCCGGGGGGTCACGGTCACGCACGTCGTCAACACGCACGTCCACTTCGACCACACCTTTGGCAACGCCGCCTTCGAGGGCGCGACGATCCACGCCCACGACAACGTCGGACGCACCATCGAGGCGGACACCGCGCGGATCAAGGCCGTCTTCCGTGCCGATCCCGGTGACGGGCCGGAGCTCGGCTACACCGCCGCCGACGTCGAGGAGGTCCTCGCCACGACGGTGCGCGGCCCCGACCGGACCTTCGGCAGCAGCGCCTCGATCGACCTCGGCGACCGCTGCGTGACGATGACGTATGCCGGTCGCGGCCACACCGACGGCGACATCGCGGTGCTCGTGCCCGACACCTCAGCCCTCTTCCTCGGCGACCTCGTCGAGGAGTCGGCCCACCCGTCGTTCGGCGGGGACTGCTGGCCGCTCGACTGGGCCGACACCCTCACCTCGCACCTCGTCTGGGCCGACGAGGCGACGGTCGTCGTGCCCGGACACGGGCGCCCCGTCGACGCCGGCTTCGTCGAGCGGCAGCGCGACGACATCGCCGCGGTGGGGACCGTGATCCGCGAGGCCCGAACGGCCGGGCTCACGGTCGAGCAGGCCCTGGCCGAGCCCGACCCGCGCCTGGTCTATCCCGCCGCCTGGCTCGAGTCGGCCTTCCGGCGTGGCTGGGAGCAGTTCCGCCCCCTCACCTGAGCCGTCCCACCTGCTCGTCGCCATCATCGGAGATCTGTCGGCGCCAGGTGCCGGACAATCTCCGCTGTCGCGGCCGCGGCGCACGCTCAGGACAGCGCCTCGACGTCGCAGCCGGGGCGGCACGAGCGGGGTCGCCCCTGCCAGCCCCGGGCCAGCAGCAGCTCACCCACCGCGGCGCCGAGCCGGCACGGCGCCATGACCTGCCCCCAGCCGAGCCGCACCGTGAGGTCCCCGGCCCGGGTCGCCGCGATGTCCCGGTCGAGGTCGGCCCACCGGTCCAGGGCGGCTTCGTGCCCGAGCCGACCGTCCAGCTCGACGACGAGCCCGCGCCCGATGCCCGGGCCGCGGTACTCCACGTCCCGGTAGGCGGTGGACCGCCCGAGCCGGACCCGTCGCTGCCGCTGCCCCGTCGGCAGCCCGTGCGGCAGCTCGACCCGGGACCGGTAGCGGTGCTCGAGGACCGACCGGACCCCCGCCGCCGTCTCGCCCACGACGGCGAGGAGCAGCCGCCGGCGCGGCAGCCGGAGCTCGATGGCCAGGGCTGTCGCGAGCCGGTCGGGGGTGGTCAGTCCCTGCTGGCACCCGTCGGCCAGGACCGCGACGGCCCCGGCCTCGGACCGGGCTGCCGAGGCCACCGAGAGCAGGGCGTGCTCCACCCTGACCCGGGGCGGCCCGAGGTTGGCCAGCACCACGGCGTCGAAGCGGGTGACCCGGTGGAGCAGGACCCCGGCGGGCGGGTTGAGCCGTCGACCGGTCGCGACCACCACGTGGATCGCGTCGTCGACGGTCCCCGGGTCCACGAGGCGGGCACCCGTCCGGTGCAGCCTCAGCGCTGAGGGTCCGGCGAGCGCCGCCGGCGCGTGGAACAGCACGGCGGCCCAGGCCCGCTCGAGCCAGGTCATCGCACCGGTGTGGCCGACGTAGACCCCGGGGTGGACCCGGCTCAGGTCACGCCTCCTCAGCAGCCGCTCGAGGTCGTCGTCGTCGAGGCCCGCAGCGAGCGCCTGGCGGCGTGCGACGACCCCGCCCTGCATCCCGAGGATCCGGCCCACCGCGTCGTCCACTCCCGCATCCTGACCGTCGCGCCCCCGACCGCGCAGGCCCGGGTGCGGCCGCTGTGGACCCGCGGCGTCGCGGACGGGCCTGTGGACGACCGCCTCGCCCTGATCAGCGCCGGGGGCGGGCCCCCGACGGGAAGGCGTCGCGCCACGACCGCAGCACGATCCCGCCGTCAGCACTGCGGTCGACCGACTCGGCCGCGAGCAGGGCGTGGACGATGGCCCGGGCGACGCAGTCGGCGCCCGCCTCCATGAGCAGCGTCTGCTCGAACGGGTCCGGCGCCGGCCGCTCCCCCGTCGAGAGGGCAAAGAGGGTGTCGCCGTCGAAGAGGGTGTGCACCGGCTTGAGCGCCCGGGCGTAGCCGTCGTGACCGATCCCGGCCATCTTCTGGCACTGCGCCTTCGTCAACGAGACGTCCGTGGCGATGACGCCGATCGTCGTGGCCAGACCGGGTCGGGCCTGGGCCGGTCCGGGCCAGCTCTGGGCCAGCGACCTCGAGGCGGCCAGGTCTGCCTCGCTCGGCACCCCGACGTCGCCGAACTCCTCCGCGAGACCGAGCCCCACGGCATACGGCAGACCGGTGGCCGGGTCGACCGCCGAGCCCACCGCGTTGACGGCGATGAGGGCTGCCACGGTCGCGCCGGAGTCGAGCACGACGCTCGCCGAGCCGATCCCGCCCTTGAAGCCACCGGCCTTGGCGCCGAGACCCGCGCCGACGTTGCCCTGCGCGACGGCCGCGTCCGAGGCGGAGTCGTATGCCGCTCGCCCGTCGACCGCGTGCGGGTGGCGGCCCCAGCCCCCGCCCCGACCCTGGTCGAAGAGGACGGCCGTCGGCACGATCGGCACGACCTGGCCGGGGGGGCCCATCGGCCAGCCGAGGCCGTCGGCGAGCAGGCCGTCCATCACGCCGTCGGCCGCGCCGAGGCCGAAGGCCGAGCCGCCACCGAGGACGACGGCGTTGACCCGGTCGACGAGGTTGCGGGGGTCGAGCAGATCGGTCTCGCGGGTGCCGGGTCCCCCGCCGCGCACGTCGACACCGGCGACGGCCCCACCCGCGGGCGCCACGACGACGGTCACGCCGGTCAGCCAGCCCGGGTCACCGAGGGTCGCGTGTCCGACGCGGAGACCGGCGACGTCGACGAGGGAGTTGGTGGCCCCGGGCCGTGCCGTCACGACGGGTCCCTCAGGTCGAACTCCATCAACCGGCCGGGTGAGGTGAAGCCGAGCCGCTCGTAGAAGTCCTGGGCTCGCTCGTCGGGGGCGTTGATCCGCACCCACTTGACGTCCGTGGTCCGCGCCCACTCGATCATCGCCTCGGTGAGGCCCCGGCCGACGCCGCGGTCGTGGTGACCCGGCGCGACGAAGAGACCCGCGACGTGCAGCCAGCTGACGTCCGGACGACCGGGCCAGGGCAGCGCGCGGATCCGGTGGGTGGCGAGCAGGCCGGCGTGCTCACCACGGCTCTCGGCGATCCAAGTCGGCCGGTCCGGACGGTCGGCGAGCCAGGCGTCGACGAAGCGGTCGAGATACCCCGGCTCCGGCGCCATGCCCAGGGAGATGGCGAACTGGAGGTGCAGGGCGGCGACGACGAACGCGTCCTCGCTGCCCGCCCGGCGGATCGTGACCTCGGCCATGACGGAAGTGAACCACGTCAGGACGGCACGCGGTCGGCCAGGTGCTGCGGGTGATGCAGGTCAGACGTTGATGCCCAGGCGGCGGCTCGTGCGCGCGCGCTGGCGGCTCGACCGCATCCGGCGCAGGCGCTTGATCAGCATCGGGTCGGCCTCGAGGGCAGCCGGGTTGTCGAGCAGCGCGTTGAGCACCTGGTAGTAGCGGGTGGAGCTCATGTCGAACAGCTCCTTGATGGCCTGCTCCTTGGAGCCGGCGTACTTCCACCACTGGCGCTCGAAGCCGAGGATCTCGACATCGCGGTCGCTGAGCGCCGGCGCGGACTGCTGGCGCGACGTGTCGGCGGCGTGGTCTGTGTTCATCGTCCCTGTCTCGTGCGGCTCGTCGGTGCGGCTGATCGCTGCGGCATGGCTGCTTGCGGGCCTCGGAGTGCTCGGCCCCCTCAGACCATAGTCTCAAATGACAGGGGTGTCATTCGACTGCCGGGTGTCGTGCCCGGCCCCGTCGGACCAGGGGAAACGCCGGCCCCAGCAGTCACAGCGGCCCCGCCGTCAGGCCATCGTGTCGAGGATCGCGGCGATGTCGTCGGTCGTCGTCGCCGGGTTGACGATCGCGAACCGGGCGAGGGTCTCTCCCCGGAAGGTCGTCGGCACGACGAAGGCGAACTCCTCCCCGAGCAGCCGGTCGGTCCACGCCTGGTAGTCCTGCGCCGACCAGCCGAGCCGTCGGAAGACGATGACCGACAGGTCCGGGTCGCGGACGAGCTCGAGGTGGGGCCGGCGGCGGATCTCGGCCGCGGCGAAGCGGGTCACCTCGAGCGTCCCCTCGATGGCCCGGACGTAGGCGTCGGTCCCGTGGACGGCGAGCGAGAACCACAGCGGCAGCCCCCGGACCCGTCGGGTCAGCCCGATCGAGTAGTCGGTGGGGTTCCACTCCGGCGACGTCGTCAGGACGTCGAGGTAGCCGGCCTGCTGGGTGTGGGCGACCCGGGCCAGCGCCGGGTCCCGGTAGAGCAGCGCGCAGGAGTCGAAGGGCGCGAAGAGCCACTTGTGCGGGTCGACGATGAAGGAGTCGGCGTGCTCGATGCCGTCGTAGAGCGCCCGCACCGAGGGCGCCGCGAGGCCGGCGCCACCGTAGGCCCCGTCGACGTGCAGCCAGATGCCGTACTCCTGGCACACCTGCGACACGGAGGCAAGGTCGTCGACGACCCCGAGGTTGGTCGTGCCGCACGTCGCGACGACGGCGAAGAACGTCTCCGGGCCGTTCTCCTCGAGGGTCTGGCGCAGCGCCTCGCCGGTCATCCGGAGGCTCTCGTCGACGGGGACGCCGCAGATCTCCGCGTCCATCACCGCCGCCATCGAGACGACGGAGGAGTGGGCGTTGTCGGTCGCCGCGATCCGGTAGGGCCGCCCGCTGGTCCCGGCCGCCCTCGCCCGAGCCCTCGCGGTGTGCCGCGCCGCGACGAGGGCCGACAGGTTGCCGACCGTGCCACCGGGCACGAAGACACCGCCGGCGCCCTCGGGCAGCCCGACGAGGTCGGCGATCCAGCGCAACGCCTCGTTCTCGGCATGCACCGCGCCCGCTCCCTCGAGCCAGGAGCCGCCGTAGATCGAGGAGGCACCGACGACGACGTCGAAGGCGGCTGCCTCCCGCGTCGGCGCACACGGGATGAAGGAGAGGTAGCGCGGGTGGTCCGTCGACAGGCACGCCGGGGCGAGGGTGTGGACGAACACCTCCATCGCCGTCGTCGCGCCGAGGCCCGCGGCCGTGACGGTCGGGCCGGCGGCTGAGCGGAGGTACTCCTGCGTCTCGGGCCCGTCGAGCGGGACCGGGTCCATCAGGAGCCGTTCACGCGCGTAGGACAGGGCCTGGTCGAGCGCGCGGTGGTCCGCGTCCTTGTCAAAGCTGTGCACCCACGAATGCTAGGGCCCGACGGGGCCCTCCCGACCAGCCTCCGCGCGACGGAGTATGCCGCTCAGCCGCCTCCCGCTCAGCCGATGAGCGCCGCGCGCAGCTCGTCCGCCGACGTCGCGATGACGGTCGGGCGGACCTCCTGGAGCGGCTCGAGCAGTCCGGCGCCCCAGGTCACGGCGAGGGTGTCCATCCCGGCCGCCTTGCCCGCGAGCACGTCGACGACGGCGTCACCGACGTAGACGGCGTCGCTCGACGAGCGGCCCATCCGGTCGAGGCAGAGGCGCAGCGGCGTCGGGTCCGGCTTGTGCTTGTCGGTGTCCTCCATCGCGACGAGCACCTCGACGTGCTCGGTCAGGCCGAGCAGGTCCATCGCCTGCTGCGCGGACACGCGGCGCTTCGAGGTGGCGACCCCGACCCGCACCCCGGCGGCGGCGACGTCGGCGAGCACCTCGCGAACCCCGTCGAAGCCGCGGATGAGCCGCTCGGTGTTGTCGGCGTTCCACGTCAGGTAGGTCTGGTAGAGCTCGTCCGCGTGCTCCGGCGAGTGGTCCCGGAAGGCGCCGATGAGGGGTCGGCCGATCCACGACCGGATCACTGCCTCGTCCTCCTCGTGACCGAGCACGGTCCGGAACGCGTGCTGGTAGGACTCGACGATGAGGCCGATCGTGTCGGCGAGGGTGCCGTCGAGGTCGAAGACGGCGGTGGACCAGCGCGGAGAGCTCACCGCCCGAGCCTAGGACAACGGCGCCAAAGCGAGCCGTTCGGGCCCGAAACACGGCAGCATTCGAGCCATGACACCACCGACGGCGCCCGACTGGACCACCCTGACCGAGCGGTCCCTCGCGGAGCTGAGGGAGGTCGGCGAGCTCTACCGGCCGACGAGCTTCTGGGGGCCGGGGCTGGAGGCGCTGCTGGCCGACCTGCGCGTCCGGGGTCTCGAGACCTTCAAGTCGTGGCCGACCGCGGCGTGGTGGTTCTACCCGCGCTACGGGGCGGGCTTCAACAACGCCCTCATCGAGCAGGCCCTCGCGTCCGTCGCCGACCGCCTCCCCCGCCCGGAGGCGAAGACGTGGGTGCGCTCGGCGCTGGCCGCGACCCACGAGGCCCGGCGCGACTTCGACGCCGTCCGCCTCGCGTGGGACCAGCAGCGCTGGCCGTGCGATCTCGAGGGCCTCGGGGAGTCACGGGTCGGCTCGCCCTTCCAGTACTACCGCTTCACCGGTGCCGAGCACGGCTGGACCCGGCCCTACCTCAACTACGCCCTCTGCATGGCAGCGCTGTCCCATCACGTCGACGCGCCCCCGCGGAGGTTCCTCGAGATCGGCGGCGGCTTCGGCGCGCTCGGAGAGTTCCTGCTGACCCGTGACCCCGAGGCGGTCTACGTCGACGTCGACATCCCGCCGCTGCTCACCGTCGCCTCCTGGTACCTCCGCGAGCTGTTCGGTGATCGCGTCGGGGTCTACGGCGACGACGTCGCCGCGAGCGGACCGATCCCCGTGTCGGGGTCGGCGGTCCTGCCCAACTACCGGCTCCCCGACCTCGAGGCAGAGTTCGACGTGTTCGTGAACTCGTACTCCTTCCAGGAGATGGAGCCCGACGTCGTCGAGAACTACGTCGACCTCGTCGTCGCCCGAGGCGTCACCTGGGTCGTCTCGCTCAACTCGCGCCGGGGCAAGCAGCTGAAGTCCGACGCGGAGGAGGTGGGGGTGCTCGACCCCGTGACCTCGGCGCGCATCATCGAGATGTTCGAGCGCCGCGGCTTCGATCTGCTGGCCGCCTACGACTCGCCGCTCATCTACAGCGCCGGGCAGCTCGCGGTGCTCCGGCGCCGCTCCTGACGGACCCCCGTCAGGCCGGCTCAGTCGGTGAGCCAGCTCCCGGCCCGCATCACCCGCGTGACACGGGTGTCATCGCCGAGGACGAGCAGGTCGGCGCGCGCACCGGTCCGCAGCGCGCCGCGGTCGTCGAGCCCGAGCACGCGAGCCGGGGTGACGGTCGCGGGGATGACCGCGCGCTCGAGCGGTAGACCGGCCGCCACCGCGCGGGCCACGAGGTCGGCGACGTGGCTCGTGCCACCGGCGATCGAGCCGGGGCTCGTGCCGTCGGGGTCGCGCTCGAGCCGGGCGACGCCGTCGCTGACGACGACAGGCAGGCCGCCGAGCACGAAGTGCCCGTCGCCCACCCCGGCCGCCGCCATCGAGTCGGAGATGAAGGAGACCTGCTCCGTGCCGACGAGGTCGATGATCGCCCGCACCGTGTCGTCGGTGAGGTGGACGCCGTCCGCGATGAGCTCGAGGGTGACCTCGCCCCTGGCGGCGGCGCTGAGCAGGATCGGGATGGCTCCGGGCTCGCGGTGGTGCCAGGGCTCCATCCCGTTGAAGAGGTGGGTGGCGAGGTCGGCGCCGGCGGCGACAGCGGCCCGGACCGTGTCCGGGTCGGCCGAGGTGTGACCGATGGCCGAGTGCACGCCCGCGTCGGTGAGCCAGCGCACGAGGTCGAGCCCGTGCCCTCGCTCCGGGGCGACGGTGACCTGGCGGATGTGGCCGCGACCGAGGGTGAGCAGCCGGTCGACCTCCGCCCGGTCCGCGTCGCGGAGCAGGGTCGGGTCATGGGCACCGCACTGCGCCTCCGCCAGCCAGGGACCCTCGAGGTGGATGCCGTCGACGAGGCCGTCGTCGACGAGGTCGGCGAGGATCTCGACCCCGCGGGCGAGGTCGCCGGGCCCCATCGTGACGAGACTGGCGATGAGGCTCGTCGTGCCGCGGCCGTGCAGGTGGCGGGCCGCATCGGCGGCCGCATCGGCGTCGAGGTCGGTGAAGGCCGTCCCGCCGCCGCCGTGGCAGTGCTGGTCGACGTAACCGGGCACCATCGTGCCGCCGACCCGGTCGGCGCCGGCGGGCGGCTCTGCGCCGGAAGGGAGCTCGGTGACGTCGACGATCCGGTCACCGACGACGGTGACGACGGCGTCGTCGAGCAGGTGGTCGCCGACGAGGGCGCGGCCGCGAAGGATGGTGTTCATCGCTCCCGATTGTTGCGCATCCCCGGGTCGGACGGGCCGCGACGTGGCCGGGACCTCACGCCGCCTCGGTCGTGGCGGGTCGATGGGGGTCACCGGGCCGGCGGTAGCGTGAGCCTCGTGACCGCCCGCCCCGCCGCCCCGCTGTCCGAGCTCGTCCACGCGTCGTGGGTGCCCGCGCTCGAGCCGGTTGCCGACACCCTCGCCGAGCTCGGCAGCTTCCTGCGCACCGAGGTCGCCGAGGGCCGCGGCTACCTGCCCGCCGGCGACGCCGTCCTGCGCGCCTTCAGCCGGCCGATGGGCGACGTGCGGGTCCTCATCGTCGGGCAGGACCCCTATCCGACACCCGGCCACCCGGTCGGGCTCAGCTTCAGCGTCGCACCCGACGTGCGGCCCGTCCCCCGCTCGCTCCAGAACATCTACGCCGAGCTCGGCACCGACCTCGGCCTGCCCGCCCCGGACCACGGCGACCTCACGCCGTGGTTCGAGAGCGGGGTCATGCTGCTCAACCGCGTCCTCACCGTGATGCCCGGCGCCTCCGCGAGCCACCAGGGCAAGGGCTGGGAGACCGTGACCGACCAGGCCATCCGCTCCCTCGCCACACGCGGCGACCCGCTCGTCGCCATCCTCTGGGGTCGCCAGGCCAGGTCGCTCACCCCGCTCCTCGGCGACGTGCCCTGCATCGAGAGTGCGCATCCGTCACCACTGTCGGCTCGCAACGGCTTCTTCGGCTCACGGCCCTTCAGCCGCGCCAACGACCTTCTGGCCCAACAGGGCTCGCCCGCCGTCGACTGGAGACTCTGATGAGCCAGACCCCGATCCCCCTCGAGCCCACGACGTGGCGCCGCTACGTCGCCGTCGGTGACTCCTTCACCGAGGGCATGTGCGACGACGACCCGGACCTCGCACGTGACGGCGAGTTCGCGGGGTGGGCCGACCGGCTCGCCGCCCACCTGTCGGAGGTGGCCCGCGCCGATGGCGTCGACTTCGGCTACGCCAACCTCGCGGTGCGCGGCCGCAAGCTCGCCGACGTCGTGGGCCCCCAGCTCGAGCAGGCGCTCGCCCTCGAGCCCGACCTCGTGAGCATCGTCGGCGGCGGCAACGACATCCTGCGCCCGCGCGCCGACCTCGACGCCCTCGCGGCCCAGCTCGAGGAGGCCGTCGTGCGGATCCGCGCGACCGGCGCCGACGTGCTCCTCGCGACCCCGGTCGACCCCGCGGACGCGCCGCTCGTCAAGGCGACCCGGGGCCGGGCCGCGGTGCACACCGCAAACATCTGGAGCATCGCCCGGCGCAACGACGCCCACGTCATCGACCAGTGGGGGCTGATGGCCCTGCGCGACTGGCGGATGTGGTCGGAGGACCGCATCCACATGACGAGCGAGGGCCACCGCCGGGTCGCGCTCGCCGCCCTCGAGGCCCTCGGCCGCCCCGGCGAGGAGCTCGACTGGGCCACCCCGCTCGAGCCCGCTCCCCCGCTCTCGCGCCGCGACGCCCTCGCCGCCAACGCGCAGTGGGCCCGGGAGTACGTCGGTCCGTGGGTGCACCGGCGCCTCACCGGCCGGTCCTCGGGCGACCACCGCCAGGCCAAGCGTCCCGAGGTCACCCCCGTCGACTGACGCGCCTCACGGCCGGGGGCGGGCGGGTATGCCGCTGGGCCGGGTCCGCGCCCACGCGCGGTCCCGACCCAGCGGCATACCGGCCACTCCCGGATCAGCTCGCGGAGGCCTCGAAGGCGGCCTCGAAGAGGTCGAGCCCCTCGGACAGCAGGGCGTCGCTCGCCGCGAGCGGCGGCAGGAAGCGGAAGACGTTGCCGTAGGTGCCGCACGTCAGGGTGACGAGGCCGGAGGCGTGGCAGGCCTGGTTGACGGCGGTGGTCAGGGCCGCGTTCGGGGTGAGGTCGCCCGCGCCGTTGACGAGCTCGATCGCGAGCATGGCGCCGCGGCCGCGGATGTCCCCGATCTGCGGGAAGCGCTCGGCCAGGGCCCGCAGGCGCGGCAGGAAGAGGGCCTCGACCTGCTGGGCGCGGGCGCAGAGGTTCTCCTCCTTCATCGTCTCGATGGCGCCGAGGGCCGAGGCGCACGCGACGGGGTTGCCGCCGTAGGTGCCGCCGAGGCCGCCGCCGTGGACGGCGTCCATCATCTCGGCGCGCCCGGTGACGCCCGCGAGCGGCAGCCCACCGGCCATCCCCTTCGCCGTCGTGATGAGGTCGGGCACGACGTCCTCGTGCTCGCTCGCGAACCAGTCACCGGTGCGGCAGAAGCCGGTCTGCACCTCGTCGGCGATGAAGACGATGCCGTTGTCGGTGCACCATTCGCTGACCTGCTTGACGAATCCCGGTGCGGGGACGATGAACCCGCCCTCGCCCTGGATCGGCTCGAGGATGACCGCCGCGACGTTGGACTCGCCGACCTGGGCGTGCACCTGGGAGACGAAGGTGTCGAACGACTCCTTGGCGCAGTCAGCCGGCCCCCCCGGCCACCGGAAGGGATAGCTCATCGGCGCGCGGTAGACCTCGTTGGCGAAGGGCCCGAAGCCCTGCTTGTAGGGCATGTTCTTCGCGGTCAGCGCCATCGTGAGGTTGGTGCGGCCGTGGTAGGCGTGGTCGAAGGCGACGACGGCCTGCCGACCGGTGTGGTGGCGGGCGACCTTGATCGCGTTCTCGACCGCCTCGGCGCCGGAGTTGAACAGGGCCGAGCGCTTCTCGTGGTCGCCGGGCGTCAGGTCGTTGAGCGCCTCGGCGACCTCGAGGTACTCCTCGTAGGGCGTGACCATGAAGCAGGTGTGGGTGAAGTCCTCGACCTGGGCGCGGACCCGTTCGACGACGCGCGGCGCGGCGTTGCCGACGGTCGTCACGGCGATGCCGGAGCCGAAGTCGATGAGCTGGTTGCCGTCGACGTCGACGAGGATGCCGCCACCCGCGCGCTCGACGTAGACCGGGAGACCGGTCGAGACGCCGGCCGACACCGCGGCCGTCTTGCGCTGGTGGAGGGCGGCCGACTTCGGCCCGGGGATGGCGGTGCGCAGCACGCGCTGCTGGTCGACGGTGGTCATCCCGTCAGTATGCCGCTCGACAGCCGCCTCGACGACCCCCGGGTCAGCGCGGATTCGACTCATTCCGCGTCGCGGGCCAGCCTGAGGTCACGAAACCGTCGGTCGAGCAGCCGTTTCACGACCGATCACGCGGGATGGGCTCCTGCGCGCTCGGCGACGAGCTCGTCGAGCTGCTCGTAGCCCTCCGACATCCCGCCCTCCATGCCACTCCGGACCCGCATGTCGCGACCCTCGACGGTGCGGTCGACGCTGCGACCCTCGAGCCGGCACCGACCGTCGCCGAGGTCGACGAAGCGCAGGTACTCGATCGCGACCTCGTCGGGCGCCCCTTCGTACTCGAAGGTCTGGATCACGAGGTCGTCCTCACGGATGGCGTGGAAGGTGCCGCGGAAGCCGAACTCCGAGCCGCCGGGGTTGCGGTGGAGGTAGCGGTAGCCGCCCCCGTCGCGGAAGTCCCAGCGCTCGATCTCCATCTCGTAGCCGCGCGGCCCGAGCCACTGCCGCACGAGGTCGGGGTCGGCGTGCGCGCGCCAGACGGCGGCGACCGGGGCGTCGAACTGGCGGGTGAAGTCGATCCAGGGGACGCCGTCGGGGACGTCGAGGTGCAGGGCGTGGGTCATGGCTTCTTCTCCTTCGTCGGGGCGCCGTCGGTGGCGGCGGCGCCGGGTGGGGTGGTCTGCTCGAGCAGGGTGTCGAGTGACCGGTAGTGCTGCTCGTGGACGAGTCGGTAGCGGTCGATCCAGGCCGTCAGCTCCTCGAGACGGGCGGGGGCGAGGTGGACAGGGCGACGCTGGGCCTCGCGGGAACGGGTGACGAGACCGGCCGCCTCGAGCACCTGGATGTGGCGGGACACCGCCTGCTTGCTCATCGCGAAGGGCTCGGCGAGCTCGTTGACCGTCGCGGAGCCTCCGCTGAGGCGGGCGATGATCGCGCGCCGGGCCGGGTCTGCGAGGGCCGCGAAGCCCTGGTCGAGCCCGTCGTCCCGCTCCTCATGTGGCCTCATTGTCAACCTTATCCTTGATCAACTCTTTGATTGATTAAACCCCTGGACAAGCCGGCGGTCAACCCCCTCGCCCGTCCGGCGCTGGGCAGGCTCGGATGGGTTGATGGCCATTCCGCAGATGCGGCCGTAGAGTCCCGTCCATGCCGCACCTGCGTATCAACGAAGCCGCGTCCTTGCTCGGGGTCTCCGATGACACCGTCCGGCGGATGGTCGACTCCGGCCGCCTCACGGGTGCGGTCGACGAAGCTGGGCGCCGCACCGTCGACGGGGCCGAGCTGGCCGCCGTGGCCCAGGAGCTCGCCCACCCCGCCGCCGTCGGGACGATCGGTGCGGCCTCGGCCCGAAACCGGATGCGCGGGATCGTCACGGCGATCACCCGCGACACCGTGATGGCCAAGGTGGAGCTGCAGTGCGGGCCGTTCCGGATCGTCTCGCTGCTGTCGAGCGAGTCGGTCGACGACCTCGGTCTCGAGGTCGGCGGCGTCGCCGTCGCGTCGGTGAAGTCGACCCACGTCGTCGTCGAGGTCCCCGCGTGAGCCGCCCCCGCGCGCTCGTCGCGAGCGCCGTCCTGCCGCTGGCCGCCCTGCTCGCCGCCTGCGGCACGGGGACCCCTGCCACGGATGGCACCGGCGCAGCCGGCGCCGGCCCGACCGGCGCCCTCTCGGGCACGGTCACCGTGCTCGCGGCCGCCTCCCTCACCGACTCCTTCACCACGCTCGCTGCCGACTTCCACGCGGCCAACCCCGGCGTCACGGTCGAGCCGTCCTACGGCGCGAGCTCGACCCTCGTCCAGCAGGTCAACAACGGCGCCCCGGCCGACGTCATCGCCCTCGCGGGGCAGAGCGCTGCCGCGCCCCTCGACCCCACGCTCGTCGTGCGCACCGACGTCTTCGCGACGAATGTCCTCGAGATCGCCGTCCCCCCCGACAACCCCGGCACCGTGACCGGTCTGGCTGACCTCGGCCGGACCGGGCTCAAGGTCGTGCTCTGCGCCGCCTCGGTCCCCTGCGGCAAGGCGGCGGACACGACCCTCGCCAAGGCCGGCGTGACCGCCTCCGTCGTCTCCCGGGAGCTCGACGTCAAGGCGACCCTGGCCAAGGTCCGACTCGGCGAGGCCGACGCCGCCGTGGTCTACCGCTCCGACGTCGTGGCCGCCAAGGGGTCGGTGCGCGGCATACCCGTCCCCGACGCGGTCAACACGACCCTGCGCTACCCGATCATCGCCCTCGACCGGGAGGCGGCGACGTCGGCGTTCGTCGCCTACGTGCTCAGCCGGGCCGGGGAGGCAACCGTGCAGTCCTTCGGCCTCGGGGCGCCGTGACCGGCCGACCCGGTCGCGAGGGTGCGCCGTGAGCTGGCGTTCGCGGCTCGGACTCGGCTTGCCCGCGCTGCTCGCCCTCGCCCTGCTCGTCCTGCCCCTGCTGGCCCTGCTCGTCCGGGCGGACTGGGCACGGATCCCGGCCGACCTCACCACCCCGCTCGCCCTGCCGGCGCTGCGCCTGTCGCTGCTCACGACGAGCACGACCGCCGTCGTGTGCCTCCTGCTCGGGACGCCGCTGGCCTGGTTGCTCGCCCGCTCCACCCACCGGGCCACCGCCTGGGTCCGCGCGCTCGTCACCGTGCCGCTCGTGCTGCCGCCCGTCGTCGGCGGTGTCGCGCTCCTGCTCACGTGGGGCCGCAACGGCGTCATCGGGGGCCCGCTGGCTCCCCTCGGGGTGCAGATCCCCTTCACCACGGTCGCGGTGGTGCTCGCCGAGGTGTTCGTCGCGATGCCGTTCTACGTCCTCGCCGTCGAGGGCGCGATGCGCGGCCTGGACCCCCGCCTCGAGTCGGTCGCGCGCACGCTCGGTGCCTCCGACCTGCGCTACCTGCGCACCGTCGGGCTGCCGCTCGTGCTGCCCGGGATCGCCGGCGGGCTCGCCCTCGCGTGGGCCCGTGCGCTCGGCGAGTTCGGCGCGACGATCACCTTCGCCGGCAGCTTCCCCGGACGCACCCAGACCGCGCCGCTCGCCGTCTACTCCGCCCTCGACACCGACCCGGCCGTCGCCACCTCGATCAGCATCGTCCTGCTCGCCGCGAGCGTCCTCGTCCTCGGGCTCCTGCGGGGCCGGTGGCTGCGATGACCACGCCCGCCACGATGGCTGGGCTCGACGCGCGCATCCGGCTGACCCGCGGCGCCGTCGAGGTCGACGTCACCCTCACCGCCGAGCCGGGCGAGGTCGTCGCCGTGCTCGGTCCCAACGGCAGCGGCAAGACGACGACGGTGCTCGCCCTCGCGGGAGTGCTGACCACGCCCTCCGGACACGTGCGCGTCGGCGGCGAGCCGTGGGACGGCCCCGGTCTGCACCTGCGACCGGAGCAGCGGCGGGTCGGGCTGATGCTCGCCGACAGCCTCCTGTTCCCCCACCTCAGCGCCACCGACAACGTCGCCTACGGCCCCCGGAGCCGCGGGGTCGCGCGGGCGCCGGCCCGCGAGCGCGCCCTGGCCGAGCTCGAGCGGGTCGGCCTCGGCGACCACGTCGTCTCCCGGCCCGGGGAGCTCTCGTCGGGCCAGGCCGCGAGGGTCGCGCTGGCTCGGGCGCTCGCCACCGATCCCGCCGTGCTCCTGCTCGACGAGCCCCTGTCGGCTCTCGACCCCGACACCCGCGCGCGGACCCGCAGCGACCTCGCGACGCGGCTGACGGCATACGACGGGGTGACGGTGCTCGTCACCCATGACCCGCTCGACGCGCTCACCCTCGCCGACCGCCTCGTCTTCCTCGAAGGCGGCACGGTCACCCAGACGGGGACGCCCGCCGAGGTCCTCCGCGAGCCGCGCAGTCCGTATGCCGCCGCCGTCGTCGGGCTCAACCTGTATGCCGCCCATGGCGACTCCCACGGCGAGGTCACCCTCGACGGGGGCGGAGCACTCGTCACGACGGACCCGACCGCGGGGAGCGTCTGGGCGACGGTCCCCCCGAGCGCGGTGTCGCTGCACCGTCAGCGGCCCGAGGGGTCAGCGCGCAACGCCTGGCCGCTGACGATCACGGCGGTCACGATGCAGGGGCAGTCGGCCCGGGTCGGCCTCGACGGCGGCCTCGACCTCACCGCGGAGGTGACCCTCCAGTCGGTGACCGCCCTCGGCCTCCAGGTCGGCCAGCGGGTCTGGGCCGCGGTCAAGGCCACGGAGGTGCGCACCTACCCACGCTGACCGACCCCGCCTCCCCCGGCGAAAAGCCGGTGCCCCCGCGGAGGCAGCGCCCTACGGTGGGCGGGTGCTGATGCTGCTGCGGCAACCGCTGCGCGAAGCCGATGCGACGCGCACCTTCTACGTCCTCACCGGGGTCGTCGCCTTCTGCCTGGCCCTGTGCTTCACCCTCAACCTCGTCTTCCAGTTCCGCGTCATCGGCCTCGACCCCTTCCAGATGGTCCTCGTCGGCACGACCCTCGAGCTGACCTGCTTCCTCTTCGAGGTGCCGACGGGGATCGTCGCCGACCTCTACAGCCGGCGGCTCTCGGTCATCATCGGCTTCGCCCTCATCGGCGTGGGCTTTGCCGTCGAGGGGATCGTCGCGACCTTCGCCGCCGCCGTCATCGGCAACGTCGTCTGGGGCATCGGCTACACCTTCACGTCGGGCGCCCTCCAGGCCTGGATCACCGACGAGGTCGGCGAGGACCGGATGGAGCGGGTCTTCACCCGCGAGACCCAGATCGACCTCGGCTTCACGATCGTCGGGACGCTCGCTGCCGGTGCGCTCGGGCTGGTCTCGTTGCGCACCCCCGTCGTCGCCGCCGGCGCCGGGCTGCTGCTGCTCGCCGTCGGGCTGCTGCTCTTCATGCCGGAGCGCAACTTCGCCCCGACGCCGCGGGGTGACCGGGAGAGCTTCGCGCACATGCGCGCCCAGTTCGTCGCGGGGCTCGACGTGGCCCGGCACCGCAGCCTCGTGCGCGTCTTCCTGCTCGTCAGCCTCCTCGTCGGGCTCTCGAGCGAGGCCTTCGACCGGCTGTGGCGGGTGCGCATCCTCGAGGAGTTCCCGATGCCGGCGGTCTTCGGCGGGGACGAGGCGGTCGCCTTCACCGTCTTTGCCCTGATCGGGACCACGCTCTCGCTGGTCGCTTCGCTCACCGGGAGCCGGTGGCTCTCGCCGCGGCTCGTCGCCGAGCGCCCGGGACTGCCCGTGGCCGTGGCCGCCCTGCTCCAGGTGGGCGCCCTCGTCGGTGTGGCACTGCTCGGCAACCTGTGGCTCGCGCTCGCTGCCGTCTGGCTGCGCAGCGCAGCCATGGCGTTCAGCCGGCCCATCGAGGCCACCTGGCTCAACCGCAACCTCGACTCGGGCACGCGCGCGACCGTGCTGTCGATGACCGGCCAGGCCGATGCCATCGGTCAGGTCTCGGGCGGGCCGCCGCTCGGCGCCCTCGCCGCCCGGACCACGATCCCGGTCGCGCTGCTCGTCTCGGCCGGGATCCAGCTGCCCACCGTCGCAGCGTTCCTGCGGGTGCGCCGCGTGCCGGCCCCTCCCGAGACGGAGCACCGGCCGGGGCTCATCGACGAGGGACCCAACGTCCGCACCACCTGATGTCTCACCTTTTGGACGAAATGCTCGGACGTCCTAGTATCTAGCCATGCCAGCAACCAGGCTGATGCCCACCGACGAAGCCGCCGACCTCATCGAGCTCACCCGCGAGATCTGTCGCAAGGATCTCGCACCCGAGGTCGACGACGCCGAGCGCGGCCGCACCTTCCCCGAGAAGGCCTTCCGCACCCTCGGTCGGTCCGGCCTGCTCTCCCTGCCCTACCCCGAGGAGTTCGGCGGGGCCGACCAGCCCTACGAGGTCTACCTCCAGGTCGTCGAGGAGATCGCGACCGTCTGGATGAGCGTCGCCGTCGGGGTCAGCGTCCACAGCCTCACGGCCTACCCGGTCGCCACCTACGGGAGCGACGCCCAGAAGCAGGCGCTGTTGCCGGGGATGCTCTCGGGTGAGCAGCTCGGTGCCTACTGCCTCTCCGAGCCGCTGGCGGGCTCGGACATCGGATCGATGACGACCCGCGCCACGCGGGGCGACGACGGGTCCTTCTCCCTCAAGGGCACCAAGGCGTGGATCTCACACGCCGGGCACGCCGACTACTACACGACCTTCGCCCGCACCTCCGACGACGGCGCTCGTGGACTGTCGACCTTCATCGTGCCCGCCGACGCCTCGGGACTGACCTTCGCCGAACCCGAGCGCAAGATGGGGCTGCACTGCGACCCCGTCGCCCAGGTCGGCTTCGAGGGGGTCCACGTCGACGCGGACCGGCTCGTCGGGCGTGAAGGCGACGGGATGCACATGGCCCTGTCGGCTCTGGACGCCGGTCGTCTCGGAATCGCCGCTGCAGCAACGGGGCTCGCGCAGTCTGCCCTCGACGCTGCCGCCGCCTACGCGAAGGAGCGCGAGCAGTTCGGCAAGGCGATCTCGACCTTCCAGGGCGTGGCCTTCCTGCTCGCCGACATGGAGGCTGCCGTCACCTCGGCCCGGGCCACCTACCTCCACGCCGCCCGACTCAAGGATGCCGGGTGTGAGTTCACCAAGGAGGCGGCCGTGGCCAAGCTCGTCGCGACCGACGCCGCCATGCGGGTGACGACGGACGCCGTCCAGGTCTTCGGCGGGGCCGGCTACACCGAGGACTTCCCGGTCGAGCGCTACATGCGCGAGGCCAAGGTGACCCAGATCTTCGAGGGCACCAACCAGATCCAGCGCATCGTCATCTCGCGACGACTGCTCGGCGCGTGACCGTCACTCCCCAAACCCATCAGACCCGAAAGGCATTGACATGCAGTTGAACTCGGCCACGGTTGCCCTCGTCACCGGCGGCGGTTCCGGACTCGGCGAGGCCACGACCCGGCGTCTCGTCGCCGACGGCGCCACCGTCGTCGTCGTCGACCTCGAGGGGTCGGGCGCTCCAGCCCTCGTCGAGGAGCTCGGCGACCGGGCCGTGTTCGTCGCGGCCGACGTGCGCGACGAGGAGCAGGTCCAGTCCGCCGTCGACCGTGCGACCGGTCTCGGCGAGCTGCGGGTCGTCGTCAGCTGCGCCGGGGTGGCCACGCCCGGGCGGGTCCTCGGCCGCCAGGGACCCCTGGCCCTCGAGACCTTCCGCACCGTCGTCGAGATCAACCTCGTCGGCTCGTTCAACGTGATGCGCCTGGCCGCGGCGGCGATGGTCGACAACGAGCCGCTCGACGGCGATCGTGGTGTCATCATCAACACGGCGAGCATCGCCGCCTACGACGGCCAGATCGGGCAGGCCGCCTACGCGGCGAGCAAGGGCGGCATCGTCGGACTCACCCTGTCGGCAGCACGCGACTTGGCAGACAAAGCGATCCGCGTGATGACCATCGCCCCGGGCACGTTCGAGACGCCGATGCTCGCGGGCCTGCCGGGTGAGGTCCGTGAGGTGCTGGAGCAGCAGGTGCCGCACCCCTCGCGTCTGGGCAACCCGGTGGAGTACGCGAGCCTCGCTCGCCACATCATCGATAACCCGATGCTCAACGGTGAGGTCATCCGGCTCGACGGCGCCCTCCGGATGCCCCCGCGCTGACCCCTTGCGAAGGTCGCAGGCGAGGGGGTAGACAAGAGGTACGCACCCGGTAACGGGCAGCGTCGACGGACAGTAAACGAGGTCCTGTAGCCGGCAGAGCGACCACCGG
>JBDSSS010000151.1:0-3851 GCA_039928615.1 Terracoccus sp. | reverse complement strand
GCAGAGCCGCACCCTGGGGCCCGCCGTCGCCGGCTCCTCCCGAGGTGAAGAGCCAGGCGAAGAGCCCGGCAAAGGCGGCGCCGCTGACGAGCATGGCGATCGCCATGCCCCACCAGAGCCGGGTCGTGAAGAACTTGCGGAACTCCGAGCGGATGGCGGCGGTCATCGCTGCTCCTCCTGCCGAGTCGAGGGTCGGTCCGATGCCGGTGGGGGAGTGGGCTCGACGAGCAGGGCCGGGTCGATCGGCCGCCCGGACGGCGGCGGGAGGGCTCCGGGCCCCGAGGGGACGTCGTCACCGAGGTTGCGGTTGCGGTGCTCGTCGGTGTCGGTGAGGTTGAAGAACAGCTCCTCGAGGTGGGTCTGCTCGGCCCGGAGCTCGTGCACCGACACGTCGGCCGCGTGGGCGACGTCCCCGACGACGGCGAGGTCCTCCACGGTGACCTGCAGGCCCGCACCCTTGGCCACGACGGCGATGCCGCGCACGGTCAGCGCCTCGGTGAGGCGCTCGGGGTCGGAGGTGCGGACGTAGGCGGTGGGGTGGCCGCGGAGCTCCCCGACCGTCCCCTGTGCGACCCGGCGACCGTTGGCGATGATGACGACGTCGTCGACGGTCTGCTCGACCTCGGAGAGCATGTGGCTCGAGATCAGCAGGGTTCGCCCCTCGTCGGCGAGGTGGCGCAGGAAGCCGCGCAGCCACCGGATGCCCTCGGGGTCGAGCCCGTTGGCCGGTTCGTCGAGGATGATCACCTGGGGGTCGCCGAGCAGGGCGGCCGCGAGGCCGAGGCGCTGGCGCATCCCCATCGAGTAGCCGCCGGCTCGCTTGCGGGCGGCCGCGGGGATGCCGACGAGCTCGAGCAGCTCGTCGACGCGCCGGTCGGACACCCCGGCGACCGCGGCCTGCACCCGGAGGTGGTCGCGCCCGGTGCGCCCCGGGTGGAAGTTCGTCGCCTCGAGGGCGGATCCGACGACGGTGAGCGGGTTGGCGATCTCGGCATAGCGGTGGCCGTCGATGGTGGCGGTGCCCCCGCTCGGCCGGATCAGGCCGAGCAGCATCCGCAGGGTCGTCGTCTTCACGCTGCCGTTCGGGCCGAGGAAGCCGGTCACCCGACCTGGCTCCACGTCGAACTCCAGCTGGTCGACGGCGGTGAAGGACCCGAAGCGCTTCGTCAGCGCCCGGACCTCGATCCGGCCGGTGAACTCGGGTCGTCCTGTGGTCACGGGGATCCCTCCACCCGGCGAGGCCGGTTGCTCGGTGCTGGACATGCCAACCCAACCACACCGGGCGCGAGGTGCCGGGGACGTCCGGCGCTGCCTATAGTTGTCGCACTATGACCTGGGCCTGCCTGTGACCGAGTGGCTCCTCGTCCTCGGGGCGGTCCTGCTCACCGCCGGCACGGCCCTCTTCGTCGCCGCCGAGTTTTCGCTCGTCGCCCTCGACCGCCCGACCGTGCAGGGCGCGATCGACGACGGAGACTCCCGCGCCCGCGTCGTCCTGCAGTCCCTGGGCCAGCTCTCGACCCAGCTGTCCGCGGCCCAGGTCGGCATCACGATCACGACCCTCGTCGTCGGCTACCTCGCCCGACCCTCGATCGGGGCGCTCCTCGAGGGGCCGCTCGGTGCGATCGGCATCGGTGAGCCGGTGGCCCTCGCGGTGGCCAGCACCCTCGCGCTCGTCATCGCCACGGTGTTCTCGATGATCTTTGGCGAGCTGTTGCCCCAGTTCCTCGGGATCTCGGCTCCCCTGGCGACGGCCAAGGTCGTCGCGCTGCCGGTGCGGGTCTTCGCGGCCTTCGCCAAGCCACTCATCATCGTGCTCAACGGGTCGGCCAACCGCTTCCTGCGCTCGTTCGGGATCGAGCCCCAGGAGGAGCTCTCCGGAGCCCGCACCCCCCAGGAGCTCGCGAGCCTCGTGCAGCGGTCGGCCGAGGCGGGGACGCTCGACGTCGGCACCGCTCGGATGCTGACACGCTCGCTCGGTTTCGGCGAGCGCACCGCCGACGACGTCATGACGCCCCGGGTGCGGTGCACGGGTGTCCACCGGGAGGACACCGCCGAGGACGTGCTGAGGATCTCGCGCCGGACCGGGCACTCGCGTTTCCCCGTGCTCGGTGACGACTGGGACGACATCGACGGCGTGGTCCACGTCAAGAAGGCGATGGCGGTGCCGCACGACCGGCGCAAGGACGTTCCCGTGACGGCGCTCATGTCCGAGCGACTCGTCGTCCCCGAGACGATTCGTCTCGACCCGCTGCTGCGCCAGCTGCGCGAGGGCGGCTTCCAGATGGCCGTCGTCGTCGACGAGTACGGCGGCACGTCCGGCATCGTCACCCTCGAGGACGTCGTCGAGGAGATCGTCGGCGAGGTGGCCGACGAGCACGACCGCACCCGGCAGAGCGGTCGTGAGCTCGTGGACGGGTCGTGGACCGTGCCGGGTCTCTGGCGCCCCGACGAGGTCCGGGACGCGTTCGACGCCGAGATCCCCGACGGCCACACCTACGAGACGATGGGCGGCTTCGTCATGGAGCAGCTCGGCCGGGTCCCTGTCGCCGGTGACGTCGTCCAGGTGCCCGGCTGGCGGGTCCACGTCGCGGGGATGGCGGGCCGCCGGGTCGACCGCCTCCGCTTCGTTCCCGATCCCGACTCGCTCGTGGTTCCCGACCAGACCTCCGGCGCGGTCTCCGACCGTTCTGACGACACCCACGCCCGAGACACCAGCGCCCGGACCACGCCCGACGGCGCCGCGGGGCCCCGGCGGTGAACGGTCCCTGGGTCTACCTCGTCTCGCTCGTCCTGCTGCTCGGCAACGCCTTCTTCGTCGGGGCGGAGTTCGCCGCGATGGCCGTGCGCCGGTCGAGCCTCGAGCCGCTCGCCGACGCCGGGAGCCTGCGTGCCGCCTCCTGCCTGCTCGCCCTCGAGCGCCTCGGCTCGATGCTCGCCACCGCGCAGCTCGGCATCACCGTCTGCTCGGTGGGACTCGGGGCGCTCGCCGAGGAGGCCCTGCACCACTGGTTCGAGCCGATCTTCGCGGGCTGGGGCCTGTCGGAGGCCTGGGCCGGTGGCGCGGCGCTCGCGGTCGCGCTGCTCATCGTCAGCTACCTCCACGTCGTCGTCGGCGAGATGATCCCGAAGAACCTCGCCATCGCCGGCCCCGAGCGTGCGGCACTCGTCCTCGTCCCGTCACTCTTCGTCGTGTCCCAGGCGCTCCGGCCGATCATCCACGCGATGGAGAGCATCGCGAAGGCGCTGGTGCGGCTCTTCGGGATAGAGCCGAAGGACGAGATCGCGTCCGCCTTCACCGCGGAGGAGGTGGCCCACATCGTCGGCGAGTCCCGCCGCGAGGGCCTCATCGAGGAGGACCGGCACGGCCTCGTGGCCAAGACGCTCGAGTTCTCCGACAAGCTCGCTCGCGAGGTGGCCGTGGCGTCCGACTCGCTCACCACCGTCACCCTCGGCGCGACACCCGCCGACATCGAGCGGCTCGTGGCCAAGCAGGGCTTCTCCCGATTCCCGGTGCTCGATGCCGCGGGGGAGATCGCCGGCTACCTCCACCTCAAGGACATCCTCTACGCCGACGACGAGCGCCACGACACGCCGATCCCGCCCAAGCGGGTCCGCCGACTCGCGACCGTACGGGACGAGGACGAGGTCGAGGACGTCCTCGCCACGATGCAGCTGACCGGCGCGCACCTGGCCCGGGTCGTCGACGGAGACGGACAGGTGACCGGCGTCGTCTTCCTCGAGGACGTCCTCGAGGAGCTCGTCGGCGAGGTCACCGACACGACCCAGCGCTGACCCGCCCCGGCCGGCTCAGCGGCATACCCCCGCCGTTTTCGTCGCCCGGGCTACGAAAC
>JBDSSS010000150.1:0-4984 GCA_039928615.1 Terracoccus sp. | reverse complement strand
CGTACGAGCACGCTGGGGGTCGGCCGCCTCATCGCCACCGCGGTGGAGGCCGGCGCCACCCGGGTCGTCATCGGGCTCGGCGGCTCGGGGACCAACGACGCCGGAGCCGGCCTCCTCGCAGCCCTCGGCGCCGGTGACCCCGAGCGGCTCGGGCGCGGTGGCCTCGCGCTGGGGATCACCGAGACGGCCGACGTCGCCGGGCTCGACGAGGCGCGGTCGCGGCTGGCCGGCATCGACCTCGTCGTCGCCTCCGACGTCGACTCCCCGTTGCTCGGGCTCAAGGGTGCGAGCGCGGTCTTCGCCGCGCAGAAGGGGGCCTCGGACGAGGACGCCCAGCGTCTCGAGGGTGCCCTCGGCCACTTCGCGAGCATCGTCGCCCGGGTGCGGCCCCCCGCCAAGGACCTGCTGACCGGCGCCGCCATCCGACCGGAGCGCGAGCCGGGCGCCGGCGCGGCCGGGGGGATGGGCTACGGGTTGATGCTCCTCGGGGCTCGGCGCGTGTCCGGCGTCGACGCGGTGCTCGGGGCGGTCGGCTTCGGCGCCCTCGTCGCCGCGGCCGACCTCGTCGTGACCGGCGAGGGCTGCTTCGACTGGCAGTCGCTGCGCGGCAAGGTCGTCGTCGGGGTCGCCGCCGCCGCGAGCCAGGTCGCCGTGCCGGCCCTCGTCATCGCCGGGCAGGCCCTCGTCGGCCGCCGCGAGGCGATGACCGCGGGCCTCTCCGGGGTGTATGCCGTCGCCGAGCGGCCGGCGCAGGTCCCCGCGTCGATGGCCGACCCGGTGACGACCCTCGCCGCCCGGGCCGCGCGCGTGGCCCGCACCTGGTCGCCGCCGCCCGCGCCACCCGCCGCTCCGGCCCGGTGACCCCCTGCGCCGGGCCGATCCGGGTGGGATGCCGGTCCCGCCGGGTCGGCGTCGTATCCTTGTCGGGTCGGGAACAGATCCCACACAGCACGGGTTGTCACGACCGACCCACGCACCACGACGGTAAGGACACACACGATGAGTGTTGAGACGAACGTTTCCGCCTCCGAGACGGCGGCTCCGGCAGAGACCGAGACCCCGGCCCACGGCGTCGTCCTCACGGATGTCGCTGCGACCAAGGTCAAGAGCCTGCTCGAGCAGGAGGGTCGCGACGACCTCCGCCTCCGGGTCGGCGTGCAGCCCGGCGGCTGCTCCGGCCTGATCTACCAGCTCTACTTCGACGAGCGCACCCTCGACGGTGACCTCACCCGCGACTTCGACGGTGTCGAGGTCGTCGTCGACCGGATGAGCTCGCCCTACCTCGAGGGCGCGACCATCGACTTCGCCGACACGATCGAGAAGCAGGGGTTCACCATCGACAACCCCAACGCCGGCAGCAGCTGCGCCTGCGGCGACTCCTTCAGCTGAGCACCGCCGGCGTCCCAGGTGGACGCCGACACCGAAGGGCCCGACCACCCGTGGTCGGGCCCTTCGCCGTGCCGGCACCCGCGCGGCACGTCCCCAGCACGTCCCCACCACCTGCCAGCCACGAGGACGGGATAGGTTTCTCGCTGTGCGCATCGCCATCACCGGATCCATCGCCACCGACCACCTGATGACCTTCGACGGTCTCTTCGCCGACTCCCTCGTCGTCGAGCAGCTCGACAAGATCTCGTTGTTCTTCCTCACCGAGGACCTCCAGGTCCGGCGCGGGGGAGTGGCGGCCAACATCTGCTTCGGGATGGCCAACCTCGGCCAGTCGCCGATCCTCGTCGGCGCGGTCGGCCAGGACTTCGCCGACTATCGCAGCTGGCTCGAGCGGCACGGGGTCGACTGCGCCTCGGTGCACTACTCCGAGTCCCAGCACACGGCGCGCTTCATCTGCACGACCGACCGCGACATGGCCCAGATCGCGACCTTCTACGCGGGGGCGATGACCGAGGCCCGCGACATCGAGCTCGCCCCCGTCGCCGCGCGCGTCGGCGGCCTCGACCTCGTCGTCATCGGCGCCAACGACCCCGAGGGGATGCTGCGCCACTCCGACGAGTGCCGCAAGCGAGGTATTCCGTTTGCCGCGGACCCCTCGCAGCAGCTCGCCTTCTGCGACGGCCCGACCATCGCCCGGCTCATCGACGGCGCCGAGTACCTCTTCACCAACGAGTACGAGAGCCACCTCGCCTGCCAGAAGACCGGCTGGACCGAGGAGGAGCTGAGTGACCGGGTGCGGGTCCAGGTCAAGACGCGGGGCAAGGACGGGGTCACCGTCCGGGTCCGCGGGGAGGAGCCGATCGAGGTCGGCATCGCCCGGGAGGTCCGCAAGGCCGACCCGACCGGCGTCGGCGACGCGTTCCGCTCCGGCTTCCTGACGGGTCTCGCGACCGGTCTGTCGCACCAGCGCTGCGCGGAGCTCGGCTCGATGCTCGCGACCTACGTCATCGAGACGGTCGGCACCCAGGAGTACGCCCTGTCCAAGGCCCGCTTCCTCGAGCGGCTCGCGGACGCCTACGGCGCCGAGGCGGCCGACGAGATCGCGCCGCACATCACCTGCCCCCGTCCCTGACCGGCGGCGCCGTGCCCGAGTCGCCCCCACCCACCCCGTGGGACTTCGCCCTCGACCGGGCCCAGAGCGGGGAGGACCTCGTCGGGCTGGGAGCCGACCTCGAGGTGGCGACACTGCACGCGGCATACTCGGTCGGCGTCTTCCCGATGGGGGTGGGTGAGCACGGCGCACCCCCGATCGGGTGGTGGTCACCGGACCCGCGCGGGGTGCTGCGGCTCGGTGACCTGCGGGTCAGCCGGTCGCTCCGCAAGGCGGCCAAGCACTTCGAGATCCGGGTCGACACGGCCTTCGACGACGTCGTGGCGGGCTGCGCCGACCCGGACCGCGAGGGCCGGTGGATCACCACGGAGGTCACCGACGCCTACGCCGAGCTGCACGCCGCAGGCTGGGCCCACTCCATCGAGACGTGGCAGGACGACCGGCTCGTCGGTGGCCTCTACGGCGTGGCGATCGGCGGCCTCTTCGCTGGGGAGTCGATGTTCCACACCGCGCGGGACGCCTCCAAGGTGGCCCTCGTCGGCCTGCACGAGCTGCTCTCCGACGGGCATCCCGACCGGCTCATCGACGTCCAGTGGCGCACCGACCACCTCGCGACGCTCGGCGTCACCGAGGTGCCCCGGGAGACCTACCGCGAGCTGCTCGGGCGGGCGCTCAGGGTCCCGCTGCCCCGTCCGTGGCGCTGACGACGCTGATGACGCTGATGACGCTGACGACCTCGATGTCGTATGCCGTGTGCCCGCTTCCCGGACGGCTCCCGACGAAGCGGTGACCGCGCATCCGGCACCAGGCGGGCAGGTCGTGAGCCGCCGCCGGGTCGGTCGCCCAGACGGTGATGCCGCGAGCGCTCCCGTCGTCGCGGACGAGGCGCGCGAGGTGGATCACCGGCAGGGGGCAGCGGAGATCACGGGCGTCGAGCACGGCGAACCCGCTGACCGGGTCGAAGCCGTCGGCGGGGACGGAGGGCCGCTCGGCCGGCTCGTCGCTCACAGGTCACCGGCGCCCAGCTCGCGGCGGACACCCGTGACGGTGGGCTCGATGGCGGCGCAGAAGGCGGCGACGTCCTCGGCCCGGCCGGGGCTCACCGCCGCGGTCGGCAGGGTGACCCGGACGTTGCCGTGGGTGAGGCGCCCCATCGCGGCGAGGACGTGGCTCGGCTCGAGCGTGCTCGACGTGCACGCCGACCCGCTCGCGACGGCGAACCCCGCCCGGTCGAAGCCGCCGACGAGGGACTCGCCGTCGGCGTAGAGGGCGGAGAAGGTGACGACGTGGGGGAGCCGGTCGACGGCGTCCCCGACGACCTCGGTGTCCTCGACGAGGCCGGCCGCCGCGCGGATCGCGTCGACGAGGTGTCGGCACGCCGCGGCGTCCGCGTCTCGGGCGGCGGCCGTCTGCTGCCACGCCTCGGCCGCGGCGAGAGCGAGCGGGACCCAGGGGGTCGTCTCGGAGCGGCCGTGCTCGACGTCGGCCCGGGCGTCCTCCCACTGCCAGCGGGTCCCCTCCCGGACGACGAGGACGCCGAGGGGAGGCCCGCCCCACGAGCGCGCGTCCCCGACGAGCACGTCGTGCTCCGTCGGCGCGGGGTCACGGCCGAGCGAGGCGGTTGCGTCGACGACGAGGGGCACCCCGTGCTCGCAGCACGCTGCCCTGGCTGCGGCGAGCGGCTGCCGCGTGCCCACCTCACCGTTGGCGCTCTGGAGCGCCGCCGCGACGGTCCCGGGCTGCCCGACGGCCGCCCGCCACGCCTCGAGGTCCACCCGCCCGTCGACGTCGACCCGGACCTCGTCGAGCAGGGTGGGGTCGTCGGCTCGGGAGGCGCGTCCGCGGGCGGGGACGAGGACCGCGGAGTGCTCGACCGCGGAGGCCACGAGACGCGCCCCGCGGCGGCGAGCGGCATACCGGGTCCCCTCGACGGCGCGGAGCAGCGCGACCGGACCGTTCGGCAGGAAGCTCACCTCGCCCGGCCGGACCCCGAGCCCCTCCGCGACAACCTCCCGCGCCCGGTCGAGCAGCGCGCGGGCGCGCCTGCCCTCGGCGTGCAGCCGGGTCGGGTCCGCCCAACCCGCCTCGAGCGCGGCGAGCAGCGTGTCCCGGGCGACCGGGTGGAGCGGACCGCTCGCGGCGTCGAGGAGGCGACGCGGCGCCGTGCCCGGATCGTGACTGTTCACTGTCCAACGTTAGCCGCCCCCTAACGGACACGCGTTGGGGCAGGCGGTAGGGTCTGGGAGTGGGCATTCAGTGCCCTAACCGACGGACCGAACACGCTCGAGGGGAACGCCATGCGCGCCCCGAGGACGGAACGAAAGGTGCACCTGGTGCCTGAGCACGACGACACCGCAGCGGCCACGCCCGTGGTGAATCGCGCGACCGCGACGAGGGCCGCTGGTCAACTGCCCTCACGACGACGACGAGGGTTGCTCATCGCGGCACTGGTCGCCGTCGTCACGCTCGCCCTGAGCGGATGCC
>JBDSSS010000149.1:0-10615 GCA_039928615.1 Terracoccus sp. | reverse complement strand
ACCTCGCCGTGCGGGCGCACTCACCGGCAGTCCGGTGGACCTCCAACGTTCGAGGGTTGTGGTCATGCTCGACAGGGCGAGCGCTCGAGGGCCACGCCAGCAGGACAAGGAAGGAGTCGGACCGAGGGTCTCGAGGCGGCTGTCGCCGCAACGACAGGTTCGTCTCAGGTGTGCGGCGGCCGAGACCGTGTCGTCAGCGACCGAGTCTGCTCGTCAGCATCGAGGAGAGCTGGCGGATCTCCCGGACGTGCAGCAGGTGGGCGACACCGAGGTAGACGACGACGAGGACAAGACCGACGAAGCCGATCTCGACGAGGTTGGCGAAGATCCGGCCGATCGTCGAGGTGGCGCGATCCACCGCTCCGGAGGTGAATGGCTGCACCACCGTGACGGTGCCCCAGCCGATGAACCCGGCCACGGTCGCCGCGAGGCCGATGCGGGCGGCGGTGTCGAGGACCACGGTCAGACCCAGACCGCCAATCCGGCGACGCAACAGGTAGAGGCCCACGGCCGAGCTCAAGAGGTTGCCGAGGGTCTGACCGAAAGCCATGATCGCGATCGCCCAGACCGGGTCGAACGAGAGCGTCGCGATGCCGGCCAGCAGACTGATCCCGGTGAGCAGGCCCTGCATGATGACGGTCGGCCGCCCATCCTCGAGGGCGAAGAAGACGCGGTAGCAGAGCAGGTCGATGCCAAAAGGCACGATTCCAAGGATCATCACGATGAGAACGATCGCCGAGACGTCGAGCGAGCGGCCGTCCACGCCGGGGTTGAGCAGCGCCACGGCGGGGCGCGCCAGCAGCATCACGCCGGCCATGATCGGCACGTTGGCGACGAGCGGCAGGACCAGTCCGGTGCGGAAGTCACGTTTGAGCTGGTCATGGTCGCCGTCGGCTGCCGACCGAGAGAAGCGCGGGAACAGCGCCGTGATGATCGAGACCGTGATGAAGGCGTGGGGAAGCATGAAGAGGCTGAAGGCGATCGCGTAGACCGCGGGCCCCCGCACCGCGGAGTCCTCCGGCGCGCTCGCGACGGCCTGGTTGAGGGCGCCCTGGCTGATGAAGAAGCCAGCCTGCGACACGGCCAGGCCGACGAAGGCCCACACGGCGAGCCGGCTCACGCCGCCGAGTCCCACGCCGCGCAGGCCCCACCGCGGACGGTAGGAGAAGCCGGTGCGCCGCAGTGCCGGGATGAGCGAGACCGCCTGGACGACCACCGAGAGGGTGGCCGAGCCGGCGAAGAGCCACACCATCGGTCCCGTCCACTCCGACGGCTCCCGTGGCAGCCGCTGACCTTGCGCGTCGACGGCGTCCGACGAGGGGAAGACGACGATGAACACGATGAGTCCGGCGACGGCAACGACATTGGCGAGGAAGGGCGCCCACGCGAAGGCACCGAAGCGTCCTCGTGCGTTGAGGATCTGGCCGAGCAATGCGAAGAGTCCGTAGAAGAAGATCTGCGGCAGACAGATGAGCGAGAACGCGAGCGCGAGGGATTTGAAGTCGGGGGTCTGGTTCCGCGCGAGAAGCCAGACGAAGCCACCGGCCCCGGCCATGACCGCGGCCGTGATGACGAGCATCGCGCTGAGCGCCACGGTGATGACCCGGTCGGTGAACTCCTGCCCGCCGTCCTCGAGCTTCATCGCCCGGGCGAGCGACGGGATGAGCACCGCGTTGAGGATGCCGCCCGCCGCCAGGACGTAGAGGACGTTGGGCAGGGTGTTGGCCAGCGAGAAGGCGTCAGCGGCGACCTTCGCACCGATGATCCACGTGATCAGCCCGTTGCGGACCGTCCCGAGGATGCGCGAGGCCACCGACCCGCCGAACATCGTCAGGCTCGAGCGGGCGATGGACGGCGCCGCCACGGTCGTCATCAGCGGACGGAGCACTCGTGCACGAGGGCGGTGACGCGCGTCAGGACGTCGGGGTCGACCGACGGCAGCACCCCGTGGCCGAGGTTGAAGATGTGACCGGGCGCTGCACGCCCCTCCTCGACGATGCCCCGGACGGTCCGCTCCAGGACCTCCCACGGCGCGAAGAGCAGCGCGGGGTCGAGGTTGCCCTGGACGGCATACCCCGGCCCGAGACGCTCCACGGCGTCGGTGAGGCTGACGCGGTAGTCGACCCCGACGACGTCGGCGCCCGCCTCCCCCATCAGAGCCAGCAGCTCACCCGTCCCGACCCCGAAGTGGATCCGGGGGACGTCGAGGTCGGCGACGGCCCCGAGGGCCGTGGCCGAGTGCGACTGCACGAAGCGGACGTAGTCGGCTCGCGGCAGCGCGCCCACCCACGAGTCAAACAGCTGCACGACGCTCGCACCCGCTTCGGCCTGCACCCGCAGGAAGGCCCCAGCGATCTGGGCGAGCCTGCCGCACAAGGCATCCCACAGCTCCGGGTCGCCGTGCATGAGGGCCTTGGTCTTCTCATGGTTCTTCGACGGGCCGCCCTCGACGAGGTAGGAGGCCAGCGTGAAGGGAGCGCCGGCGAAGCCGATGAGCGGGATCGGGCCGAGCTCGCTGACGAGGGACCGCACTGCCTCGGTGATGTAGGGGACGTGGTCGGGCGTCAGCGGGACGAGGCGGTCGAGGTCGCTCCACCCGCGGATCGGCTCGGCCACGACGGGTCCGACGCCGGGGACGATGTCGAGGTCGACCCCGATCGCCTTGAGCGGCACGACGATGTCGCTGAAGAAGATGGCAGCATCGACGCCGTGGCGCCGCACCGGCTGGAGCGTGATCTCGGTGACGAGCTCGGGGCGCATGCACGACTCGAGCATCGGGATGCCCTCTCGGATGGCGCGGTATTCCGGCAGCGACCGGCCGGCCTGACGCATGAACCAGACTGGCGTGTGGTCCACGGACTCCCGACGTGCCGCGCGGACGAGGTCGCTCTGGCGGGTGGGGGCAGGGGCAGTCGTCGGCACCGTGCAATCCTGCCACGCACCCGCGGGTCCCCCGTGCACGTCGGTGCGGCGTGGCCTCACCACAGATCCGCCAGCGCGACATACTCTCATCTGGTGCACACTCGAACGCTGCCGGGCAACCACGGCGCCACCTTCGCGCAGGCGCTCGCTGCCCTCCGCGCGGTGCGCCTGCGGTCCGAGCTCCGGCTCACCGAGGTGCCCGCCCCCACCCGGATCGCACCGTATGCCGCTGCGCTGACTGCCGACGTCGTCGACCCCGCCGATCCCGAGGAGGACCTCGCGACCGGCCGCTTCGTGCTCCTGCACGACCCCAGCGCGCCGGAGACGTGGGACGGCGAGTGGCGCGTCGTCACCTTCGCCCGGGCCGAGCTGGAGCCTGAGCTGGCCGGGGACCCGATGCTCGGGGCGGTCGGCTGGTCGTGGCTCACCGACTCGATAGCCTCCCGCGGGCTCGGCTGGGCCGCCGAGGCGGGCACCGTGACGCGGGTCGTCAGCGAGAGCTTTGCCGGGCTGTCCGACCGAGGCGCCAGCGTCGAGATGGAGGTCCGCGCGTCGTGGACCCCCACGGGCGGCGACGTCGCCGAGCACCTGCGGGCCTGGACCGACATGCTCTGCACGATCGCCGGCATCCCGCCGCTGCCCGAGGGCGTCGTCCCGCTTCCCGGACAGCGCCGGTGACGGCTGGGACCTCGCCGTCCGCGGAATCCTCCGGGACGCAACCTGACCGGGACGCCCCGGCCGGCACGCAGGACGGGACCGAAGCCTCGCCGGCACGCACCCTGACGCCACTGACCCACCCTGTCGACGGGGTGCCCGACGTCGTCGTCGACGAGCGCGAGATGCTGCGCGCCGCCGACGCCATCGCGGCCGGCACGGGACCCGTCGCCCTAGACGCCGAGCGTGCGTCCGGCTACCGCTACGGCCAGCGCGCCTACCTCGTCCAGCTGCGGCGGGCGGGCTCGGGGTCATGGCTCTTCGACCCCGCGGCGCTGCCCGACCTCTCCCCCGTCAGCGAGGCCATCGGCGACGCGGAGTGGATCCTGCACGCCGCGACCCAGGACCTCCCGTGCCTGGCCGAGGTCGGGATGCGGCCGAAGGCGCTCTTCGACACCGAGCTCGGCGGGCGCATCGCCGGCCTCCCCCGGGTCGGTCTCGGCGCGATGGTGGAGCACTACCTCGGTCTCAGCCTGGCCAAGGAGCACTCGGCCGTCGACTGGTCCACCCGCCCTCTCCCCGAGCCGTGGCTGCGTTATGCGGTCCTCGACGTCGAGGTGCTCGTCGAGCTCCGTGACGCCGTCGCGGCCGACCTCTCGGGCCAGGGCAAGCACCAGTGGGCGGCCGAGGAGTTCGTCCACCTGCTCGACTTCACCGGCCCCGAGCCGCGCACCGACCCGTGGCGACGCACGTCCGGCACCAACAAGGTGCGCACCCGTCGCGGGATGGCGATCGTCCGCGAGCTGTGGCAGGCCCGCGACGGCGTGGCGCAGCAGCGCGACACCGCGCCGGGCCGGGTCTTCTCCGACGCCGTGATCGCCGACCTCGCGACCACGCACCAGCGGGCCACGACCCCACCGCAGACCCTCTCGTCGACGGAGTCGCGACTGACGCGCTCGATCCGTCGCCACCAGGACCTGCTCCGTCAGGGGATCGCCGCCGCATTGCGCGTGCCCGAGGATGAGCTCCCCCCGCTGACCCTCCCGGCCACCGGCCCACCGCCGCCGCGGGCCTGGGCCGACCGCGACCCGGTCGCCGCCGCCCGGCTGGCTCGGGCCCGTGAGCTCATCACCGCGGTGTCCGGCGAGCTCGCCGTGCCCGTGGAGAACCTGCTCACGCCCGACGTGCTGCGTCGCTACCTCTGGGACGCCCCGGCGGCGCCGACGACCGACGAGGTGGCCCGGGGACTCATCGCCCTCGGGGCCCGCCGCTGGCAGACGATGGTGACCGCCCCCCTCATATCGCTGACCTGCGGCGAGATCCCCGTTCCCTGACGGCGCCGACGCAATAGGTCGTCCCCGGCCGGGGTGACCGCTCTCACGGCGACCGCGTGGCGTCCCGAAGTTACCGAGAAGTAGGATCGGGGTGCGACGGAGCCGGGAGGCGCCGTCACGACCACCGAGCCGCCGCGTCCGAGCACTGTCGTCCGGGCGCGCGGTGACCGCTTCGTCCCCTCACCAGGAGGCATCGTGCCCCGAGAGCTCCAAGAGGTCGTCTTCGTCGACGGCGTCCGCACCCCGTTCGGCAAGGCCGGCCCCAAGGGCATGTACGCCCAGACCCGCGCCGACGACCTCGTCATCCGGTGCATCCGCGAGCTGCTCAGCCGCCACCCCGAGCTCCCTCGCGAGCGGGTCGAGGAGGTCGCGATCGCCGCGACCACGCAGATCGGCGACCAGGGCCTCACGCTCGGGCGCACCGCGGCGCTGCTCTCGGGCCTGCCGAACACGACCCCCGGCTACTCGATCGACCGGATGTGCGCCGGGGCCATGACGGCCGTGACCACCACGGCGTCCTCGATCGCCTTCGGCGCCCTGGACGTGGCCATCGCCGGTGGCGTCGAGCACATGGGTCGTCACCCCATGGGTGAGGGCGTCGACCCCAACCCGCGGATCATCGCCGAGAAGATCGTCGATCCCGACGCCCTCGTCATGGGCAAGACCGCCGAGAACCTCCACGACCGCTACCCCCAGCTGACGAAGGAGCGCTCGGACGCCTACGCCGTCGGCAGCCAGGACAAGCTCGCCCGCGCCTACGAGGACGGCAAGATCCAGCCCGACCTGGTCAGCGTCGCGACCCGTCACGAGGTGCTCGGCTGGGGTCTCGCCACGACGGACGAGCCGCCTCGGCCCGGCACGACGACCGACGAGCTGGCGGCACTCAAGACGCCGTTCCGCCCCCACGGCAACGTCACCGCCGGCAACGCGGCCGGCCTCAACGACGGCGCGACCGCGTGCCTGCTCGCCTCCGAGCGCGCGGCCGCCGAGCTCGGCCTGCCGGTCCGGATGCGGCTCGTGTCCTTCTCCTTCGTCGGCGTCGAGCCCGAGGTGATGGGCGTGGGCCCGGTCCCCGCGACGGAGAAGGCCCTGGCCAAGGCCGGGCTCACCATCGCCGACATCGGCCTCTTCGAGCTCAACGAGGCCTTCGCCGTCCAAGTGCTCGCCTTCCTCGACCACTTCGGCATCGCCGACGACGACCCGCGGGTCAACAAGTACGGCGGGGCCATCGCTGTCGGCCACCCGCTCGCCAGCTCGGGCGTGCGTCTGATGACCCAGCTCGCCCGGCAGTTCGAGGAGCACCCGGAGGTCCGCTACGGGCTCACCGCGATGTGCATCGGCATCGGCATGGGCGGCGCTGTCATCTGGGAGAACCCCCACCACGCGGACTACACGAGCACCGTCACGGCGTCGCCCGTCGATGATGCGAAGGAGGACAACAAGTGAGCACAGCAACCGAGAACACCTCTGCCGCAGGCGGGTTCACCAAAGAGGTCGTGACACACACGCCGGTGCGCGACGTAGCCCTCGTCGGCGGCGGCACGCTGGCCCTCGTCACGCTCGACAACGGACACGACCACACCAAGCCCAACAGCTTCGGTCCACAGTCCATCGCCGAGCTGAGTGCGACCGTCGAGCGCCTGCGCGAGCGGGCCGACGCCGGCGAGATCGTCGCCGTCGCCGTGACCGGCAAGCCGTTCGTCTTCGCCGTCGGCGCCGACCTGACCGGTGTGCCGTTCGTCCGGTCCCGCGACGAGGCGCTCGAGATCGCGCGAGCCGGGCACGCGGCATACGCCGCCTTCGCCGACCTGCCCGTCGCCACCTTCGCGTTCGTCAACGGGGCAGCGATGGGTGGCGGCGTGGAGCTCGCCCTCTCCGCCGACTACCGGACGATGAGCACCGGGGTCCCGGCCGTCGCGCTCCCCGAGGTCTTCCTCGGCCTCGTCCCCGGCTGGGGCGGGTGCTGGCTGCTGCCCAACCTCGTCGGTGTCGAGAAGGCGCTCACCGTCATCATCGACAACCCCCTGAGCCAGAACCGGATGCTCAAGGGGGTCCAGGCCTACGAGCTCGGGCTCGCCGACGCGCTCTTCGAGCCGGCCGACTTCCTCGAGTCCTCCATCGCGTGGGCCACCGCCGTGCTGCGCGGCACCCTCGTCGTCGAGCGGCCCGCGGTGGACCGCGACGAGCAGACGTGGGAGGCCGCCGTGAAGAAGGCCAAGGGCGTCGCCGACGTCAAGACCGGTCGCCAGGCGAGGAGCCCGTATGCCGCTCTCGACCTCGTCGCCGCCGCGCGCACCGCGACGCGCGAGGAGGGCTTCGCCGCTGAGGACGAGGTGCTCGCCGACCTGCTGATGAGCGACGAGCTGCGCGCGGGCCTCTACGCCTTCGACCTCGTGCAGAAGCGGGCCAAGCGCCCGGCGGGGGCGCCGGACCGCGCGCTCGCCCGCCCGGTCACCAAGGTGGGCATCGTCGGGGCCGGCCTGATGGCCAGCCAGCTGGCGCTGCTCTTCGTCCAGCGTCTCCAGGTGCCGGTCGTGCTCACCGACGTCGACGACGAGCGGGTGGCCAAGGGGGTCGGCTACGTCCACGCCGAGCTCGACAAGCTCGCCGCCAAGGGCCGCCTCGGCCCCGACCGGTGCAACCGCTACAAGGCGCTCGTCACCGGCGGGAGCGACAAGGCCGGCTTCGCCGACGCCGACTTCGTCATCGAGGCGGTCTTCGAGGAGATGGCCGTCAAGCAGCAGGTCTTCGCCGAGGTCGAGGCCGTCGTGGGGCCGGAGTGCGTCCTCGCGACGAACACCTCCAGCCTGTCCATCGCCGAGATGGCGAGCCGGCTCGAGCACCCCGAGCGCGTCGTCGGCTTCCACTTCTTCAACCCCGTCGCCGTCATGCCGCTGCTCGAGATCATCCCCGGGGAGCGCACCGACGATGCGACGCTCGCCACGGCGTTCGCCGTCGGCAAGGAGCTGCGCAAGACGTGCATCCGGGCCGCGGACCGACCCTCGTTCATCGTCAACCGGCTGCTCGGGCGCTTCATGGGTGAGGCCGCCCGGATGCTCGACGAGGGGACGCCGATCGAGGTCGTCGACCGGGCCTTCGCCGGGCTCGCGCCGATGCCGCCCTTCGTGCTCATCGGGCTCGTCGGACCGGCCATCGCCCTGCACAACGGGGAGACGCTCGTGCGGGCCTTCCCCGACCGGTTCTACGCCTCCCCCACCCTCCAGCGGGTCGTCGAGGCCGGCAAGCGCGGCTTCTACGACCTCAGCTCGGGTCGGCCGGTCCTCGACCCCGAGGTGGCCGCGCTCATCGAGCAGCCCGCCGAGCCGGTCGTGCTCGATGCGGCGCAGGTGCGCGAGCGCGTGCTGTCGGTGCTCGCCGACGAGGCGAGGCGGATGCTCGACGAGGGCGTCGCCCAGGCCCCGATGGACCTTGACCTCGCGATGATCACCGGCGCGGGCTTCCAGTTCTGGAACGGCGGCATCACGCCGCTGCTCGACCGGACCGGGGTCGCCGAAGCCGTGACCGGCCGCCGGTTCCTCCCCTCCGGTGTGGCGAACGCTCCAGCCTGATCCCCGATGGTGCGGGGCCTGCTGGGCCCCGCACCATCGGCGCGCCGAATCGCAGGTATCTCATATATGAGTTATGTTGGTCCGCGTGACCCAGACCTACCTCACCCGAATCGGCACCCTCATCCGCGACGCACGGCGGCACAAGTCGATGACCCAGACGGACCTCGCGGACCTGCTGGGCACCTCGCAGAGCGCCGTCGCCCGGATCGAGCAGGGCAAGCAGAACCTCAGTCTCGACATGCTCGCCAAGATCGGCGACGCCCTCGACTCGGAGTTCGTCTCGCTCGGTCACTCGGGCCCCCAGCACCTGCGGATCGTCGGCGGGCAGAAGCTCAGCGGGTCCATCGACGTGAAGACCTCGAAGAACGCGGCCGTCGCGCTCCTCTGCGCCGCACTGCTCAACCGCGGGCGGACGACGCTGCGCAGCCTGGCCCGCATCGAGGAGGTCAACCGCATCCTCGAGGTGCTCGCCTCGATCGGCGTGCGCACCCGGTGGCTGCCGGACAGCAACGACCTCGAGATCATCCCGCCGGCGCAGCTCAACCTCGACGACATCGACGTCGAGGCCGCCCGCCGCACCCGCACCGTCATCATGTTCCTCGGCCCGCTGCTGCACGAGCTCGAGGAGTTCCAGCTGCCGTATGCCGGGGGCTGCGACCTCGGCACCCGCACCGTCGAGCCGCACCTCAGCGCGCTGCGCGCGTTCGGCCTCGAAGTGATGGCCACGCACGGGTTCTATGAGGCCCGCTCCGACCGCTCGGTCAGCCCGAGCCGCCCGATCATCCTCACCGAGCGCGGCGACACGGTCACCGAGAACGTGGTCATGGCCGCTGCCCGGCACGAGGGCACGACGGTCATCCGCAACGCGAGCCCCAACTACATGGTCCAGGACCTCTGCTTCTTCCTCGAGAAGCTCGGAGTCCGGATCGACGGCATCGGCACGACGACCCTGACCGTGCACGGCCGCAAGGAGATCGACGTCGACGTCGAGTACTCCCCCAGCGAGGACCCGATCGAGGCGATGAGCCTGCTCGCGGCGGCCGTCGTCACCGACTCGGCCATCACCATCCGCCGGGTGCCGATCGAGTTCATCGAGATCGAGCTCGCGACCCTCGACGGGATGGGGATGAAGTACGAGCTGACGGCCGAGTACTTCTCCGCCAACGGCAAGACCCGCCTCGTCGACCTAACCACGATCCCCGGTCCGCTGCACGCGCCGACCGACAAGATCCACCCGATGCCCTTCCCCGGGCTCAACATCGACAACCTGCCCTTCTTCGCCCTCATCGGCGCGGTTGCCGAGGGCAGCACGATGATCCACGACTGGGTCTATGAGAACCGCGCCATCTACCTCACCGAGCTGACCAAGGTCGGGGCGCGGGTGCAGCTGCTCGACCCGCACCGCGTCATCGTCGAGGGCCCGACCCGGTGGCGCGCCGCCGAGGTCGTCTGCCCGCCGGCCCTGCGGCCCGCCGTCGTCGTGCTTCTGGCCATGCTCGCGGCGCCCGGCACGTCCGTGCTGCGCAACGTCTACGTCATCAACCGTGGCTACGAGGACCTCGCCGAGCGACTCAACGCCCTCGGCGCGACGATCGAGGTCTTCCGCGACATCTGACCTCGTCGCGAGGGCCGGGGCGCCGGCCTTCGTTGCTAGCGTGTGGCCATGGGCGACGCAGCCGAGGGACTCGAGATCGTCCCCCTCACCCCGGACACGTGGGCGATGTTCGATGCCATGGTCGTGCGTCACAACGGGATCTTCGGTGGCTGCTGGTGCATCTGGTTCCACCCCGACAGCGACGAGCGCGGCCAGGGCGCGGAGGCCAACCGGGCGCTCAAGAAGCGCTACGTCGAGCAGGGCGCGGCCCACGCTGCGCTCGTCGTCGACGGTGACGAGGCGGTGGCGTGGGCGGAGTACGGCACGCCCGCCGAGCTGCCCAGCATCCACCACCGCAAGCAGTACGACGCCGAGGCAGAACTCGTCCCCGACTACCGGGTGACCTGCATCTTCGTCGACAAGCGGTACCGGCGACGCGGGCTGGCAGAGGTCGCGCTCCGCGGCGCCCTTGACCTGATCGCCCGGGCCGGCGGCGGCATCGTCGAGGGCTACCCGCACGTGCCGGGCGAGAAGAAGACGTC
>JBDSSS010000148.1:0-7629 GCA_039928615.1 Terracoccus sp. | reverse complement strand
CACCCACCCTCGCGACTGCGTCGTGGCTCGCTCGCGTGTGCATGTGTCACGCACGATAGTTGATGACGCTTCCTCCGACGGGGTCACCGAACTCGTCGAAGAGAATCTTCATGAACTTGCCGAAGCGAGACGAGTTGTTGTTTCGCAGCGTCATCGCGTTTCCAAAGGCCTCGAGCACGACGGGCACCCCGACGGCGAGCACCGTGACGGTCCGCTACTGGGCCGCGGCACGGGCCGCGGCAGGCGTCGACAGCGAGCAGCTGTCGGGGTCGACCGTGGCCGAGGTGGTGGCCGCTGCGGTCTCCGCGCACCCCGACCTCGGCCGGGTCGCGTCCGTCGCCACCTTCCTGCTGGACGGTCGCGCGGCAGGTCGGGGCGCGGCGCTGAGCCCCGGTGCGTCGCTCGAGGTGCTCCCGCCCTTCGCCGGCGGATGAGGGATGATGGCCCGCGTGCCTGACGACGACGTGGTCCCCGCCGCCCCCGCCTCGCCCGTGACGGCGGCCCGCGCGTCGGCCGTCCCCGCCGTCCAGCCGGTCACCGTCGGGGCAGCGGTCGCCACCGCGCTCGTCCTGCTGGTGGCCGCGACGACCGGGTATGCCGCCGTGCTCGGGACGACCCTCGTGCTCGCTCTCGTGCTGGCCTGGTGCTGGCCGGTCCTCGGCGGGTCGGTGACGCCGCGCGCCACGGCGGTCGTGCTGGCCCTCTCTGCCCTGGCGATCGTGCCGGCGGCGCTGCGTGACGACCTGCGCTGGAGCGCCGCCGCCGTCGCCTTCGGGCTGCTGCTGTCCTTCTTCGCCCAGCTGCTGCGCCGGACCGGCCGCGAGGGGCTCGTCCTGACGCTGCTCGCGTCCTTCGGTGGGCTCGTGCTCATCACGTCGGCGACGACGGCCGTCGCGTCGAGCACCACCGACCGCGGCTCGGCGCTGCTCCTCGCGGGGATGGCCGCGGCCGCGGTCGCCGGCCTGGCGGACCTGCTCGGCTCCGTGCGCCGCCTTCACCCGTTCCTCGTCGTCGCCGCGCTCGTCCTCGGTGTGCTCGCCGCAGCCCTCGTCGCGACGCGCACCGACGCCGTGAGCGCGGGGACCGCCCTCGCCCTCGGTGCAGCCGCCGGCGTCGCGTCGTTCTCCTTCCGCCGGGTCGCGGCCGAGGCCTCGGCCGGGCTGGGCGTCCGCGGCCAGGTCGCCGCCGGTGTCGGCTCGGTCCTGCTCGTCGGGGCGCTCGTGCGCCTCTTCACCGTCGTCGGCTGACCCGGCGGAGGCGTCAGTAGACGAGAGCCTGAGCCCCCGGCGCCATGACCTCCTCGACGAAGGCGGCCGCGCCCCGGACCGTCGTCCCCGGGGCGAGGTCGGCCACGGTGAGGTCGCGGCGGGCGGCGCACTGCGAGCAGACGGTGAGCCGGCCCCCGGCGAGGACGGCGTCGCGCAGGTCGGCCAGCCCGGCGGCGTGCGCCAAGGTGAACTCCTCGGCCCGGCCGGGAACGGCGAGCCAGGCGGCCTCACCGGTTAGCCAGAGCGACACCTCGACCCCGCTCGCAAGCGCGGTGGCGGCGACGCTGAAGGCCTGCGACAGCCGCTCGGGCGCCTCGGTGCCGCTCGTCAGCTTGACGACGAGGGTGGGCGCCGGCGGGCCGGGAGGGGGGCTCATGGGATCAGGTTACGATCGATGACGGCCCGCGGCCCGACGGAACGGGCGCCCGGCCCCCACACACACAGCCCCCGACCGTCCCTGCCCGGGCGAGTGAGCGAGCGACCACATGTTCAACCTCGATGCCGACATCCCCGAGCCGCTGCGACCGCTGGCCTGGCTGATCGGCCGCTGGGAGGGCGCGGGTGTCGTCGGCTACCCGACGATCGAGTCGGCGCACTTCGGCCAGGAGATCGAGGTCAGCCACGACGGCCGCGGCTTCCTCAAGTGGGAGAGCACGGCGTGGATCCTCGACAGCGAGAACGGCGCCAAGGTTCGTCCCGCTGCCGTCGAGTCCGGCTACTGGCGCCCCCTCGACGACGGCGAGGTCGAGCTGCTCCTCGTCCACCCGACCGGCATCCTCGAGCTCTACTACGGGACGATGGAGCCGGCCCGGATCCAGCTCAAGACCGACGGCGTGCTGCGCTCCCCGGGGGCCAAGGAGTACAACGCCGCGACCCGGATGTACGGCCTCGTCGAGTCGAAGCTGATGTGGGTGATGGACATGGCCGCCGTGGGCCAGGACCTGCAGAGCCACCTCTCGGGCACCCTCAAGCGGGTGGAATGACACCGTGGTCGATCCCGTTGACGCAGTCATGACCGACCTCGCCGTGCCCACGCGCAGCCCGCTCCTCGACCGCCCCGGCGCCGTCGCCGGCGACGGGCTCGAGGGGGGCGTGGCCCTGCACTACGGCGACCCGATGCGCGAGCAGCGGGTCCTCGAGGAGGGCCTCGGCGTCGTCGACCTCTCCCACCGCGAGGTGCTCACCGTGACCGGCGCCGACCGGCTCAGCTGGCTGCACTCGCTGACGACCCAGCACCTGCTCGGTCTCGCCCCCCGGGAGTCGCGCGAGGCCCTCATCCTCACCCCCAAGGGTCACGTCGAGCACTCGCTGCACCTCGTCGACGACGGGGAGACGACGTGGGTCACGACGGAGCCCGGAGCCGGGACCGCCCTGCGCGAGTGGCTCGACCGGATGCGCTTCATGCTGCGCGTCGAGGTCACCGACGTGACGGCGGACTGGGCCGTGCTCGGCGAGCCGCACGCCTCGGAGTCGGCGCCGGGCGAGGCGCTCGCGTGGCGCGACCCGTGGCCCGACCTCGTCGGCGACACGGCCGCATACGGCCCGACCGAGGGCCACCCCGGCACCGAGCGAGCCTGGCGCGAGGTCATCGTTCCCCGCGCCGATCTCGTTGCGGCCGTGGGAGACCGGCCGGTCGCCGGGCTCTGGGCGGCCGAGACGCTCCGGATCGCCGCCTGGCGGCCCCGGCTCGGCCTCGAGTCCGACCACCGCACCATCGTTCAGGAGGTCGACTGGATGCGCACCGCCGTGCACCTCCAGAAAGGCTGCTACCGCGGGCAGGAGACGGTGGCCCGGGTGCACAACCTCGGCCGACCGCCGCGTCGCCTCGTCTTCCTCCACCTCGACGGCTCGGGTCACACCCTGCCCGCGCGCGGCGCCGAGGTGCGGGCCGGTGAGCGCGTCATCGGGCACCTCACGTCGGTCGGGCGCCACCACGTCGACGGGCCGATCGCCCTCGCGGTGATCAAGCGCAACACCGACCCGACGCTCGAGCTGCTCGTCGACGACGCGAGCGCCGCCCAGACGACGATCGTCGCTCCCTGACGAGCGTCCGCGCACCGGTCCCGTCCGGTCGGAGCGGTATGCCGCGGGGCCGGCCCGCGTGCCCCGCGTCCGGTCGGCGTGGCCCGCTGGGATGATGGCGCCATGAGCTCCGGACGCAGCGCTACGAAGACCCTGATCACCGTCGCCCCGACCGGCGCCGAGACGGCCAAGGCCGACTGCCCGGCCCTGCCGACGACGCCCGACGAGCTCGTCGAGACCGCCGTGGCCTGCGAGGCCGCCGGTGCCGCGCTGATCCACATCCACGTCAGGGACGGCGCGCACGAGCCGACCCTCGACCCGGCCCTGCTGCGCGAGGCCGTGGTCGGGGTGCGCGAGGCCACCGACCTCGTGGTGCAGCTCTCGACGGGGGGCAGCATCACCGACCCGCTCGCGCAGCGGCTCACCGTGCTCGACGCCGAGCCGGACTCGTGCTCGCTCACCTGCGGCACGACGAACTTCGGCGACGGCGTCTTCCTCAACCCCTGGGGCTTCATGGCCGACCTCTACCAGCAGGCGCAGGAGCGCGAGGTCGTGCCGGAGTTCGAGCTCTTCGAGCTCGGTCACGTGCACGCGCTGCGTCGTCTCATCGACGACTTCGGTCTGCCCTACGGCGGGCGGGTCCACGTCGACTTCGTCACCGGGGTCCCGGGCGCCATGCCCGGCACGCCCGCGGCCCTGCTCGCCGGCGTCGCGATGCTGCCGCCCGAGGTGACGAGCTGGTCGGCCACCGGGATCGGCCGGTCGCACCTGCCGATCGCGTCGACCGCGCTCGCCGCCGGCGGTCACCTCCGGGTCGGCATGGAGGACAACCTCGTCTACGCCAAGGGCCGTCCGGTCACGCACAACAGTGAGCTCGTCTCCCGGGCCGCCGAGCTCGCGACGCTCCTCCAGCGCCCCCCGATGACGACGGCTGAGGCCCGCGAGCTGCTCGCGGTCAAGGACCGGCGCACGCGCTGAGGTCGCCGGGAGGGACCCGCTCCCGCTGCCGCCCCGAGAGATGTGTGAGAGGTCACGCTGTCTGCAGTTTGCATTTTGCTTGCTCTAGTTAGCACAATGGAGGGGTGAGCAAGCTACCGCTACCCGACCTCGGGGCCTACCTGCGCGAACAGCGCGAGAGCGCCCAGCTGTCATTGCGGCAGCTCGCCGAGGTGGCCGGGGTGTCCAACCCCTACCTCTCGCAGATCGAGCGCGGGCTCAAGCGCCCGAGTGCGGAGATCCTCCAGCAGATCGCCAAGGGTCTGGAGGTCTCGGCCGAGTCGCTCTACGTCCGCGCGGGCATCCTCGACGAGCGGGCTCCCGACGAGGGTGCCGGGTCCCCGCGCACCGACGTCCTCTCCGCGATCGCCGCCGACCCGGTCCTGACCGACCGGCAGCGCGCGGTGCTCGTCGACATCTACGCGTCGTTCGCCGGTGCCGCCGCCGACGCACACCCCACCGCTTCATCGACACCCACAGACCAGCACGTCACCGAGAAGGAGAACTGAGATGGCTCTCAGCAACAAGATCAGCAAGGCCGTGAAGGACGCCCAGAAGCAGGCCGAGGCCACCGTGGCCGAGGTCCGCGGCACGATCGAGGGACGTCTGCCCGACGTCACCGTCGACCCGACCCCGTTCTACGCGGTCGTCGGCGCGGCCAACATCGCCGTCGACACCGTCCGCACCGCGAGCGAGCAGCTCGACCTGGCCCGCGACGAGGTCAAGGCGATCGACCTGCGCAAGGACGCCCGCAAGGAGGCCAAGGGCCTGCAGAAGGACCTCGAGAAGCGCCTCGCCGAGCTCCAGTCCCGCACGGCCGACCTCCAGCGCCTCGCCACGACGTATGCCGACCGCTTCGTCACGCAGGCCCAGGAGCTCCCCGCCCAGGTCCTCAACCAGGGCTTCGTCCTCGCGAGCAACGCCAAGGACCAGTACGACGCCGCCGCCGCCCGCGGCGAGAAGGTCGTCACCGACCTCCGCGTCCACGGCGAGCGCACCGCCGCCGATCTCGCCGACTCGTCCGAGACCGCGCTGACCGTCGGCAAGAAGGTCGCCAAGACGGCCACCGCCGAGGGTGAGAAGGTCGTCCGCACCGTCCGCAAGGCCGTCCGTGACGACGTCGACGCCGTCGCCGACCAGCTCGACGACTCCGTCGCGGCGCTCGACGACGCCGCCACCCCGCCGCCGTCGCGCCAGACCGCGGCCGAGAAGGCGACGGTTCGTCGCCAGGCCGCCGAGAAGGCCGCAGCGACCCGCAAGATGAACGCGGTCGAGGCGACGACGACGCGCAAGATCGCCGCCCGCAACGCCGCCGCCGAGCAGACCGCCGAGGCCGGCACCGCGTCCGACACCGTCGAGAACAAGGTGGAGGCCACGACCGCCGCCGCGAAGAAGACGGCACGCACGACGGCCAAGAAGGCGACCGCTGCGGCGGACTCCGCCACCACCCCCGCCAAGAAGGCCGCGCCGCGCGCGACGACGGCCCGCAAGACGACGGCCAAGAAGACCCCCGCGAAGAAGACCCCGGCGAAGAAGGCCCCCGCCAAGAAGGCCCCCGCCAAGAAGGCCTGACCTCCGACCGTCGGTCGCAGCGCGTTCGGACCGCCACCCCAGCCGGGGTGGCGGTCCGCTCACGTCGACGGGCCGCCCCTGCGGCATACTGCGGGGCGTGCCTGACAACCCCGTGACCCCACCCGCCACGGCGCCCGACGCCGTCTCCGTCGCCCTCGGCGCGGCCCCGATCGTCGCCCACGTCGTGCGCGCCGGCTTCGTCGAGTCCGTCCACCACGGCACCGCCGTCGTGACCGGCCCCGACGGCGCGGTGCTGCTCGAGATCGGCGACGCGAGCGGCCCGGTCTTCCCCCGCTCGTCGAGCAAGCCGCTCCAGGCGCTCGCGATGGTGCGCCACGGTCTCGACACCACCGGCGCCCACCTCGCGCTCGGGTGCGCCAGCCACTCCGGTGAGGACTTCCACCAGGAGGCGGCACGCGAGATCCTCGCCGGCGCCGGCCTCAGCGAGGCCGACCTCCAGAACACGCCCGACTACCCCTACAGCGAGGCGGCGCGCACCGCCTGGATCGCCAGCGGCAAGCCGAAGCAGTCGATCGCACAGAACTGCTCGGGCAAGCACGCGTCGATGCTGGCGACCTGCGTGGCCAACGGGTGGGACCTCACGACCTACCGTGACCCGGCGCACCCGCTCCAGGTCGCGATCGCCGAGACGGTGCACGACCTGACCGGCTTCGAGCCGGTGGCGGTCGCGGTCGACGGCTGCGGCGCCCCGATCCACGCGGTGCCCCTCGTCGGTCTCGCCCGCGCCTTCGGCCGGCTGGCTGCCGCGACCGAGGGTCCGGAGAAGACGGTGGCCGACGCGATCCGGGCCTTCCCCGAGTTCCTCGGCGGCACCGGACGCGACGTCACCGCGATCATCCGCGGCACCGCGGGCCTCGTCGCCAAGGACGGGGCCGAGGCCGTGTATGCCGTCGGGCTCGCCGACGGCCGCGGGATCGCCGTCAAGATCGCCGACGGCGGGTCCCGGGCCCACACGGTGCTGCTCGCCGCGGTCCTGCGCCGCATCGGCGTCACGGATGCCGCGACCCTCGCTGCCCTCGAGGACGAGCCGGTGCTCGGCCACGGGGAGCCGGTCGGCTCGGTCGTCGCCGTCGGGGTCTGACCCTCGCGTGCGCGCCGTGCTGCAGCGCGTCACCGGGGCCCGGGTCGAGGTCGACGGCGACGTCGTCGGCGAGATCACCCGGCCGGGTCTGCTCGCCCTCGTCGGGGTCGCCCACGCCGACGGCGACGAACAGGTCGAGCGGATGGCTCGCAAGATCGCCGAGCTGCGGATCCTGCGTGACGAGCAGAGCCTGCTCGACGCCGGGGCGCCGGTGCTCGTCGTCAGCCAGTTCACCCTCCAGGGCGACACCCGCAAGGGACGCCGGCCGTCGTGGAGCGCAGCGGCCCCCGGCGAGGTGGCCGAGCCGGTCATCGACGCCCTCGTCGCGGCGCTCCGGGCCAAGGGCCTCGAGGTCGGGACCGGCCGGTTCGGCGCGATGATGGCGGTCTCGCTGACGAACGACGGGCCCGTCACCCTCGTCGTCGACGTCTGACCGGCCCGGGGGCCCGGCGTCCCGGGCGTCCAGGGGGTGCGCGGCGCCGGTCCGGTTAGGATCGACGGCATGACCCTGTACTCCGGCTTCCAGAGCATCGTCCTCCTCGGGCTCGGCGTCGTCGCGCTCGGCAGCGAGGTCTTCGCCCTCGTCGACGCGATGCGCAACCCCGAGGGCGCCTTCGCCGCGGCCGGCAAGCGCACCCGCACCTTCTGGCTGCTCGTCACCGGCGTCGC
>JBDSSS010000147.1:0-15570 GCA_039928615.1 Terracoccus sp. | reverse complement strand
CGACCCCACAGTGACGGGCGGCGCAGTCTCCACCACAGCGGAGGCAATGTTCACGTACCAGCGCGGGGCATTCTCGGGATCGGAGGCGAAGGCGGCAACCCGATCACGGGCAACGTCGATCTCGATGCAGGTCTCCACATCCACGGCCATCGCTGGAGCCTACTCGCGACCGGACCGACGCGGACTTGTGACCGGTACGCGCGCGCCGGCAGCATTGCTCACGCCTTCGCCTGCCGGCCGAACTGAAGGTAGGCCCGTCGACAACGCGCAGTGCACGGCGCGACACTTCGCCGCCAGTCGACCACCAGGCCGGCTCAGCGGCCAGGCGGCCGGCACGTCTGCGCACCGGCCGTTCGGTGCTGAGTCTGCGCCTCACGTCTGCCCCGACGGGTTTTGCCTCGTGTCAGATCCCGAGCCAGTCGTCGAGGAGCCCCATGAGCGGCCAGGCACCTTCTGACCAGTTCGAGATAACGGAATAGGTGGTCACGGTCGCGGGGTCGTGCTTGCTGGAGAACGACACGCCTGCGTCGTACCCTTCCAGCTGGACTCCGTCGCCCGTGGCGTGCAGGTGAAAGCCGAGGCCGTAGCGCTTGGACTCCTCCGGCCAGTCACTACGTGGGCGCACCATCTCGGCGACCGTCTCCGGCGAGACGATCCGACCGGCGAAGAGGGCGTCCCAGAATGCGCTGAGGTCGGCAACCGTCGTGTAGATGCCGCCGTCGCCGCCGCCAAGGACGGGGAGATGGAACACGTTCGTCCTTAACCCGTCGACGAGGAGGTAGCCCCTGGCGGCGCGGCCCGGCAGCTCATCCGAGCGGAGGAAGGCAGTGTCGAGCATGCCCGCCGGCTCGCAGACCAGCGTACGAACCAGCTCCTGGTAGCTGATGCCGGTCGCCCGCTCGGCGAGCAAGGCGAGCACGACGTAGCCGCTGTTGTTGTACTTGAACCGCTCACCAGCGGGGAACACGCTCTCGTGCCCGCCCAACACCTGCAGAAACTGTTCGGTCCTCGCGAGCTCGTGCACCGACACCGGCATCATCCAGTAGCCGGTCTCATCCGCAGCGTCCTCATCGAGGTAGTCCCCGATCCCGGACCGATGCGCCAGCAACTGCTCGATCGTCACCTCGTCAGAGATCAGTGGCAGGTCCTCCCCGAGCAGCGCACGGGCCGGGGTGGCCGGTTCGAACGTCCCACGCTCAACCAGGCCCATGACGACCAGTGCCGTCATGCCCTTCGATCCGCTCGCCGTCGCGAACAGGGTCTCGACCGTGTTCAGGACCCCATGGGCCCGGTCGGCGAACCCATACGCCGCACTGAACTCGATCCGGCCCGCGCGGTCTACGCGGACCACGCCGGAGAACCCGGACCGCTCTGCCGCTTCATCCACCGCATCCTGCAAGGACGACATCCGCTGAACCTCCCAACCAGCCCTTACGAATTATCCGGCCACCGCGCATCCGCCCAGCGGAATATCGATACCCGAATATCCCACCAGCGCGATTGTCCGCGTAGGGACGAAAGGGAGCGGACCGCGTCCTACCTGCAGTCGTCTAACAGCCGCGAGAGGCTCAGCTCTCCGACCGTGCCTTGAGGTAGAGCGGGAAAAACACCACCCACATCACCAGACACGCGCTCGCCCAGACCTCAGGTCTGTCGATTCTGAAGTCGCCGATATAGACGGTGACAGGGTGTCCGATGGCGGCGTTAGCCCGCGCGTCGCGTAACACCCAGAAGACACACACAACGAGGGCGCTGATGACGGCGAGTGGGACCAGGTAGAGGCGATCGTGCATTGGTTCACGCCTCCTCCCCCTTGGTCGTGCCCAGTCTATTCGCGACGGTCGGCGCCGAACCGGCTTACCGATGACAGCGGTCGTCGGCTCGAGGCGCTTGCCCGTGGGACACACCGCCGCGAAGCGGCAGTGTCCTTCCGCCGCCTGTCGCCCACCGTGGGGCCGGCGTCACAGCGCCCACTTATGTGGCAGATCGCTGAGCCGGGACTGCGCAACGAAGAGGGTGCTGGGTGATTGACATCAAGGTCGAATGAGCGGTTGAGGAGAACTGGGTCTGCACGGGGTTGACCGCGCGACAACCCTTATGCGAGTCTTAGCATGTGCGAATGATTGCAGGCAGCACGCCGCTGTACGAGGCCAAGGCCGAGCTCTTCAAGTCGCTGGGGCATCCGGTGCGCATCCGTGTGCTCGAGCTGCTCTCGCAGCGCGAGCACCCTGTGCATGAGCTTCTCGAGCAGATCGAGGTCGAGCAGTCCGGGTTGTCGCAGCATCTGGCGGTGCTGCGGCGCACGGGCTTGGTGCGTCAGCAGCGCATCGGCGGCCAGGTCATGTATTCACTCGTCGGGGCCGAGGTGGCCCAGCTCCTGCTCTCGGCCCGCCGGCTGCTGCGCGAGCTGCTGGACGAGGGCCGTGTCCTCGGGGAGTCGCTGGAGCCGGACGAGGGGGAGGGGTGAACCCGCTGCGGCTGGCCCGCCGCATCAGCAGGACGGGCCGGACCGCGGAGCCGGCGCCGGAGCGGACAGCGGCCAGTCAGCAGGGCACGGTCTTCGGAGGCAGCGTGCAGGTGCGTCACGTGGATGCGGGCTCGTGCAACGGGTGTGAGATCGAGGTCGGCGGCGCCTTTGGTCCGGTCTACGACGCGGAGCGCTACGGCGCGCGGCTGGTTGCCTCACCGCGACATGCCGACGTCGTCCTGGTCACCGGCGTCGTCACGCACAACATGGCCGAGCCCCTTCGCCGGACCGTCGATGCGACTCCCGAGCCGCGTCTCGTCATCGCGGTCGGTGACTGCGCCCGCGACTGCGGTGCACTCCGGGGCGGCTACGGTGTGCGCGGAGCCGCCCACGACGTCGTCGACGTCGACCTCGAGATCCCGGGCTGTCCGCCCGAGCCCGCGGACATCGTCGCCGGTCTGCGTCGGGTGACCGGTCGATGACGCCCTTCACCGCCAGCCTGGCCGCTCAGCTCGTCCTCGCCGTCGCGGCGGTCATCGCCGCCACAGCGATGAGACGCGACCCGACTCGCAACGTGCTCGCCGGCGCAGCCCTGGTCTTCGTCGGCGGAGCCGGCGTGGTGAGCGGCGCTCTCGCACTGGGCGGCGCGGGCGGGGGGATCTCAGTGAACACCGCACTCGGCGGCGTCACCCTTGCCTGGGGGCCCACCCCCCTGGGCGGGCTGTTCACCCTCATCGCCGGCGCGGTCACCGTCCTCGCCGCGCTCTACGCCATCGGGTATGCGCACGGCGCCGCCGCCTCCCGCACCGCCTGGTCGGCGCTGGTCGTCTTCGCCCTCGGCATGCAACTCGTCCCGCTCGCGCGTGACATCATCAGCTTCCTCCTCGTCTGGGAGGCGATGGCGATCGGGTCGACGGTCCTCGTCCTCACCGAGCACGCGCAGCGCCCGACGGTGCGCCCCGCCGGCCTCTGGTATGCCGCGGTCACCCACCTCAGCTTCCTCCTCGTAGCCGTCGGGCTGGCAGTGCTCGCCGCCGACGCGGGCACGACGTCGTTCGAGGGCATCGCTGCCAGCGAGGTGTCCGGGTCGGTGGCAACGTGGGTCTTCGTCCTCACCGTCGTCGGGTTCGCCGCCAAGGCCGGAGCGGTCCCGCTGCACGTGTGGCTGCCACGCGCCCATCCCGAGGCCCCGAGCCATGTCTCGGCCATGATGAGCGCTGCGATGGTCAAGATGGGGATCTTTGGCATCCTCCTCGTCGCGACCGTGCTCCTGCCGGACGGACCCGGGTGGTGGGGTCTCATCATCCTGGCGCTGGGCGTGCCGAGCGCGCTCTACGGCATCCTCCAGGCCTCCGTCGCCAGCGACCTCAAGCGTCTCCTCGCCTACTCAACGACCGAGAACATCGGCCTCATCCTCATCGCCATCTCTGTCGCGCTCCTCACCCGTGAGTCACGGCCCGGAGTCGCCGCCACCGCTCTCCTCGCGGCTCTCCTCCTCACCGTCAGCCACGCCGCCTTCAAGACCACGCTCTTCCTCGGCGCCGGCGCCATCCTCCACGCCACCGGCGAGCGCGACCTCGACCGGATGGGCGGTCTGGCGGTCCGAATGCCGTTGACGACGATCGCCTTCGCGCTCGGTTCGCTCGGAGCCGCCGCGCTGCCGGTCACCTCCGGCTTCGTCGCCGAGTGGACGCTGCTGCAGTCGATCATCCACGCCGACGCCCGCACCGACCGGCTCACCACCGCCCTGCTCCCCCTCGTCATGGGTGTCGTCGCCCTCACCGCAGGCCTGGCCCTGCTCACCTTCACCAAGGCCTTCGGCATCGCCACCCTCGCGCGCCCGCGCTCCGAGGCCGTCGCCGCAGCGCGCGAGACCCCTCCCACGATGTGGGCCGCTCAGCTCCTGGCCGCGGGATCCGTCCTCGCAATCGGGCTCGCCCCCGGACTCGTGAGCGCGGCTCTCGCCGGCGCGCTTCCGGCGGGGGCCGTCGCCACGACGTCGACTGGGGCACTCTCCCTGCCTGGTGTCGATGCCCAGCTCGACCCGATCGCCCTGACCGTCCTCGCGCTCGTCCTCACCCTCCCGGTCGTCACGATCGCGGCCCGCCTCGCCCGCCGGGTCCCCCGGCGCCACGTCGACATCGGCTGGGGCTGCGGCGGCGTGCGCACCAGCTCTCGGATGCAGTACACCGCCACCTCCTATGCCGAGCCACTCGTGCGCGTCTTCGACGACGCGCTCGCGCCGACCCGGGACGTCACCGTGAGCCACGCCGAGGAGTCCCGCCACACCGTGCGTGCCATCGCCTACTCGCAGCGAGTCGTCGACATTGTCGAGGCCAGGCTCTATGCGCCGGCCGTCACGGCTCTCGTCCGTCTCGGTGACCGGGCCCGCGCCGTCCAGAACGGAAGCATCCACCGCTACGTCGGCTTCTCCTTCGTCGCGCTGCTCATCGTTCTGGTGGGTGTCATGGCATGACGACCTACTTTGCCGCCTCGCTCGCCATCGCCATCCAGACGCTTGCCGTCACCGCGGCGGCTCCACTCGTCATCGGCATCATGCGCCAGACCAGGGCGCGGCTCGAGGGGCGAGCCGGCCCCGGCATCCGCCAGCCGTGGCGTGACCTGCGCAAGCTGCTGCGCAAGACACCGCTGACCGCTCCGGGAGTGATCCTCGGGTCGGTCATGCCGCTCGTCCTCATGGCGACCAGCCTCCTCCTCGTCGCCCTCCTCCCGCTCGCGGCCACGGCGTCGCTGCCGACGGTTCCCTCCGACTTGTTCGTCGTCGTCTCGGTCCTGCTCCTCGGCTCGGTCGCCGTCGCCCTCATCGGTCTCGACGCGGGGACCGCCTTCGGCGGGATGGGCTCGAGCCGGCACATGATGATCTCGGCGCTCGTCGAGCCGACCGTCCTCGTCGCGATCTATGCCCTGTCCATCCCCGTCGGCGCCTCGACCCTCTCGACCATCCTCTCCGCACGCATGAGCGACCCGGGCTCGATCGTCAGCCCGGTGAGCGCGCTGGCGCTCGTCGCCCTCGCCATCGCCATCATCGCCGAGACCGGGCGCCTGCCGGTCGACAACCCGAGCACCCACCTCGAGCTGACCATGGTGCACGAGGCGATGGTCCTCGAGTCCTCGGGCCGGGACCTGGGTTGGATCGAGATGTCGTCCTGGCTGCGGCTCACTGCGCTGTTGGGGCTGCTCGCCAACCTCGCCGCACCCTGGGGGATCGCTCAGGAGGCCACCGCACCCGCCGTTCTCATCGGGGTGCTCGCGCTGGCCGGCAAGGTCGCCCTCGTCGCGGGTGCACTGGCCGCGGCGGAGGTCTTCATCGCCAAGCTGCGGCTCTTCCGCGTCCCCGAGCTGATGGCCGCCTCGTTTGTCCTCGCCTTCTTGTCCGTCACTGCCTCCTACCTGACGGTGTGACCCGCCCATGACCAACCAGCTCCTTGCGACCGCCTCCGGCACACTGCTTCTGACTGCCGTGCTGCTCCTCTGGCGGCGCAGCATCTCCGGAGCAGCCGTCCTGCTCGGGGTGCAGGGCGTCGCTCTCGCAGGGCTCGCCGTCCTCACCGCCGCAGCCGAGGGACACGTCGAGCTCTACGTCGGGGCCACTCTCTTCGTCCTCATCAAGGGCATCCTCATCCCCACGCTGCTCGTGCGCACCGCCCGGGTGGTCGGCGCCGGCACCGAGGCGACGCCGATCGTCAACCCGACGACCGGCATGCTCCTCGCCGCCGCCCTGACGACGGTCGCCTTCCTCGTCTCCCGGCCGCTCGTCGCCGGCGCCGGGGCCAACCTCGACGGTGCGGTCCCGGTCGGCATCGCCGTCGTCCTCATCGGGTTCCTCGTGCTCGCGACGAGGCGCCAGGCGCTGGCCCAGATCATGGGCTTCGTCATGGTCGACAACGGGATAGGCGCCACGGCGCTCCTCGCGTCCGGCGGGCTGCCGATCGTCATCGAGCTCGGGGTCCTCCTCGACGTCCTTCTCGTGGTGGTCATCCTCCTCGTCCTCACCCGACGGATCGGGGCCGCCTTCGCCACCACGGAACTCCACGAGCTCACTGAGCTGAGGGACTGATGGCTGATCTACCGATGGCGATGGCTACCTGGGCCGCCCTGGCCGTGCCCGCCCTGCTGGCGGCCGTCTCCCTTGCCCGCCCGACGGCTCCCGCAGCCCGGCACACCCCCGCCCTGGCGGCCGTCGTCGTCCTCGCGAGCGGGCTGAGCATGCTGGCCCTCGGCCCTGCGGGCCAGACCACCGCGGGTGGCCTGCTCCGCGTCGACGGGCTCACCGCATACCTCCTCACCACCGTCGGAGCGGTCGCGGTCGTCGCCACCTGGGGCGCGACGACCGACCGCCCCAACGGTCGATTCTCAGCGCTCATGTGCCTCTTCCTCGCGGCCATGAGTCTCGCCGTCCTCGCCGACGACCTCGGCGTCCTCTGGGTCGCGATCGAGGCGACGACGATCACGACCGCGTTCCTCGTCGCCCACGGCGGCGGCCGGCACGGGCTCGAAGCCGCCTGGAAGTACGTCGTACTCGGCTCGGTCGGCGTCGCCATCGCCTTCCTCGGGATCGTCCTGCTGTATGCATCGACCGGCGCCTCCGCCACCCTCGCCTGGTCCGAGCTCGCCACCTCCACCACCCTGGCCACCGACACCGCCCGGGTCGGCCTGGCACTCGCGGCCCTCGGACTGGCCACCAAGGCCGGTCTGGCACCCATGCACAGCTGGCTGCCGGACGCCCACAGCCAGGCTCCGGCTCAGGTCTCGGGCCTGATGTCGGGGGTGCTGCTCTCGGTCGCGTTCTACGGAATCCTGCGGCTCAAGGCGATCTCCGACCAGGCCCTCGGGTCCGAGCTCATGCGCACCCTGCTCACCGTCGCCGGGCTGCTGTCCCTGGCCGTCGCCGCGGCGCTCATCCTCACCCAGCGCAACTACAAGCGACTGCTCGCCTACTCGAGCATCGAGCACATGGGCATCCTCGCCCTCGGCGCGGCCATCGGCGGACCCCTCGCGATGACCGCCGTCCTGCTGCACATCCTCGGGCACGGCCTGGCCAAGGCGGGCCTCTTCGTCGTCGCGGGCCGGATGCTGCGGGCCACCGGCAGCCACGAGATCCGCGACGTGCACTCGCTCCTCACCACCCACCCGACACTGGCCCGGCCCTGGCTCGCTGGCATGGCCGCGCTCCTCGGCTTCCCGCCGTTCGGGCTGTTCTTCACCGAGGTCGCGATCATCGTCGCCGGCTACCAGCGCGGCATGGTCATCCAGACCTCCATCGCGCTCGTGCTGCTGTTCGTCGCCTTCGGCGGGCTCGCCCGGCACGCGCTTTCGATGACGCTGGTCCGGCACCGGGCGCAGACCCCCCCGGCCACGCTCGCATCCGACCCGGCATCAACGGGACAGCGGGCCGTGGTCGTCACCGCCTTGGCCGTTGTCGCTCTCCTCACTCTGCTCGCCTGGCCGTTACGCGACGTCCTCGACGCCGCGGTCACCGCCCTCGGAGTCACCTCATGACCATCCGCCCGCCGCTGCCGGCACCGACCGTCGTCGCCCCCGAGGAGCTCGGTGCCGCCGTGACACCGCTGCTGGACTCGGGGGCCCGGCTGGCCCTCGTCGCCGGCCACCACGACCCCGACGGCATCCGTATCGTCCACACCTACCTCACCCCAGGTCAGCCGCCCCATGAGGTGGAGACGACCATCGCCGACGGCGCGGACGGCATACCCAGCCTTGCCGCGTTGTCCTACTCGACTGGCCGGTTCGAGCGGGAGGTGCGCGACCTCTACGGGGTCACCCCGATCGGGCATCCGCTCCCGCGACGGCTGGTCCGGCACGGGCACTGGCCGACCGGCTACTACCCGATGCGCCACGACGCGACCGCGAGTCCCGAGTTCGAGGAGGACGCCGGGTCCTTCCCCTTCCTCGAGGTCACCGGCGACGGGGTCTACGAGATCCCCGTCGGGCCGATCCACGCGGGGCTCATCGAGCCGGGCCACTTCCGCTCCTCCGTCGTCGGCGAGACCATCCTGCGGATGAAGGCGCGGCTCTGGTTCGTCCATCGCGGCATCGAGAAGCTCTTCGAAGGACGCCGGCCCGAGGACGGGGTCGAGCTCGCCGAGCGGATCAGTGGCGACACCGCCGTCGGACACACTCTCGCCTACACCCTCGCGGTGGAGCAGGCCCTCGGTATCGACTGCGCGCTCGACGACCTGCGCGCCCGGAGCCTGCTCCTCGAGCTCGAGCGGCTGCACAACCACGTCGCCGACCTCGGCGCCATCGTCAACGACGTCGGGTACGGCATCATCCACGCCCAGACCCAGGTCCAGCGCGAGCGGCTGCTCCGGCACAACAAGGAGGTCACCGGTCACCGTCTCCTGCGCGGCGCGATCAGCCCTGGGGTCACGACGCTCCGGCAGCAGCCCGATCTCGACCTCGTCGCCGACGTCGCGCGCGAGACCGCGCAGATCGTCGATCTCGCCCTGGGCAACCACACCGTCGCGGACCGACTCACCGGCACTTCGCCGCTGCTGCTGGAGGAGGCCCAACGCATCGGCGTGCTCGGATATGTAGCCAAGGCAAGTGGCCTTGGGATCGACGCCCGACGCGACCACCCGCTCTCGGCCGACCTCCCGCCCCTCGAGCCTGCCGTCGAGGCAGGTGGCGACGTGCTCGCTCGCGTCCTGGTCAGGGCGCGCGAGGTGCAGCAGTCCGCCGACCTCATCGCTGGGCTCGCGGCAGGTGCGACCGGCTGCGGCCGCGTACCGCCGGGCGCATCCCTGTTCGGTGCGACCGGTAGCGGGCTGGGTGTCGTCGAGGCCTGGCGCGGCACCCTCGTGCACCGCGTCGAGATCCTCGACGGGCGCCTCACCCGGTGCAAGGTCGTCGACCCGTCGTTCTTCAACTGGCCGGCCCTGCCGGTAGCGCTCAAGGACACGATCGTGCCCGACTTCCCCCTCACCAACAAGAGCTTCAACCAGTCCTACGCCGGCAACGACCTCTGAACCGCCGACGCTCTCAACGAGCACCATGCACAACCGCAACCCCTTCCCCCCGTATATCGCCGGGCCTGCAGCTTGCCCGCTACGCCGACGATCACGCCTGTTGACCTCAGCGACGAGAGCGCCGGGTGGGTCGACGTTCCACAGGGTCTCCTCATCGATGTGACGGACAAGCGTCTCACGCGCCGGCTCGCTACCCTCCGCCCATGACCGGAGCCGGCGACGACCACCTGCTCGACGTCACCTTCAAAGTCGAGACCGACGCCGGCGGCGGGGGCCCCACCGAAGAAGCCCGCACTCCGCCGCTACCACCAGCTGCTCTGGAGCAAACCGCTCCCGAACGGAACCCACAGTTCACCCTCGACACCACCCGGTACGCCTACCTGCATCACGCCTCGGCCGTGGGCGAGTTCTTCCTGGCCAGCGATTCAATCGTTCACTCCTACCGCAGTGCCTACCTCACCCGCCTCGGCGCACTGATGGAGCAGGTACCGCCGGAGCACGTAGCCCAAGTTCACGACGAGGGATCGACCATCGGCGGCTACCTTCTGTCTCCCGGCGACGTGCGCGACCGCAAACCGACGATCAATGCGCTCGAGGAATGCACCCCGAGATCTGCGACCACATCGACCTGACCGTGGAGTGCATCCGCCGTCACTAGGCCCGCGAGGACAGTCCACTCGCAGCCGCCTTGGACAGTTACCAGAACTTCTTCGCCCTGTTCGGCGACTTCCCTCACTACGTCGAGTTCTTCCCGCTCGACGACCTCCTCGAGGACTCGAACGGCGAGGTCCGTTGGTATCTGTCATTCGACGGCTTTACCGGGTCGCCGCTGCCGCAGACCCCCATGAGTATCAGACCTACCCGCAGGCCGCACTGCACTTCGTTCGCGCTCGCAACCAGCGAATCCTGGCCTGGGCCTCGCTGAACCTCACCTGAGCGGGACTTGCGTCTATCCGCCGCCTGCCAGGCGCGTGCGTCTCGCCCACATGCCGATGATCGTGTCTCTGGCGACGCCCTCCGCACGGCCATCGAGAGCGCGTCGTGAGCTTGAACTCTTCCCTTACGTGAGGGTACGGTCTCGGCATGTTGACCTACCCCCGAGGAGTGCTGTGACTACCGCGCGAACGCACACTGATCTGATGCAGATCGGCGACGTCGCCGACCGCACCGGCCTCAGCCTGCGCTCGATCCGGCACTACGAGGAGGTCGGGCTGCTGCCCGAGCCGCAGCGCAGCCCCGGGGGGTTTCGCCTCTACAGCGACGAGGCCGTCGAGCGTCTCCTGCTCATCAAGAGGATGAAGCCCCTCGATTTCACGCTCGAGGAGATGCGCGACCTCATCGACGTCCGAAACCGTCTCGCCAGCACGCGGCTCTCCCGCACGACGCGACATGAGCTCACCGAGCGCCTGCGCACCTACCACGCGTTCGTCGAACACAAACTCGACCGGCTTCGTGAGCGCGTCGAGAACGCCGAGGCCTTCGCGTGCCAGCTGCGCGACGAGGCCCAGCTACCGGACTGATCAGGCCCAGCCCGGACCCCGGTACGGCCACACCTACACCACCGCCCGCGGACAGCGCTGTCCCACCCCGCCCACGGCTCAGGTATGCCGTGGCGCCAAACCTTCCTGCCGCGCACCCGCGGCCCTGCCCTGCCCTGCCCTGAGACCACCAGGAGAATCTTCATGCCCAACACGACACCGACGCCCGGCGCCGCGCCAGACCTCGACCCGGGCCTGCCGCTCGACCCGCCGACCTCGCACCGCCAGCTCGGCTCGGACGTGCCATTCCCTCACGAGCACGACGTCACGTCGGTCCGTGCCGCGCTGCGTTCTCCGAAACGGCTGCGCATCGAAGTGCTCGGCGGCCTGGTCGTGGCCCTGGCCCTGATCCCCGAGGCGATCTCCTTCTCGATCATCGCCGGCGTCGACCCCCGCGTCGGCCTCTTCGCGTCCTTCACGATGGCCGTCAGCATCGCCTTCCTCGGCGGCCGGCCCGCCATGATCTCCGCAGCCACAGGGGCCATCGCGCTCGTCATCGCCCCGGTCGTGCGCGAGCACGGCATGGACTACTTCATCGCGACGGTCATCCTCGCCGGGGTCATCCAGGTGATCCTCGGCGTGCTCGGCGTCGCGAAGCTGATGCGGTTCATCCCCCGCTCGGTCATGGTCGGCTTCGTCAACGCGCTCGCCATCCTCATCTTCCTCGCCCAGGTGCCGCACCTCATCGGTGTCTCCTGGGTCGTCTACCCGATCGTCGCCGCCGGCATCGCCATCATGGTTCTGCTGCCCAAGCTGACCAATGCCGTCCCCGCGCCGCTCGTCGCCATCGTCGCCCTCACGCTCTTCACCGTGCTCGCGGCGATCACCGTCCCGACCGTCGGCGACGAGGGCAAGCTCCCCGAGAGCCTGCCGAGCCTGTTCTTCCCCAACGTGCCCCTCACCCTCGAGACCTTGTCGATCATCGGGCCCTTCGCTCTCGCCATGGCGCTGGTCGGGCTCATGGAGTCACTCATGACGGCGAAGCTCGTCGACGACGTCACCGACACCCACTCGTCCAAGACCCGCGAGGCGTGGGGCCAGGGCGCCGCGAACGTCATCACCGGCTTCTTCGGCGGCATGGGCGGCTGCGCGATGATCGGCCAGACGATGATCAACGTGAAGGCCTCACGTGCACGCACCCGCATCTCGACGTTCCTCGCCGGGGTCTTCTTGCTCATCCTCGTCGTCGGCCTCGGCGATGTCGTCGCGATCATCCCGATGGCCGCGCTCGTCGCTGTGATGATCATGGTGTCGGTCGGCACGATGGACTGGCACAGCCTCCAGCCCGCCACCCTGCGCCGCATGCCCAAGAGCGAGACCCTGGTCATGCTCGCGACGGTCGCGGTCGTCGTCGCCACCGAGAACCTCGCCATCGGCGTCGTCGTCGGTGTGGTCGTCGCCATGATCATGTTCGCGCGCCGCGTCGCGCACTTCACCCGGGTCGTGGATGTCGCCCACCCCGACGAGAACACCCGCGTGTATGCCGTCGAGGGCGAGCTCTTCTTCGCCTCGAGCAACGACCTCGTCACCCAGTTCGACTACGTCGGCGACCCCGCCAACGTCGTCATCGACCTCTCCCGCTCGCACATCTGGGACGCCTCAACCGTCGCCACCCTCGACGCCATCACCCAGAAGTACGCGGCCAAGGGCAAGACCGTCACCATCACCGGCCTCAACGACTCCAGCCAGCAGCGCCACGACCGCCTCGCCGGCCACCTCGGCGCGGGTCACTGACCTGGGGCCCGCCGACCCGCTCCGGTTTTACCGATGTCAACAGTCGCCAAACCTCCCGGGAGCAGGTGCGCCCACACGGCCCTACCGACCTGCGGCGCTGAGTTCGGAACTCCCGGGTCGCACGGTCATCCCGCTCCTCGTATGGGACGTCCGACCATGCCGGGTATGCGCGAGCTCGATCGTGCCGAGACTCAGACCAAGAGCTGACGCTCCTAGGCTGGCAACATGCGCCCTGAGCCGACGGAACACCTAACCTTCCGAGAGATGGCGGATGACGATCTCGACGACATGGCAAGGCTGCTCGGAGACCCGGAGGTCATGCAGTACTACCCGCGCCGGAAGACCCGAGAGGACGCGCAGCGCTGGATCGATTGGAACCAGCGCAACTACGCGGAGCACGGCTATGGCTTATGGGTTATCCAGACGCGCGACGACGGGTCGTTTGTGGGCGATTGCGGTCTGACCTGGCAAGAAGTCGACGGCTCGCCGGTGCTCGAGATCGGATACCACATCGCCCCCGCGCACCAAGGCTTCGGCTACGCTACTGAGGCCGCGAAAGCGTGCCTGAACCTCGCGCTCGGACCGCTGGACGCCGGCCATGTCACTGCGATCATCAATCCCGACAACGCACCGTCGCGTCGGGTCGCGGAAAAAATGGGCATGACTCTTGAGTTCGAGACGACGGACGGTCAGGCACGCCCCATCGTCGTGTACGGCTGTATGCCGCGGCCGACCTAGCTGTATCGCGCTGACGCCCGGACGCTCGACTGCCAGTGTGAGACGCGTCTACCGACATTGCCGCGTTGAGGGCGGTTACGCTCGCCCGACATCCCGGTAGAACGGCCATCCTCGACATCAGGTCAGGGCCGTCAATCGCGTGGACCCGGTTGGGGACCGTCGGCAGCGTGGATGGTCAGCTGCGCACGATGGTGGTCGTAGTGGTTCTTGGCCCAGACCAGAAGGTCGTACCGGTTCATCCACGAGCTGAAGTACGGGTCCCACTCGGCAGGCACGGACATACCCGAGGCGAGCTGGCCGTCCGTAGCCCTTGCTCCCCAACCCAGCAGCCACTGGGTATCGCAACGCATCCACCGCCGAGCGAGCCCGAGGCCGGTCACCCGGGACCCGGCGACGCTGCCCGCGAAGTTCACCCAGTCGTAAGGGCGGGTCGCGGCCGAGAGAATGCTGGAGTAGCGGCGGGACGCCGACGCCGGGAGCCGGGAGAACCCACCCATCAGAGGAAGGAGCACGCGGGCGATGTGCTGACCGAAAGCCATGTGCCACAGCAGCTGCCGGTTTGTCCATCGGGTGCCGTCGGTCAGCTCGTCGAGCCGATCCGTGGGCACGGTCGCGAGCAAGGTCTCGTAGTCGCGAGCCATCCATTCGAGGTCGAGACGCACCTGGTCGGGTAGCACCACCCAACGTTACGCCGCCCTAGCGGGACACCCGCGGCGAAGCCCGCGCCCCGCCGGACCTGCGGAACGGGGGAGGGCCTGCGTCAGCGAGCTGCGGGAAGGACCGACGACGACCTGGCCGCCATGCATGCGCCCTATCGCCGCGAAGCGGCAGTGTCCTTCCGCCGCCAGTCGACCACCCCGATGGTGGCTTGAGCTACGTCCCCGGTGGCGGTCCGCGCGGTGTCATCGCCGGCGTGGCGCGCCGCGCTCCCACCAGTCGGCCGGCGGCCATTCGCCGATGAACTTGTCGGCGACCTCGACGTCCGCGAGATTGCAGAACTTCCAGAGCTCCTTCGCGGCTCGCGAGTACTGAAAGATGATGTGATCGACCTCAAACGCGTCCAGTTCGGCGGCCCGGTAACGGTCGATCTCAACGCCCACGCGCTCTACCAGCAGGGCCAACTGGGCCTGGTGATACGCAGCCACTGCTTCGCGCGCGGCCCGTCGCTCCTGCTTCGTGGACACGGTCTGAGGCTAGCCCCACAGGCCGATCCCACGCTCGGAAGGGCGACTTCAGACTTCTGACACATCGGCACGTCGAACCGGCCGTCGCTCTATCCGTAGTGGTAGCGGCAGGCAGCGATCCTTACCTCGTCCTCGACGACCTTGTACACGAGGCGGTGCTCGTCGGTGATCCGTCTGGACCAGTAGCCGGAGAAGTCATGCTTGAGCGCCTCCGGCTTGCCGATGCCAGCGTTGCCGTTGCGTTGGATGTCAGTGAGCAGCACGTTGATCCGCTTGAGGACCCTGCGGTCCTGCGCTTGCCACTAGAGGTAGTCCTCCCATGCGTTCTCGTCCCAGACGAGCGGCACCTCAGTCGGTCTCGATCAGGTCGTGCCCGGTGCCGCGGCCGTCCTCCAGACGCTCCATGGCGTCGAGCAGGCGCCGGGCGTTGGCTGGTGAACGCATCAGGTAGGCCGTCTCCCGGAGGGACTCGTAGTCCTCGAGGGAGACAATCACCACGGGCTCATGTCCCGCCCGGGTGATAATCACCTCCTCGCGGTCGTTGGCAACGCCGTCGAGTACCTCGGCGTAGCGGGCCCGGGACTCGGTGTAGCTCATGGTCTTCATCATCGCCTCCTGTACAGTAAAGCGTACGTCACGATGTGCGGATCGCCAACGGCGCCCTGAGAACGGCGCCGCGCTCCAGGTCCTCTGGTCAACGACGAGCCAAGCGCTCCCCATCGCGGTCGTGAAGGTGCGTCCTTCCGCCGCGTGCCGGGCCACCGGCTTCCTTCGTCGGCCGCCCGAAGGCGCCGCTCGACAGTTCAAGCGCAACCACCCTGAGCCCGACTTGCCCTGACGTTTGCGCATGGGCGTGATCGCTCAACCAGTGCTCGCCCCGTGGTCACTTCGCGCTTTCGGCC
>JBDSSS010000146.1:0-21663 GCA_039928615.1 Terracoccus sp. | reverse complement strand
TGAAGCCAGCCCCGAGACGAGGTAATTGGCATCGATTTATTTGACACGCTGTTGAGTTCTCAAGAATCGGACACACACCATCCCACAACCATCCAGGCCATGCTCCGGGGCAACCCTTCAAACTTACTTGTCAGTTCCGGCCGAGTCAAACCGCGTCCCGCTCCATCGGAGCGAAGCCATCTGACCGCCATCTGCTGACGATTCTGCCACATCGTGCACGGCCGGCGAACCAGCGTCACGATCATGGCAGCCAGCCCCGGGACCGGCCAACTTCGCGAGCAATTGCTTGCTGCGGTGGCGTCCGTTCCTCCCTGTCGGGCTGACGTAGAGAACAGTAACCCCTGCTCGGGCCCACCGCCAAATCGCACCCCTCGGCGACCACCCGCGCGCCGCTGACCTGCGGCGATGCGTCCTCGGGCCCTCCACGACCCGCACCGACCACCCCTTCCGGGGCGGTCGGGTCAGGCGATCCGGTCGATGACGATCGGAGGCAGGTCGGGGCGTGAGCCCTCCGGCGCGATCGTGTAGCCACCCTCGAGGGCCGCCAACGCACGCTCGAACCGCTCCGGGGTGTCGGTGTGCAGGGTCATCAGCGGCTCTCCCCCGCGCACGGTCGCGCCCGGCTTGGCGTGCAGCTCTACCCCGGCGCCCGCCTGGACGGGATCCTCCTTGCGTGCCCGGCCGGCTCCGAGTCGCCACGCCGCCACCCCGACGGCCAACGCGTCGAGACCGACGAGCACCCCGTCCGCGGGCGCGAGCACCTGGTGAGTCTCCCGCGCGACGGGCAGCGAGGCGTCGGGGTCTCCCCCCTGGGCGCGCACCATCCTGCGCCACACGTCCATCGCCCGTCCGTCCGCGAGGGCGTCGGCGGGGTCGATGCCGGTGAGCCCCGCCCCCTCGACCATCTCGCGGGCGAGGGCGAGGGTCAGCTCGACGACGTCGGGAGGGCCGCCGCCCGCGAGCACCTCCACCGACTCCCGCACCTCGAGCGCGTTGCCGGCGGTCAGGCCCAGCGGGGTCTCCATGTTGGTCAGCAGCGCCACCGTGCGCACCCCGGCATCCGTCCCGAGACGCACCATCGTCTCGGCGAGCTCGCGGGCCTGGCCGAGCTCCTTCATGAACGCGCCCGACCCGACCTTGACGTCGAGCACGAGCGACCCGGTGCCCTCCGCGATCTTCTTGCTCATGATCGAGGTCGCGATGAGCGGCACGCAGGAGACCGTGGCGGTGACGTCGCGCAGGGCGTAGAGCTTCTTGTCCGCTGGGGCGAGGCCGCTGCCCGCTGCACAGATCACGGCCCCGACGTCCTCCAGCTGGGCGAGCATCGCCTCGGTGGACACGTCGGCGCGCCAGCCCGGGATCGACTCGAGCTTGTCGAGCGTCCCTCCGGTGTGTCCGAGACCCCGACCGGACAGCTGCGGAACGGCGACGCCACAGGCGGCCACGAGAGGCGCGAGCGGCAAGGTGATCTTGTCGCCCACCCCCCCGGTGGAGTGCTTGTCGCTCGTCGGTCGGGACAGCCCCGAGAAGTCGAGGCGCTCCCCGGAGCGGATCATCGCGTCGGCCCACCGCGCGATCTCGCGGGAGGTCATCCCGTTGAGGTAGATCGCCATCGCGAGCGCTGCCATCTGCTCCTCGGCCACGGCGCCGCGCGTGTAGGCGTCGATGACCCAGTCGATCTGGGGGTCGCTCAGCTCCTCGCGGTCCCGCTTGGCGGCAATGACGTCGACGGCATCGAAGAGTTCACTCACCGGCCCATCATCTCCCGGCGCTCTCCCGCTCGGCGGCAGACCCCAGGTCGTGCGCACCGAAGGCCTGCGGGAGCACCGCCGACATCGGCAGCACCCCCTCAGGTGTCATCACGAGGCACTCGGGCCCGCCGTTCTCCCACAGCAGCTGACGACAACGCCCGCACGCCATCAGGGGCTCCCCGTCGCCTCCGACGCAGTAGACCGCGACGAGCCGTCCCCCGCCCCCCGCGTGCAGCGAAGAGACCATGCCGCACTCGGCGCAGAGCGCCACTCCGTAGGCGGCGTTCTCGACGTTGCAGCCGGCGACGACCCGCCCGTCGTCGACGAGGCCGGCGACCCCCACCGGGAACCGGGAGTAGGGGGCATAGGCCCTCTCGGTCATCTCGACGGCGCGCGCACGCAGTGCCTCCCAGTCGATGTCGTATGCCGCTGGGCCGGCCTCCACGGGCTCGCTCACTACTTCGCCTCCCCCTTGCGATAGACCAACCCGTCGGCTGCCGGCATTCGCAGGCGTTGCGAGGCGAAGGCCAGCACGAGGAGCGTGGCGAGGTAGGGCGTCATGCCGGTCAGCTCCTTGGGGAAGGTCGAGGTCAGCTGGAACCAGCCGAAGACGATGAGCGACGTGACGACCGAGAGCACCCCGACCATCGGCTTGCCGGCCTTGCGTCGACGGAACTGCCAGACGCCCCAGACGAGGAGGAAGACGGCGAGCGGCAACAGGTAGGCGCGCACGACGTCACCCCCGCCGCGCAGGTTGATCGCGTCGGCGTAGCCGAAGAGGCCAGCACCCGCCGCGAGCCCGCCGGGTCGCCAGTTGCCGAAGATCATCGCGGCCAGCCCGATGTAGCCGCGGCCTCCGGTCTGGCCCTCCCGGTAGAGGTTCGAGGCGACCATCGCGAGGAAACCGCCGGCGAGGCCGGCCAGGCCGCCGGAGATGAGCACGGCGACGAACTTGTAACGGTAGACGTTGATGCCGAGCGTCTCGGCGGCCACCGGCGACTCCCCGCACGAGCGGAGCCGGAGCCCGAAGGTGGTCCGCCAGAGGATCCACCACGTGAGCACGAGCAGCACGACGACGAGCACGGTGACGATCGACAACCGGGTCGTCAGGGCCCGCAGGATGCTGGCGAGGTCGGCGATGATGAAGGTCCCGTTGCCCTCGACGCCGGCCAACCAGTCCGACAGCGGTGCGATCGTGAGCCGGGGCAGCTCGGGCAGGCTCGGCGACTGGGTGCCGCCGGTGCTCGAGAAGGTCCGGACCGCGAGGTAGGCCGCGGTGCCCGCGCCGAGCAGGTTCACCGCGACACCGGAGACGATGTGGTCGACGCCGAAGACCACGGTAGCGAGGGCGTGGACCGCGCCGCCGACCATCCCCATCAGGATGGCGCCGCCGAGACCGGCCCACGGTCCGTAGTTGAAGCCGAAGAAGCCGGCGCCCCACGTCCCCATGATCATCATGCCCTCGAGGCCGATGTTGACCACGCCCGCCCGCTCCGACCAGAGGCCGCCGAGACCGGCGAGGGCGATCGGTGCAGCGAGCGCCAGGGCGCTGGCGATGGCACCGGAGCTGCTGATGTCGTCGGCGCCGGTGATGACCCGCGTCAGCGAGATGACGACGAGACCCATGGCGACGAGCAGCAGAGTCCGGCGCCAGCCGACGATCCTGCTCCATCGGCTGGGGGCCGGCTCCGGCTCGGACCGCTGCTCCACGGGTGTGGCGACCTGGCTCATGCCGGCGCTCCTTCGCTCGACGGGGCGTCCCGCTTCTCCAGTGCCTGCGCGACGGTGCGTTGCTCGATCCGCACGTTGGCCCGGCGGATCAGCTCGTAGGCGATGACGACGGACAGGACGATGACGCCCTGGATGATGAGGACGAGGCGGTCGCTGACCCCGGCGGTGATCTGCAGGGCGTTGGACTGCTGCTCGAGGAAGCCCCAGAGCAGGGCGGCGAAGGCGATGCCCACCGGATGGTTGCGCCCGAGCAGCGCGATCGCGATGCCCGCGAAGCCGAGCCCGGGCTGGAAGGTCGACCCGTAGGCGTAGTCCTGGCCGAAGAGCAGCGGCATCCCGACGAGCCCGGCGATGACGCCTGAGAGCACCATCGAGGTCAGCACCATCTTCTTGACCTTGACACCGCTGGCGACCGCGGCCGTCTCGGACCCACCGGTCGCCCGCATGTCGAAGCCGAAGCGGGTCTTGCCGATGACGAACCAGTAGAGGACCCCGACGACGACGGCGAGCGCGACCAGGCCGTAGACCTGGCGGGTCACGTCGGGGAAGAGGGTGAAGCCGGGGACCCGCGAGCTGTCGGGGATCGGTGTCGTGCTGATGACGTTGGACCCGCCCGCGTCCGCGGCGACCTTGCGCAGCAGGAAGGCGACGAGGATCGTCGCGATCGCGTTGAGCATGATCGTCGAGATCACCTCGGACACGCCGCGGTAGACCTTGAGCAGCCCGGCGATGCCGGCCCAGATGCCGCCGGCCACCATCGCGACGACGAGCGCGCCGAGGATGTTGAGCGCACCGGGGAGCCACGCCTGCCCGGCGAAGACGGCGGCCGCGAACGCCGCGATCCGGTACTGACCGTCGACGCCGATGTTGAACAGGTTCATCCGGAACCCGACGGCCACCGCGACGGCCGAGAGGTAGTAGACCGTCGCCGAGTTGATGATGGCCACGACGAGGCGGGGCTTGGGCACCGAGAGGATCGTGCTCCACACCTCTCCGACGGGGTCCTTGGCGAGGACGAGGATGATCGAGGTCACCACGAAGGCGACGACGAGGGCGAGCGCCGGGGCCGCTGCCGCGAGGGCGATGCGTCGCAGGTCGAAGCGCGAGGACATCAGGCGACTCCCTCTCGCGCATCTGTCGGGGCCGCTCCGGCACCGGTCGCTCCGGCCGCACCGGTCATTGCCGCACCCAGCTCTTCCTTGGTCACATGGTCGGGGTCGAACTCCCCGGAGAGCCCACCGCGCAGGATGACGCGGATGGTGTCCGAGAGGCCGACGAGCTCCTCGAGGTCGGCCGAGATGAGCAGCACGCCCAGCCCCTCGCGCCGAGCGTCCTTGATGTGGTCCCAGATCGCCGCCTGGGCGCCGACGTCGACGCCTCGGGTCGGGTGGGCCGCGACGAGCACGCGCGGCGTGCGCCGCATCTCCCGGCCGATGATGAGCTTCTGCTGGTTGCCGCCGGACAGCGATCCGGCGGTGACGTCGATCGAGGGGGTGCGCACGTCATACTGCTCGACGATCTCCTCGGTCTCGCGCTTGGCCGCTGCCGCGTCGATGAGCAGGTTGCCGGGACCGGTGAGGTTGGCCTCCTCGGTCTGGTGCCCGAGGATGACGTTCTCCCACAGGGGCGCCTCGAGGAGCAGGCCGTGCCGGTGGCGGTCCTCGGGGATGTAGCCGATGCCGGCCTCGCGGATCTCGCGCACCTCCCAGGACGAGGTGTCCTGCTCGCCGAGCAGGATCCGGCCCGTCGTCGGCTCGCGCATGCCCATGATGACCTCGACGAGCTCGGCCTGGCCGTTGCCCTCGACGCCGGCGATCCCGACGATCTCACCGGCGTGGATGGTCAGGTCGATGCCCGTGAGCAGGTCCCGCCCGCCCGCCGGGTCGCGCAGGCTCGTGTCCTCGACAGTGAGCACCGGGGTCTTCGTCACCGTCGACTTCTCGGTCGAGGGCGAGGGCAGCTCGGAGCCGACCATGAGCTCGGCCAGGTCGCGCGGGGTGACGCCCGTGGGGTCGACCTCGGCGACGGTCGTGCCACGCCGGATGACGGTGATCGCGTCGGCGACCTTGAGCACCTCGTCGAGCTTGTGCGAGATGAACATGACGGTGAGGCCCTCGGCCTTGAGCTCGCGCAGGTTGTCGAACAGCTCGTCGACCTCCTGGGGCACGAGCACCGCCGTCGGCTCGTCGAGGATGATGATCTTCGCGCCGCGGTAGAGGACCTTGAGGATCTCGATGCGCTGCCGGGCCCCGACCCCGAGCTCGGCCACGAGGGCGTCGGGGTCGACGTCGAGACCGTAGGCGTCGGAGATCTCCCGGATCTTGCGACGCGCCCGCTCGCCGATGCCGTGCAGCTTCTCCGCGCCGAGCGCGACGTTCTCGAGGACCGTGAGGTTGTCGGCGAGCTGGAAGTGCTGGAAGACCATGCCGATGCCCGCCGCGATGGCGTGGGACGGGGTCTTGAGCGACTGCTCCACCCCGTCGATCAGGATCGTGCCCTCGTCGGGGTGCTGGACGCCGTAGAGGATCTTCATGAGCGTCGACTTGCCGGCGCCGTTCTCACCGACGATGGCGTGCACCGTGCCCCGGTCGACCGTCAGCTCGATGTCCTTGTTGGCGACGACACCGGGAAAGCGCTTGGTGATGCCGTGCAGCTCGACCGCGGGGGTGCCGTGGTGGGTCACCCCACGAAGGCCGGTGTTGCCGCTGGTACCGCCAGGGACGGCCTCCGCGCCCTGCTCCGCGTCGGACCCTGGGTCACTGCTGACGATGACACACACTCCTCATCCGGGCCCACCGAGGTGGGCGACGACCGGGTACCACCCGGTATTGAACCATCCCGCCAGAACCTAACAAGGCGTGGGTGACGGTGGGTGCCGAACGGCCCGGCGACGCGAGTGCGCCGCCGGGCCGTCGGGTCGAGCTGGGGTCAGCTGGGGTCGATCAGGCCTTGGGGACCGTGATCTCGCCGGAGATGATCTTCGCCTTGTAGTCGTCGAGCTTGGACTTGATGTCGTCGATCATGCCGCCGGTGGTCGAGTAGTCGACACCGCCCGCCTTGAGGTCGAAGACCTTCTCGCCGGCGGTGAAGGAGTTGTCCTTGACCGAGGAGATGAAGTCGAAGACACCGACGTCGACCTTCTTGATCATCGAGGTCATGATGACGTCGCGGACCGCGGCGTCGGCGGTGAGGGCCTGGTCGGAGTCGACACCGATCGCGAGCTTGCCCGCGGCCTTGGCCGCCTGGAAGACGCCGCCGCCGGAGCCACCGGCTGCGTGGAAGACGATGTCGGCGCCGCTCTGGTACATGCCGTCGGCCGCTGCCTTGCCCTTGTCGACCGAGCCGAAGCCGGAGTAGTCCGGCGGCTGGCTCAGGTACTGGGACTTGACGACGATGGACGGGTTGACCGCCATCGCGCCGGCCTTGTAGCCGACCTCGAACTTCTTGATGAGCGGGGTCTCGACGCCACCGACGAAGCCGATGGTGTTCGTCTTCGTCTTGAGCGCGGCAGCCGCACCGACGAGGAAGCTGCCCTCGTTCTCGGCGAAGGTCACGTTCTCGATGTTGTCGCCCTTGGAGTCGGTCGAGTCGATGAGCGCGAACTTGACGTCCGGGTTCTCCTTGGCGACCTTGGCGACGGCCGGCGCGTAGGCGAAGCCGACCGCGACGATGTTGGTGTAGCCGGCGTCGATGAGCTGCTGGAGGCGCTCCTCGCGGGCGGACTCGGGCTCACCGTTGGTCGCGGCAGCCTCCTTGCCCTCGACACCGAGCTCGGTCTTGGCCTTGTCGAGACCGGCGGCGGCGGCGTCGTTGAACGACTGGTCCCCGCGGCCACCGACGTCGTAGGCCATCCCGATCTTGAGGGCCGGCCCACCCGCGGCGGCGGAGCCTGCGGCGCCGGTCCCGGCGGGGGTGGTGGTGGTCGTGTCGCTGCTGCTGCCGCATGCGGTCAGTCCGAGCGCTGCGGCCGCAACGACTGCGGCGACCTTGGTTGCGTGACGCAAGGGGGAGCTCCTTTAGCTTTCGTCGGGCCAACGACGACATCGGCCCAGATGCACACGCACTGTAGTTGGAGCGCCCGTGCATCCTGAGCCATAAGCGGCTTCTGGCAGGAAGTGTTACCGATCCGCGACCGCGACAGGGCTGGATCGGCGGCCCGACCGCGGTGGGTCAGGCGCTGCCGCTCGCGCCGAGCCCCCGGGCCGCGGCGACCGCGACGCCGGCCAGGGTCCGCGCCCCGACGGAGATCGCGGCCTCGTCGATGACGAGGTCGCCCCGGTGCAGGTCGAAGGTCGGGCCGTCGGGTGTCCGGGTGCCGAGCCGGGCCATCGCCCCCGGTACGTGGGTGAGGTACCAGGCGAAGTCCTCCCCGCCGAGGGACTGCGGCGTCGGTGCGACGAGCGCCCCGACCCCGGAGACGGCCGCGGTCATCGCCTCGATGCAGCCGGCGTCGTTGACCACCGGCGGCACGCCCTTCTGGATGGAGACCTCGGCGGTGACGCCGTAGGGGGCGAGGACCTCGTGGACGACGGACTCCAGGAGGCGCTCGACCCCCTCCCAGAGGTCGGCGTCGAGCATCCGGAAGGTGCCGAGCGCCCGGCCCGTCGACGGGATGACGTTGTGCGCGCCGCCGGAGTGGATGGCGCCCCAGACGAGAGCGGCCCCGGCACGCGGGTCGAGCCGGCGCGAGAGGACGGCGGGCACGTCGGTGACCACCTTGGCCAGGGCGTAGGTGAGGTCCTGGGTCAGGTGCGGCCGCGAGGTGTGCCCGCCCCGCCCGGTGACGACGACCTCGACCTGGTCGGCGGCCGCGGTGATGGGGCCGACGCGCAGACCCACCTGCCCCGCGTCGAGGGACGGGTCGCAGTGCAGCGCGAAGATGCGGTCGACGCCCTCGAGCCCGCCCTGGGCGACGACGTCCTCCGCTCCCCCGGGCATCAGCTCCTCGGCCGGCTGGAAGATGAGGCGCACACCGGTGCCGTCGGCCCGCAGCCGGTCCTCGATGGAGCACAGCGCGAGGGCTGCTCCGAGCAGGGCCGTCGTGTGGACGTCGTGGCCGCACGAGTGGCTGACCCCCTCGGTCCCCGACGCGAACGGCAGGCCGGTCTGCTCGCGGATCGGCAGGGCGTCGAGATCGGCCCGCAGCGCGACCCGGCGGGCGGGCTCAGGGGCGCCGATGTCGGCGACGAGACCGGTGCCGCGCAGCCGGCGCACGGTGATGCCGGCCCGCTCGAGCCGCTCGGCGACGATGCCCGTCGTGCGTACCTCGCCGCGCCCCAGCTCGGGGTGCTCGTGCAGGTCCCTCCGGATCGCCACGAGCTCGTCCGCGCAGCCTGAGACAGCACTCACGATGGCGTCGAACGGCAGGGACTCGGTCACGAGTACGGGAGTCTAGCGAGAGGATGGTGCCGCACCGCCTCCGGTGCCGGGAGAGGAGGGCCCAGCCGTGACCGAGACCGACGTGTCCACCGTCGCCGAGGTCGTCGACGCCGTCGACCGTGCGCTGCCCTTCCTCACGGTCACGACCCACGCCTCCCCGGGCACCGTGTCGTGCTCGACCCTCGTGGAGCGAGCGGCCACCGACCCGCTCGCGCCGTGGCGCGCGCACCTGCACGCCCAACAGGAGGCCCAGAGCGGCGGCCGGGTCCGACGCCACGTGCCGGCCGCCTTCGTCCTCCAGTGGTGGTGCGAGGTCGTCGCCACCCCCATCACGTATGCCGCGGAGCTCGGTCCGTGGTCGCTGCTGCCCGAGGCGGACGGGCTCGGTTTCGAGCTCGAGCCCTACGGTCACCCCGGGCGCGTCGTCGTCGACCCGGCCCGGACCGTCCTCGACGTCGACGACGACGGGGACCGCCGGGCCCGGAGGGGGCGAGCGGCATACGAGGAGATCGTCGGGGACGTCGTGCGCAGCTTTGCTCCCGAGGTCCGGATGGGCTCGAGGCAGCGCTGGGGTGTCGTGGAGGACGTCTGGGTCGGCACGCAGCGCCGGGCCCGCGAGGCGGCGGGAGTCGCGGTCGGGCCGGAGCGGCGGCGGATCTCGTGCTGCTTCATCTACGCGCTGCCGGGGGCGCACGAGTGCACGGCCTGCCCGCGAGGGGCTCGGCGCACGTCCTAGGGTGGTCGCCATGCCGACCCCGCCCGCCCGCGCCGCCGACCTCGCCGCCGATCTCGTCGTGCACGAGGAGGTCCGCGCCGCACTCTCCGACGGCCGCGGCGTCGTCGCCCTCGAGAGCACGATCCTGGCCCACGGCCTCCCCCACCCGGACAACATCGCCATCGCCGGGCAGATCGAGCAGGCCGTCCGCGACGGTGGGTCGGTGCCGGCGACGATCGCGCTCGTGGACGGCGTCGTGCACATCGGCCTGTCCCCCGCCGAGGTCGAGCGGATCTGCACCGACCCCGACGTCGCCAAGCTCTCGATGCGCGACGTCGCGGTCGCCTCGGCCCTCGGACGCACCGGCGCGACGACGGTGGCCTCGACCTCCTCCCTCGCCCACCTCGTCGGCATCCGTGTCTTCGCGACGGGCGGGCTCGGCGGAGTGCACCGCGGCGCGGCGGAGACCTTCGACGTCTCGGCCGACCTCGGCGTCATCGCCTCGACACCCGTGCTCGTCGTCTGCGCCGGCGTGAAGTCGATCCTCGACGTCGCCGGGACCCTGGAGACCCTCGAGACGCTGTCGGTGCCGGTTCTCGGCTACCGCACCGACGCCTTCCCCGGCTTCTACCTGTCCGACTCCGGGCACGAGGTGCCGTGGCGCGTCGAGTCCGCCGAGGAGGCCGCCCGCATCGTCGTCACCCGCGACCGGCTCGCGACCGACCGCTCCGGCGTCGTGCTCGCCAACCCGCTGCCCGCCGACCGGCAGGTCGACCGGGCGCTGCACGACCGGCTCGTCACCGAGGGGCTCGCGATGCTCGCCCGCGACGGCGTGCACGGCAAGGACGTGACACCGCGGCTGCTCGAGTACTTCCACGACAACTCCGGTGGCGAGTCGCTCCGGGCCAACGTCGAGCTCGTCCTGTCCAACGCCCGGCTCGCCGGTGAGGTCGCGGCCTCGGTCGCCGCCCAGACGGCCGCCGGCGCGGAATGACCACGCGCCCGGTCGTCGTCGTCGGCGACGTGGGACTCGACGTCATCACCCGGCCGGCCGGCGAGATCCATTGGCACTCGGACACGCCCGCGGCCGTCGCGCTGACGCCGGGCGGGGCCGGCGGCAACTCCGCGTCGTGGCTCGCCTCGCACGGGGTGCCGGTGACACTGGTGGCCCGGGTCGGCTCCGACGCCGCTGGTGAGACCGCCCGCCGCGAGCTCGAGGCCGGCGGGGTTCGGTGCGCCTTCGCCGTCGACCCCGTGCTGGCGACGTGCATGGTCGTCATCCTGCTCGACGCGCACGGCGACCGGACGATGTTCCCCGACCGGGGCGCCAACAAGGCCTTCGGCGTCGACGACGTCGACCTCGCCGGCCTCGGGCTGCCGCCCGAGCCGCTCCCCCACCTGCACCTCAGCGGCTACGTCCTGTTCGACGCGGGGTCCCGCGCGGCCGGGCTCGAGTCGCTGCGGCAGGCGGCGGCGCTCGGCTGGACGACGTCGGTCGACCCGCAGTCGCCCGCCCTCATCGCCCGGGAGGGGGTCTCCGTCTTCCTCGACTGGGTCGACGGGGTCGACCTGCTGCTGCCCAACGAGGCCGAGGTCGCGGCGCTCGGCGGCCTCGAGTCGATCCTGCGACACACCCGCGAGGTCGTGGCGACCTATGGCGCCGACGGTGCGCGGTGGGTCGGGGCCGACACCGACGAGACCGCCGCCGCGCCCCGGGTCGAGAACGTCGACGCGACCGGCTGCGGCGACGCGTTCAACGCCGGCCTGCTCTCGTCGTGGCTGGCCGGCGCCGACCGGGGTGAGGCGCTGCGGGCCGGGGTGCGGGCCGGGAGCGCCGTCGCGGCGACGGTGGGCGCACGCGCCGGCTGAGCGGCATACGCCCTGAGGGGCGGGGACAGCGGAGATCTTCCGGCACCTGGCGCCGGAAGATCTCCGCTGTCTCGGCTCAGAAGGTCTCGTGCGGCTGGTAGGTGCCCCAGACCTCGCGCAGGGCGTGCGCGACCTCGCCGCCGGTGGCGCGCAGGGCGAGGGCCTTCTTCATCGGGTGGAGCAGGTTGCCGGTGCCGCGGGCCGTCTCCTGTAGCTCGGCGAGCGCCGCCCGCACGGCAACGTCGTCACGCTCGGCACGCAGGGCCTCGAGCCTGGCACACTGCTCCGCCTCGATCGTCGGGTCGACGCGGAGCGGCTCGTAGCGCTCCTCCTGGTCGACGGTGAAGCGGTTGACGCCCACGACGATCCGCTCGCCCTCGTCGATCTCGAGCTGGACGCGGTAGGCCGAGCGCTCGATCTCGGACTTCTGGAAGCCCTGCTCGATTGCGGCCACCGCGCCGCCCTTGTCCTCGACCTGCTGGATGAGGTCGAGCGCGGCGGCCTCGATGTCGTCCGTCATCTTCTCGACGACGTAGGAGCCGGCGAAGGGGTCGACGGTCTTGGTCACGTCGGTCTCGTAGGCGATGACCTGCTGGGTGCGCAGCGCGAGGCGGGCAGCCTTCTCGGTCGGCAGCGCGATCGCCTCGTCGAAGGAGTTGGTGTGCAGCGACTGCGTGCCGCCGAGGACGGCGCCCAGTCCCTGGAGGGCGACCCGGACGAGGTTGACCTCCGGCTGCTGCGCCGTGAGCTGGACGCCGGCGGTCTGGGTGTGGAAACGGAGCATCATCGACTTGGGGTTCTTCGCGCCGAACTGCTCCTTCATGATCTTGGCCCAGATCCGCCGGGCCGCACGGAACTTCGCGACCTCCTCGAGGAGCGTCGTCCGGGCGACGAAGAAGAAGGAGAGGCGCGGGGCGATGTCATCGACCTCGAGCCCGGCCGCCTGGGCGGCACGGACGTACTCCATCGCGTTGGCGAGGGTGAAGGCGATCTCCTGCACGGGCGTCGCCCCCGCCTCGGCCATGTGGTAGCCGGAGATCGAGATGGTGTTCCACCGCGGGAGCTCGGCGTGGCAGTAGGCGAAGATGTCGGAGATGAGCCGGAGCGACTCGCGCGGCGGGTAGATGTAGGTGCCGCGGGCGATGTACTCCTTGAGCACGTCGTTCTGGATCGTGCCGGTCAGCTGGTCGGCCGCGACCCCCTGCTCCTCCGCGACGAGCTGGTAGAGCAGCAGCAGCGTCGAGCCGGGTGCGTTGATCGTCATCGAGGTGCTGATCTCGTCGAGCGGCAGGCCGTCGAAGAGGATGCGCATGTCGTCGATGCTGTCGATGGCGACGCCGACCTTGCCGACCTCGCCGTGGGCGATCGGCTCGTCGGAGTCGTAACCCATCTGCGTCGGCAGGTCGAAGGCGACGGACAGGCCGCCGGTGCCGGCCTTGACGAGCTGGTGGTAGCGCTGGTTGGACTCCTTGGCCGTGCCGAAGCCGGCGTACTGGCGCATCGTCCACGGGCGGCCGGTGTACATCGACGGGTAGACGCCGCGGGTGAAGGGGTAGCGGCCCGGCTCACCGAGCGCGGTCACGGGGTCGAACCCCTCCAGCGAGGACGCGTCGTAGACGGCCTCGATCGGCAGGTCGGACTCCGAGCGCGCACCAGTGCTGTCAGCCATGGGTCCGAGCGTATCGGCGGGCCGCGCGCACCGGGCCGTCGGCCGAACGTCACACATCTCACGTCCGGCGCCACCGGGCGTGAGTAGCGTGGAGGGATGACGACCGCGATCTCGGTCAAGGGGCTGCGCAAGCACTTCGGCGCGACGGCGGCCCTCGACGGGCTCGACCTCGAGGTGGTGACCGGCGAGATCCACGGGTTCCTCGGCCCCAACGGGTCCGGCAAGTCGACGACGCTGCGGATTCTGCTCGGGCTGCTGCGCGCCGACGGCGGAGCGGTGGACCTGCTCGGAGGTGACCCTTGGACGGACGTCGAGGCCCTGCACCGACGCCTCTCCTACGTGCCCGGGGACGTCGCCCTCTGGCCGACGCTCACGGGGGGCGAGACGATCGACCTGCTCTGCTCGCTGCGCGGCCCCGTCGACGAGACCAGGCGCGCGTCGATGATCGAGCGCTTCGCCCTCGACCCGACGAGGAAGGGACGCTCCTACTCCAAGGGCAACCGACAGAAGGTCGCCCTCGTCGCGGCACTCAGCTCCGACGTCGAGCTGCTCCTGCTCGACGAGCCGACGTCCGGGCTCGACCCCCTCATGGAGGCGGTCTTCACGGAGGCGCTGCGCGAGTTCCGCTCTGCGGGAGGCACGGTGCTCCTGTCGAGCCACATCCTCAGCGAGGTGGAGTCGCTGTGCGACCGCGTCAGCATCATCCGCGACGGGCGCAACGTCGAGTCCGGCAGCCTCGCCGAGCTGCGCCACCTCACGCGCACGACGATCTCGGCCACCCTCGACCGCCCGGTCGACCGCACCGTGCTGACCGCCCTGCCCGGCGTCTCGGACGCCGTCGTCGCCGGTGACCACGTCACGTGCGCGGTCGAGCCGTCCGGCCTGGGCGCGGTGCTCACCTGCCTCGCGGCGCACGGGGTCCAGTCCCTCTCGAGCGCTCCGCCAACGCTGGAGGAGCTCTTCATGGAGCAGTACCGAGCACCGGGTCCGGTGTCGTCGCCGTGAACGGCTTTGGTGGCACGACCGCGCTGCTGCGCCTCGCCGCCCGCCGCGACCGCGTGCTCGTGCCCGTGTCGGTCCTCGCCCTCGTCGCCTTCGTGGCCGGGTCGGCACGGGCGACCACCGAGCTCTACCCCGACGTGGCCACGGCCGGCGCCGCCCTCGTCACGACGCTGGAGAACCCGGCCCTGGTCGCGATGTACGGACCGGTCAGCAGCCTCACCCTCGACGCGTTCGCCACCTTCAAGTCGGTGCTTCTCGGGGCCGTCTTCCTCTGCCTGCTCGCCTTCGTCGTCGTGCGCCGCCACACGCGCACCGAGGAGGAGGCAGGCCGCCTCGAGCTCCTCGGGGCCGGGGCCATCGGCCGACGGGCGGCCCTCGCCTCCGCCGTCCTCCTCGGGACGGCCGCCGTGCTGGCCACCGCTGTGCTCACCTCGGCTGCCTCGATCGCCGTGGGACTCGACCCCGCGGGCTCGGTCGCGCTCGGAGTGGCCTGGACCATCATCGGCCTGTCCTGGGTCGGCATCACCGCGGTCTCGGCGCAGCTGACCGAGAGCGCCCGTGGCACAGCGGGATTCGCGATCGGAGCGCTCGGGGTGGCCTTCCTGCTGCGGGCGGTCGCCGACACCGCCGGTGCCGGCAGCCCGCTGCGCCACCTCGTCTGGCTCTCGCCGCTCGGCTGGGGCGAGCGGGTGGCGCCCTACGGGGCCAACCGCGTCGGCCTGCTCGCCCTCGGGCTGATCGCGTATGCCGTCCTGCTCGCCGCCGCCTTCGCGCTCCAGTCCCGACGCGACCTCGGCTCGGGAGTCCTGGCGAGCCGGCCCGGTCCGGCGCGCGGGACCCTCACGTCCGCCGGGGCCCTCAACCGGCGACTCGTGCGCGGGACCGTCCTCGGCTGGGCCGTCGCCTTCGGGGTGCTCGGCCTCGCCCTGGGCTCGATCGCCGGCAGCGTCGAGACCTTCGTCGGCTCGCCCGAGACGCTCGACCTGCTCCGTGCGATCGGCGGCGACGCGGGGTCGGTGGTCGACCTCTTCTTCGTCACCGAGCTGCACGTCGTCGCCGTCGTCTCCGCCGCGCTCGGGATCGTCCTCGTCAACCGGATCCACGCCGAGGAGGTCGCGGGTCGGGCCGAGGCACTGCTCGCGGGGCCCGTGCCCCGGCTCGTCTGGGCGCGCGGCCTCGTCGGCGCGGCCATCGTGTCGCCGGCGCTCGTGCTCACCCTGGCGGCGGCCCTGGCGGGTGTGGTCGACGGCCGACGCACCGGCGACGTGGGTGGCTCGGTGGCTCGCCTCGTCCTCGCCGCCTGGGCCACCCTGCCGGCGGTCTGGGTCTGCGTGGCCGTCGCCGTGCTGCTGGTGGGCCACCTGCCCGACCTCACCGGGCTGGCGTGGGCGGCGCTCATCGCCTTTTTCGTCGTCGGCGAGTTCGGTGACCTGCTCGGTCTGCCCGCGGTGGTGCGCGCCGTCTCACCCTTCGCTCACCTGCCCGCGCTGCCCGGGGGCCGACTCGAGGCCGTGCCCCTCGTCGTCCTGCTCGTCATCGCGGTCGCGGTCGGCGTCGTGGGCCTGGCCGGTCTGCGTCGTCGCGACCTGCGGGCTGACTGATCGAGGCGACGGACCCGGTTGTCAGGCAGTGCGGCGACCCGCCGGCCCGGCTCGGGTCGATAGCCTGTCGCCCATGGACGCAGGCACCCACATCGAGGGCTTCTGGGCGGTGATCCCTGCCGGCGGCGCGGGGACGCGGCTCTGGCCGCTGTCCCGGCGCCAGTCGCCGAAGTTCCTGCACGACCTCACCGGCTCCGGGCAGTCGCTGCTGCGGGCCACCTGGTCGCGGCTGGAGCCGCTCGTCGGGGACCGCGTGCTCGTCGTCACCGGGGCTGCCCACGAGGACGCCGTGCGGCGCCAGCTGCCGATGCTCGGACGCGACGCCGTCGTGGCCGAGCCGAGCGGGCGCGACTCGATGCCGGCCATCGGGCTCGCCGCGGCGCTCCTCGAGCGTCGTGACCCCGCTGCCGTGCTGGGCTCCTTCGCCGCCGACCACGTCGTCACCCGCACCGACGACTTCTACCGAGCGGTCCGCGAGGCCGTGGCGCTGGCCCGCACGGGTGAGCTCGTCACGATCGGGATCGAACCCACTTATGCCGCAACCGGGTTCGGCTACATCTGCATGGGCGAGCCGTTGGCCGTCGCTGAGGCACCGCACGGACGCCGAGTCGAGCAGTTCGTCGAGAAGCCCGACGCTGCGACGGCCCAGGGCTACCTCGACAGCGGCCGCTACCGGTGGAACGCCGGCATGTTCGTCGTCGGAGCCACGGTGCTGCTCGAGCTGCTCTCCGAGCTGCACCCCGACATGGTCGAGCACCTGCGCACCATCGCCGCCGACCCCGCGCGCATGCAGGACCTGTGGCCCGCCCTGACCAAGATCGCCATCGACCACGCCGTCGCCGAGCCCGCCGCGGCCGCGGGACGCGTCGCCGTCGTGCCCGCCGACCTCGGCTGGGACGACATCGGTGACTTCGGATCGCTGTCCGGGCTGATCGCCGACGCCGAGGGCCTGCCGGGGGTCAAGGTGATCGGCGAGCCGGACGACGTCGTCAGCATCGACTCCACCGGGACCGTCGCCACCTCGGGTCGCCTCGTGGCCCTCGTCGGCGTCGAGGACGTCGTCGTCATCGACACGCCCGACGCACTGCTCGTGACCACCCGGGCCCGCGCCCAGGAGGTCAAGAAGGTGGTCGAGGCCCTGCCGCTCCGAGGACGCGCCACCCTGACCTGATCGGACAGTCTCCACCCCCACCCAGAGGAGCACGCCATGGACGGTCTGCGCAGCAGCGAGTGGTACGGACCCACGGACCGGAACGGTTACCTCCACCGGGCGTGGATGCGCCGGGGGGTGCCCTCGAACGCCTTGTCAGGACAGCGACCGCAGATCGCCATCGCCAACACGGCCTCGGACCTCACCCCGTGCAACATGCACCTCGACGAGGTGGCCGAGTCGGTCAAGCACGGGGTCTACGAGATGGGCGGGGTGCCGCTCAACCTGCCCGTGGTGTCGCTCGGGGAGACGCTCGTGCGTCCCACCGCGATGCTCTGGCGCAACATGGCCGCGATGGCGATGGAGGAGATGTTCCGGGCCAACCCGATCGACGGCCTCGTCCTGCTCGGCGGGTGCGACAAGACGATCCCCGCCCTGCTCATGGCCGCCGCGTCCGTCGGGATCCCGGCCGTGGTCGTCCCCGGCGGCCCGATGCTCAACGGGACCTTCCGAGGCCGGCCCCTCGGCTGCGGCACCGACGTGTGGCGGCTGAGCGAGGAGGTCCGGGCCGGGACGCTGTCGGAGGAGTCCTTCCTGCGCAGCGAGTCCTCGATGATCCGCAGCAAGGGCCACTGCAACACGATGGGGACGGCCTCGACGATGGCCGTCATGGCCGAGGCCCTCGGCACCACGCTCCCGGGCCTGGCCGGGACCCCGGCGGCGGACTCGCGCCTGCTCGAGGGCGCGCACGAGTCGGGACGCCTGGCCGTCGAGATGGTGCAGGAGGGCCGCGTCATCGGTGACGTCCTCACCGCGGGGTCGTTCACCAACGCCATCGTCGCCCTCGCCGCCGTCGGCGGGTCGACCAACGCGGTCGTCCACCTGCTCGCGATCGCCGGCCGGCTCGGGATCGAGCTCACCCTCGACGACTTCGACCGGGTCGGGTCCGCGGTGCCCCTGCTCGTCAACCTCCAGCCCGCCGGGGAGTTCCTCATGGAGGACCTCTTCCGGGCCGGGGGCCTGCTCGCCGTGCTCACCCAGGTGCGCGACCTGCTCGATCCCACCCCGATCACCGTGACCGGCCGGCCCCTCGTCGACTATCTCGTCGACCAGCCGGTCTGGGACGAGACGGTCATCAGCGTCCGGGAGCGCCCGCTGCTCGCGGACGCCGGGATCGCCGTCCTGCGCGGCAACCTCGCCCCCAGAGGCGCCATCGTCAAGCCGGCGGCCGCATCCGCGCACCTGCTCACGCACCGCGGCCCGGCCGTCGTCTTCGACTCGGTCGAGGACCTGCACGCCCGGATCGACTCCCCCGACCTCGACGTCACCGCCGACTCGGTGCTTGTCCTGCGCGGGTGCGGGCCGGTGGGCTACCCCGGCATGCCGGAGGTCGCCAACCTCCCGCTCCCCCAACGGCTGCTGCAGGAGGGCGTGCGCGACATGGTCCGGATCTGCGACGGCCGGATGAGCGGGACGGCATACGGCACCGTCGTGCTCCACGTCGCCCCGGAGGCGGCCGCAGGCGGGCTGCTCGCCCTCGTCGAGGACGGCGACATGATCGAGCTCGACGTGCCGGGCCGACGACTGCACCTCGACGTCCCCGACGACGAGCTCGCCCGTCGGACCCCCGCCCGACCGCTCGTCGAGGGGTATGCCGCGCCCCGGCGCGGGTGGGAGCGCCTCTACGTCGACCACGTCCAGCAGGCCGACACCGGGGCCGACCTCGACTTCCTCGTCGGCGCCACCGGGCCGGGGGTGGCCCGTGAGTCGCACTGACACCGTGGACGGTTCGCTTCGTCGAGTCGCCACGCCGGAGGGTCCCCGCTGGCTCGTCAGCGGACCTGAGGGTGACCGGTTGCTGGCCGGTGGCCTCACGGACCTGCTCTCGATGTCGCTCACCGACGCCCGAGCGAGGATGGCCGAGGCCCCACGCACCGACGTCTCCGGCGACGTCCTCGCTCCGGTCGACGAGCAGGAGGTCTGGGCCTCCGGGGTGACCTACGCACGCAGCCGCGACGAGCGGATGGCCGAGTCGGCGAGCGCCTCCGTCTACGACACGGTGTATGCCGCTCGCCGCCCCGAGCTGTTCTTCAAGGCGCCCGCGTGGCGCGTCGTCGGGCCCGGCCAGCCCGTCGGCATCCGGGCCGACTCGGGATGGGACGTGCCGGAGCCGGAGCTGGCTCTCGTCTTCACCAGCGGCGGAGACCTGTTCGGCTACGTGCCCGGCAACGACATGAGCAGCCGCTCCATCGAGGGTGAGAACCCGCTCTACCTGCCCCAGGCCAAGGTCTACGACGACTCGTGCGCCCTCGGGCCGGCGATCGTGCCCGTCTGGGCCGCGGACGGACCGTTCGCGATCGAGCTCACCATCGAGCGGGACGGCGAGGTCGCGGTCCACGCGACGACCGACACAGGCCAGCTGACCCGGTCGGCCGCCGACCTCGGCGCGTGGCTGACGGCGGCCATGCACTTCCCGGCCGGCGTCGTCCTGCTGACCGGCACCGGGATCGTGCCGGACGAGACCTTCTCGCTGCGTGCCGACGACGTCGTCACCGTGGCCATCGACGGCCTCGGCGCCCTGACCAACCCCGTGCGCGTCGTCGGCCGCGAGCTGCGCGACCTGCCTGCCCAACCCACCCAGCCCGATGACGGAGGAGCACGATGACGACGACGGTGACCTCGGACCACGCTGACGGTGACGACCCGCAGGCGAGGCTCGACCCGCTGCTCGACGCAGCCGTGGCGGCCGCGCCCGTGCTCGCCGCGTCGGCCCCGGGCGAGCGGGCCGGCTGGCTCCGAGCCGTCGCCACCGCGCTCGAGGACGCCGCCCCCACCCTGCTGCCGCTCGCGCGGGAGGAGTCGCACCTGCCGGAGGCCCGCCTCAGCGGTGAGCTCGCCCGCACCTGCTTCCAGCTCCGCCTCCTGGCCGACGAGATCACGCTCGGCGGCTACCTGGGGGCGACCATCGACCACGCCGACCCCGACTGGGGCATGGGGCCCCGGCCGGACCTGCGCCGCATGATGCGTCCCCTCGGGCCGGTCGCGGTGTGGGCGGCCAGCAACTTCCCCTTCGCCTTCAGCGTGGCCGGGGGCGACACGGCATCCGCCCTCGCCGCCGGCTGCCCCGTCGTGCTCGTCGCCCACCCCGGGCACCCGACGCTGTCCGACGCGACGGCCGAGGTCGTCACCGGGGCTCTCACGCGCGCCGGGGCCCCGGACGGGACCTTCGCGATGACGCGCGGCCTCGAGACCGGCCGGGCGCTCATCCAGGACCCCCGCGTCACGGCCGGTGCGTTCACCGGGTCGCTCGGTGGCGGCCGGGCCCTCTTCGACCTCGCCGTCTCCCGGCCGGTGCCGATCCCGTTCTACGGCGAGCTCGGCAGCGTCAACCCCGCCTTCGTCACCCGGGGCACCTCGGAGTCACGGGCCGTCGAGGTCGCCGACGGCTTCGTCGCGTCGATGACGATGGGGGCCGGCCAGTTCTGCACCAAGCCGGGTCTGCTCGTCGTGCCGCGCGGGTCGTCGGTCATCGACCTCGTGGCCGAGCGCGTGGCCGTGATGGGCGGGTCCCCGCTGCTCACCGACCGGATCCGGGAGGGCTACGGGTCGGCCCTGTCGGCCCTGGCCGGCCGCGACGGCGTCGAGGTCGTCGCCGGCAGCAGCAGCCCCGGCGACGAGCCGGCCCCGACGGTGCTGCGCTCGACGGCGGCCGCCCTGCTCGAGGACGACCGGCTGGCCGAAGAGGTCTTCGGCCCGGCCGCCCTCGTGGTCGAGTACGACAGCGACGACGAGCTGCTCGCCGTCGCCTCGGGCGTCGCGGGACAGCTGACCGCCACCGTCTGCGGTGACGCGGACGACGCGGTGGTCGAGCGCCTGCTCACCACGCTGGCCGGCCGCGTCGGACGGGTCCTGCTCGGCGGCTGGCCCACCGGCGTCACCGTGTCCTACGCCCAGCAGCACGGTGGCCCCTACCCCGCCACGACGGCCGTGGGCACGACGTCGGTGGGCACGGCAGCGATCGGCCGGTTCGTCCGACCGGTCGCCTACCAGGGAGTTCCGGAGGCGCTGCTGCCGCCGGCCCTGCAGGACGCCAACCCGTGGGGGGTCCCCCAGCGGGTCGACGGCCGGGACGACGGGCCGGAGGTCGGTCAGTCGCGACCGTAGATGTCGCGGGTGTAGACCTTGTCGGCCACGTCGGCGAGGTCGACGTCGTGCCGGTTCGCGACGATGACGTCCGCGGTCGCGGTGAACTCCGCGAGGTCGCGGATGACGCGGGAGTGGTAGAACTCGTCGTCCTCGAGCGCCGGCTCGTAGACGACGACCTCGATGCCCTTGGCCTTGATCCGCTTCATGATCCCCTGGATGCTCGAGGACCGGAAGTTGTCGGACTCCGACTTCATCACGAGCCGGTACATGCCGACCACCTTCGGCTCGCGCGCGAGGATGTCCCGTGCGATGAAGTCCTTGCGCGTCGCGTTGGAGTCGACGATGGCGTGGATGAGGTTCTGCGGGACCTCGTTGTAGTTGGCGAGCAGCTGCTTGGTGTCCTTGGGCAGGCAGTAGCCGCCGTAGCCGAAGGACGGGTTGTTGTAGTGCGACCCGATCCGGGGGTCGAGCCCGACCCCCTCGATGATCGAGCGGGTGTCGAGACCGTGCGAGACGGCATACGTGTCGAGCTCGTTGAAGTAGGCGACGCGCATCGCGAGGTAGGTGTTGGCGAAGAGCTTGATCGCCTCGGCCTCGGCCGACTCGGTGAAGAGGACGGGCACGTCGGGGTCGTCTGACCCCTCGACGAG
>JBDSSS010000145.1:0-9072 GCA_039928615.1 Terracoccus sp. | reverse complement strand
GCACCGACCGCGATGGGTGGAGCGGCTGCCAGTGGGTCGAGAACGGTCGGGTCGGTGAGCATGCCGGCGCGGTCCAGAGCGGCACCGAGGTGAGTCAGGAGCCGCCCGAGGTCGTTGTCGCCGTCGTCCAACGAGAGCCAGGCCACCCGAGGGGCCGGGACGCCGCCCAGGCCCGAGAGCCAGTCGCCCACGGCGCTCGTCTTTCCGAAGCCGGCCGGCGCGCTCACGAGGGTGAGCCGATGGCCGGGCCGGAGCGTGTCGTCAAACCGGCGGTCGAGACGTGGACGGGCCACCGGGTGAGGACGCCGGGTGGGCGGGAAGAGCTTGGTCGCGAGGACCGGGCTCAGCACCATCCGGGCGCAGGACGGGTCATCGCCGGTCCCGTTCGAGGACGAGGGAGCCGTCGACGATGTCCTGGGCGACGTCCTCGAGGCTCCGACCGACGGCATACGCGTGGGCCCGCATCCTCAGGAGGGCCTCCGACAGTCCGACGCCGAGGTCGACCGTGACCATCCCCTGGGCCTGGTAGACGACGAGCCGCGGGGCGACCAGTTCGTCCATGCCCGCCTCGAACGACGACTCAGCGTCGGGGTCACGGCTCTGCAGGAGCAGGGCGAGCGCGACGTCGGCGAAGACGAAGGCGTCCGTCAGCGCGTCGGCGCTGAGGGAGCCCGGACGGTCACGGTAGAGGTCCATCACCCCCACCCGGGCCGCACCGACCTGCAGGGGTAGGGCGAAGACGGCGCGCGCTCCGAGTAGGAACGCGGCCGGGGCATAGGCCGGCCATCGGCGCAGTCCCGCCCCTCCCAGGTCGGGCTCGAGGGACGGACGGAAGGAGGTCGACGCCTCGACGCACGGGCCCTCCGCGAGGCTGAACTGCAGGTTCTCGAGCTCGCGGCTGTTGACCCCCGCCCACGCCGCGACGGTGCCGGCCTCGTGGCCGGTGCCGGAAGGATTCGCCAGGCTCACGCCGGCCCCGCTTGCCGGGATCGCCACGAGCGCGGCGGCACAGAGCCGGTGCAGCCGGTCGATGAAGGGTGAGGCGTGCGGCCCGGACGAGGGCTGGCGGTCGACCAGCCGCAGCACCTCCGCAACCCGCCCCGCCTGCCCGTCCGTCACGACGCCACCGTAGCCCCGTACCGGCTACGGGCGTCACCGGTGTGCCCGGGTGTCGGCAAGGCGATGACGTCCCCCCTGGGCGCAGGCTGTTGCCCACGCCGCTGGCGCAGGTGAGGAGGGCACCGACGCCTTCCCGGGCCCCGGTCTCGTCTGAACATTCGTCGCGCAACGTCGCGCAGCGTCGCGCAGGACGAGACGGACGATCGCTCTTTCGGCGCGCTGTCGGAGGTAACGTGACGTGGGTTGTTCTCCGTGAACGGGCAAGCCGACCCCCGTACCGCCGCAGCGGGCCGTTCTCAGCTCAGGAGCGCCCGACCATGATCGCCACAGACGCGTTGGCAGGCCTGTTCGTCGAGACGGCCGACACCCTGGTCGACGACTTCGAGCTCATCGAGTTCCTTGCGGTCATCACGAGCTGGGCGGCCGAGCTCAGCCACGCCCACTCCGCCGGTCTCGTTCTCGCCGACCCCCACTGCAACCTCGAGTACATGGCTGCGTCGCGCGAATCTGCACGGTTGATGGAGCTCTTCGCGATCCAACACGACGAGGGTCCCTGCTTCGACTGCTACGCGTCCGGCGAGCCCGTCAGCTGCTCGGACCTGTCGCGGCCCTCGTCCGGTGGCCGCCTCTTGCGTCGGAGGCCGTTCAGTACGGTTTCACGGCCGTGCACGCCCTCCCGCTCCGCCACCGCAAGGTCACGATCGGCGCGCTCAACCTCTTCTGCTCCAACGGACCCGAGCTGCGCCGGGACGACGTGAGCATCCTGCAGGCCGTCGCCGACGTCGCGACCATCGGCATCCTCCAGGAGCGAACCATCCGCGCCGGCGGCCAGCTCGGACGGGGGGGTCTCGACCCCGGATCGGCGATTTCACCACTGGTGATGAAAATGTCTGCTGCCAAGCCCCATTTCCGGTCGCACTGGGATTAACCTGCTCATAGGTGACTGGACGGGTCAGCAGGCCCCAACGGTGCGCCCTCACCACCACGAACTGTGTTGCCCCGGCCCCGGCGGCACGTCGATCCCTCGATGTGAACGGGAGTCCCCATGACACCACTGATCGGCCACGGTGCGCCCCGGCGCACAGGCACCCAGGAGCACTCATGATGATCTGGGCCGGCCCGACCGGTCCGGCAGGGTCGACCGATCCGTCGCGGGTCTCGGCGGCATCGTTGGGGGTGCGACCGCCCCAGACCCGGCCCCGCAACCTCGACGAGGACAAGGCCGACACCGTCTCGCACCTCGGATCCGGGAGTCTGCACGATGCCCTCGGACGCGTCCGTGCGGCCCTCCCACTGCCGACCAGGGGCCGTTCCCTGCCCTCTCACGACGGCGAGCGCACCTGACCCACGGGTCGTGACCCGGGCCGCACGCGGCCCGGGTCACCGGTCTAGGGGCCGGCGGTGGGTGACGTCGCGTTGTCGCGTCGTGTCGGCCGCCGCCCCTTGACGCGTCGCTGCCGGAGTGGGGGTGGAATCGCTGGTGGAGGACCATCCCGACGAACACCACGAGGGATGGCGATGATGACCGAGTTCGACTGCGAAGTAGGCGAGCCCACGCTCACCGGGTCGCGCGTGGCTCATCGGGTCCGCGGAGCGCGTCATGTCGGTCGGCCTGGTGGCCAGCGGCGCTGCGGGACTCGCGCTCCTCGCGGGGGCGCTCTGGTGGGGCACCCTCCCGGTGGCTGGCCGCCACCTAGTTCTTCGTCCTCATGAGTGCCCAGGGTCTCGTCGGGCCGAGTGCCGGCGCGCCCGCCTCTGACGAGGTCCCCGACCACCCGGCACCGGGTCGGCACTGCTCGGTTTCCTCCAGTGGTGCATGGCCGGCGCCATCGCCCCGCTCACCGGCATCGGCGGGGCCGGCACGGCCGTCCCGATGGCGGTGATCATCTTCGTGCTCACTGCCATCTCGGCGTGGGCGCTGCTCGACCACGTCCGACCCGTCCCGTCGGTCACGACGAGACGGGGGCCCCCGAGCAGTGGGACTCGTCTCACTTCTCCGCCGTCATACCCCTTGGGGTATAGCGTCAAAGGTATGGGACGCCGCTCCGGCGGACGGGGACTCCCCCACGAAAAGTCCCCGATGCGGATCGATCGCTCGGACCGGCAACCATGCGGCTCATCGCTGTCGTGCTCGCCCGTCTGCTTCCGGGAGCCGGCAGCTGGACGCCACGCACACCACCACCACAGTGAGGACCCATCCCATGGAGACCACAGAGATCATTACCCGCACCACCCCCGCCATGCCGAGGATCGGCGACGCGGCTCCGGCTTTCACCGCGCACACGACACAGGGCGACATCAGCTTTCCGGGCGACTACGTCGGCCGGTGGGTCGTGCTCTTCTCCCATCCCGCCGACTTCACCCCCGTCTGCACGAGCGAGTTCATGACCTTCGCCTCACGCCAGGCTGAGTTCGCGCGGCTCAACACGGCCCTGGTCGGCCTCTCCGTCGACGGGCTCTACAGCCACATCGCCTGGCTGCGCACGATCCAGGAGAAGATGGTCTACCGCGACATGATCAATGTCGAGGTGACGTTCCCACTCATCGATGACGTCTCGATGAAGGTCGCCGGGCTCTACGGGATGATCATGCCGGGCGAGGCGACGACCCAAGCCGTGCGTGCCGTCTTCGTCATCGACCCGCGCGGCATCGTGCGCACGATCATCTACTACCCGCTGTCCCTGGGGCGAAACATCGACGAGCTGCTCCGAGTCGTCGTGGCCCTTCAGACGGCCGACGCCTTCGACGTCGCCACGCCCGCCGACTGGGTGCCCGGCGAGCGGGTCATCGTGCCTCCCCCGGGCTCGTGCGGGACGGCCAAAGAACGGGTGGACGGCCACGCTGCTGACGTCGAGTGCGTCGACTGGTTCTTCTGCACCAAGGAGATCACCAAGGACCAGATCGAGGCGAACCTCTACATCACCAACTACGCCTGACCTGACCCCATGACCGTCACGTCAGCGGCATACCCGAGGGGCGTGTCCTGACGTGAGCACCCACTCGTCGAAGGAGACGAACCCATGGCTGATGTCATCGTTCTCGGTGCGGGAGTAGCCGGCCACACCGCCGCTCTGCACCTGAGTCGCTTACTGCCCAAAGGAGACACGGTGACCGTCGTGTCGCCCAACTCCCACTGGAACTGGATCCCGAGCAACATCTGGGTGGGGGTCGGACGGATGGCGAAGAAGGACGTCGTCTTCCCCCTCGCCCCGGTGTACCGGCGCAAGGGAATCCGCTTCGTCCAGGCCAGAGCCGTCGCCATCCGTCCGGACGGGGACGCCGAGGACGGGCGAGGGGCGGTCGACGTCGTCCACACCGGCTCCGAGCGCGAGGGCACGGAGCAGCGGCTCCGCTACGACTACCTCGTCAACGCCACCGGCCCGCAGCTGAGGTTCGGCATGACGGACGGTCTCGGTCCTGACGAGGGTCACACGGTCTCGGTGTGCACGGCCGACCACGCCGTCCACGCTGCGGAGCAGCTTCGCGCCAGCATCGCGAGAATGCGTGCAGGAGAGCGGCAAACCCTCGTCGTCGGGATGGGTCACGGCACGTGCACCTGTGAAGGCGCGGCCTTCGAGTACGTCTTCAACGTCGACCACGAGCTGCGCGAGGCCGGCGTCCGGGACCTTGCCCGGGTCGTCTACCTCACGAACGAGGCCGCCCTCGGCGACTTCGGTGTCGACGGGATGACCTTCGAGGAGAACGGATTCCAGACCACCTCAGAGCTGTGGACGAGCAGCCTCTTTCGCGAGCGTGGTGTCGAGGCCATCCTCGGTGCCCACGTGCACCGGGTGGACCCGGGCGTCATCCACTACGAGACCCTCGACGGGTCGATGCACGAGATCGGCTTCGACTTCGGGATGCTCCTGCCGCCCTTCGGCGGGGTGCCGCTCGCGGCCTACGCCCGCGACGGCGAGGTCATCACCGACCGCCTCTTCGCACCGAGCGGCTTCATGCGCGTCGACGCCGACTACACGGCCAAGCCCTACGAGCAGTGGCGCGGCGAGGACTGGCCGCGCACCTACCTCGCCCCCGGTTACGACACCATCTTTGCCGTAGGCATCGCGTTCGCCCCGCCGCACCAGATCTCGCGCCCGCGCACGAGCCCCAACGGCACCGTCATCACGCCGTCGCCACCGCGCACCGGCATGCCGTCCGGCGTCATGGGCCGAACCGCTGCTCGCACGATCGCTGACCGGATCCGCAAGGGCGCCGGCGCCCCCGCCCACGAGGCGTCGATGGCGCGGATGGGAGCAGCCTGCGTCGCGTCGGCCGGCAACGGGATGCGCACCGGGTCCGCCGCCGCCATGACGATGATGCCGGTCGTGCCGGACTACGCGCGCTACCCCACCGGGCGCGACCTGCAGGACACCCGGGGCGAGCTCGGACTGTCCGGACACTGGGTCAAGCTCATGCTCCACTACCTCTTCATCCACAAGGCCAAGGGCCGCCTCGGCTGGCAGCTGATCCCGGAATGAGCGTCATGGACGAGAACATCCAACCTGTTGCCGACCTGTCCAAGGCCCCGCTGCCCACGGAGAGCACGCTACGCAGCCTCCCGCTCCAAGCGGTGCGCTTCGTCTCCTTCAGCGCACGGATCATGCGGATGGTCCACAAGGGGCACCACTGACGTCCGGGCCGTTGCGTCCCGTAAACCCGTTGGGGTCGTTGTCGGAGGTGCCCAGAGGTGGTGAACTCGACCACAGCCCCTCATCTCCCGCGACGCTCGAACGGAGAATGGTCGCAAAGGGCCGTCCTGAGCCTCACGGTCACGAGACCACGTCGAGGCACCTTACGCCGGCGTCAACGGCCCTGAGGAAGGCACGGACATGGAGAAGATCATGTGGCTCGTCCTGGGGGCGACCGTGATGGCGGCGTCGACGCGTGCCCGACGAAGTAGCCGTGCGCGGCTCGTTGCCCGGTTGGCGACGGGTGTGTTGTTCCTGGTCGCTGGGGGCGATGGTCAACGCCATCTACCTCATCAGCGACTGGGACTCCTTCGCTGGGTTCGGAGACATGTCCCAGGTGGCGTTCGTGCGACAGACCTGGGGCTCCCTCGTCGTCCCGAACACCGGGTTCTTCATCGGGTTGCTCATCGCCGGTGAGGCTGCGGCCGGCCTCCTCGTGCTCTCGGGTGGGTGTCGAGCACGGGCTGGCCTGCTGCTCTTGCTCGCGTTCCACGCTGGTCTACTCGTCTTCGGGTGGTGGCTGTGGCTGTACGCAGTGCCGATGCTCGCCGCGCTGACGGTGATGCTCCGTGCCGAACAGGAACGACAGCCCACCGTCGTCGGTGCAGCCAACGGGGCACTGCAGCACACCGAGCGCGGTTCCAGGACCTGGTGACCCTTTGATCCCGTGCGCCCAGAGCGCCGGCTGGGCGACTGCGCCTGTGCCCAGGAGGTCACTGGACGAGGGAGCACCGTGAGCGCCAGCTCCACTGCGATACCGGCCGACGCCCCACAGCAGATGCTCGACCTGGCCACCGCAACCATCACGATCCAACAGATGGGCAACCGGGTCACGATCTCGGTGCCGACGGCAAGGAACGTCCTCACGAGCTGAGGGGCCGCGAGGACACGGGTGCGGCGTCCCAGAGCGAAAGCCAACAATAAGACGGGGCCTGACCTGCGTGAACAGGTCAGGCCCCAATCGGTCGGGCTGACAGGATTTGAACCTGCGACCCCTTGACCCCCAGTCAAGTGCGCTACCAAGCTGCGCCACAGCCCGAATGCCCCTCGGGGCGAACGAAACGATAGCGCACCCCCTGCCCCGCAACCGAATCGGGGGCGTGGACGGGCCCCGCGAGGCGTGTGCACGACGGAGTCCCGCAGCTCGCCGTCCGGGTCTGGTCCTCCCCTCGTCAGCCATGCCCTCCCTCGGCGCTCAGACCCGGTCGAGCGTGGCACGATGACGTCGTGACGACCTCGGGTGCCAACCCGCCTCCAGCAGCGCAGCCCGCCTCGTCCGACTCATCGGTCTCGTCCGTCGGGACGCCGATGTCGACAGAGGAGGGCGCCCCGCCAGCCCACCACGGCAGCAGCCGGATCCTCCCGCTCGCGCTCGGCGCCCTCGGGATCGTCTTCGGCGACATCGGCACGAGTCCCCTCTACGCGATGCAGACCGTCTTCAGTATCGAGCACAACGCCGTCAAGGCCACGCGGGGCGACGTGCTCGGCGTCATCTCGATGGTCGTCTGGTCGATCACCCTCATCGTGTCGATGAAGTACGTCTCCCTCGCGATGCGGGCCGACAACGAGGGCGAGGGCGGCATCCTCGCCCTCGTTGCGCTGCTGCGTCGCCACCTCGAGGGCAAACGTCGCATCGCAGCGGTGATGGCGATGGGTGTCCTCGGGGCCGCGCTCTTCTACGGCGACGCCGTGATCACGCCCGCCATCTCGGTGATGTCCGCCATCGAGGGCCTCGGGGTGGCAGACCCCGCCCTCGCCGACCTCGTCCTGCCCATCGCCGTCGTCGTGCTGGCCGGCCTGTTCGTCATCCAGCGGTGGGGCACCGGGGTCGTCGGCAAGGCCTTCGGTCCGGTCATGGTGCTGTGGTTCACCGTGCTGCTCGTGCTCGGCCTGCCGCACATCGTCGCCAACCCGCAGATCCTCGAGGCGCTCTCACCGACCTATGCGCTGGCGTTCGTCGTGCAGCACCCGTTCATCGCGTTCGTGGCGATGGGCGGCGTCGTGCTGACGATCACGGGCGCCGAGGCGCTGTATGCCGACATGGGCCACTTCGGGGCCCGCTCGATCCGGCTGTCGTGGTACCTCGTCGTGTTTCCTGCGCTCGCCGTCAACTACCTCGGGCAGGGAGCGATGATCCTCACCGACCCGTCCGTCGTCGCCAACCCGTTCTTCCTGATGGCCCCGTCGTGGGCCACCCTCCCGCTCGTGCTGCTCGCCACCGTCGCCACGGTCATCGCCTCGCAGGCCGTCATCTCCGGCGCGTTCTCGGTGTCACGCCAGGCCGTCCGCCTCGGCATGATGCCGCGGCTCGCGGTCCGCCAGACCTCCCGCGAGGAGGGCGGGCAGATCTACGTGCCCGTCATCAACTGGATCCTCTTCGTCGGCGTCATCATCCTGACGGTGACCTTCGGCAGCTCGAGCCGGCTGGCAGCGGCATACGGGCTCGCCGTGACCGGCACCCTCCTGCTGACGAGTGCCCTCTTCCTCCTGCTCGCCAAGTACGTGTGGAAGGTGCAGACGTGGAAGCTCGTCGTCTACGTCGTGCTCGTCGTCGCGGTCGAGCTGACCTTCCTCGGCGCCAACCTCACCAAGATCGCCAACGGCGGCTGGCTGCCCCTCGTCATCGCCGCCCTCGTCGTCACCCTGATGACGACGTGGCGGCGCGGCGCGGAGGCCCTGCACGCCGAGGAGCGTGACCTCGAGGGCCCGCTCCCCCTCTTCCTCAGCGTCGTGCGCCGCAACCCCGACCTCGTGCGTCGCGTGCCAGGGGTGGCGGTCTTCCCCCACCCCAACGCGACGACGACACCGCTCGCGCTGCGCGCCAACGCTGACTTCAACCGTGTGCTCCACGAACGGGTCGTCCTCGTGCAGATCGTCAACGAGAACGTGCCCCACATCCGCCACGTCGACCGCGTCGAGGTCGATGACCTCGGCGACACCACCGACGGGATCGTGCACGTCACGGTGCACGTCGGCTTCACCGACAGCCAGGACATCCCGAAGGGGCTGGCACTCGCGGTGGGCGCTGCCCCCGAGCTGCTCGACATCGACGTCGACGAGGCGCACTACTTCCTGTCGGTCCTCACGGTGCAGGCGACCGGACACCGCGGGCTGCGCACGTGGCGCAAGAGGCTCTTCGCGTGGATGTACCACAACGCCGCGAACCGCACCGAGGTCTTCCACCTGCCTCCGGAGCGGACCATCGTCATGGGTGCGCACATCGAGCTCTGACCGCGTGGCAGCGAAGGGCGCCCACGACCTGGTG
>JBDSSS010000144.1:0-26322 GCA_039928615.1 Terracoccus sp. | reverse complement strand
CCCTCTGCGCCGTCTGGTGGAACCCGAGCTCGCGGTCGGCTCCGGGGGAGTCGCGCGGGTCGCACTGGCGCCGCACCGCGGCCGTGCTGCTGCTGGCCGTGGCCGCCACCCGCCCGGCCGTGCCGGGCGACACCGCCGAGGCCTCGGCCGCCAACCTCAACGTCTACTTCGTCGTCGACACGACGACGAGCATCGTCGCCGAGGACTACGGCAGCGGGGTCCCGCGACTGACCGGGGTGCGCCGGGACATCGCCGCCATTGCGAGGGCGCTCCCGGGCGCCCGCTACTCGATCCTCACCTTCGACCAGGCGGCCCGCGTGCGACTGCCCCTGACCACCGACACGACCGCCCTCAGCGCCGCGCTCGAGACCCTGCTGCCCGAGCCGTCCGAGGTCTCCAAGGGGTCATCCGTCACGGAGGCCGACGGACGCCTCACCACCGCGCTGGCCCAGTCGGAGCAGCGGCACCCGGACCGGGCCCGGATCGTCTACTACCTCGGTGACGGCGAGCAGACCAGCGGGTCCGCTCCCGCGCCCTTCACGGTGCCGGCGACGGCAGTCAACGGGGGCGCCGTGCTCGGTTACGGCACCACTGAGGGTGGCCGGATGCTGACCTACCGGTCCCGCTTCGACCGCACCGGGGCCTACGTGCGTGACCCCACGACGGGGGAGGACGCGCTGTCGATGATCGACGAGACCCAGCTCACGGCGATCGGCACCCAGCTGGGTCTGCCCTACCTCCACCGCGCATCGGGCGAGCCGATCGCGCCCGCCGTCGACGGCATCGACCTGGCCCGCTTCGGGACGAGCCCGCAGATCGAGGCCGCGCAGGTCCGAGCCCGCCGCGAGCTCTACTGGCCGCTGCTGCTCGGGCTGGCCGGCGTCGCCGTGTGGGAGGTCGGGGCCAGCTCGGCCGCTCTCGCTTCGATGCGCCGCCGACGGGGGGAGACACCATGACGACCGAGGCCACCGCCCCCGAGCGTTTCCGGCCCGAGACCACCGGGTCCGGGGCCGACGACGGCGACCACGCCGGCGACCACGACGGGGCACGTCGGCGTCGACGCCCGTCCCGGACTGGAGCCGCGCTTCCGCCCCGACTCCGGCGCCGGCGACGCAGGCTGCTCCTCGCGTCCGCGCCGGTCGTTGTCCTCGTTGCCGTGCTGGCGCTCCGGCTGCTGACGCTCAACCTCGTCGCCGACCGGACGCTCGAGGCCTGGACCTCCGGTGACCGCCCGACGATGAGCGCCTGGGCGCAGCGGCAGGGGTGGGTCGACGTCGTCGAGCGCTTCCGCGCGCCGTTCGCGCTCGGAGACGCGGCGGTCCTCGGGGGTCGGTTCGCGCAGGCGCGTCCCTCCTTCGAGCAGGCCTTCGCGCTCGTGCCGAGGGGTGGGCTCGACGACTGCAAGGTGCGGGTCAACCTCGCCCTCACCTACGAGGCGCTCGGCGATGCGGCCAGGGCGGCTGAGCGCACCGACGAGTGGCAGCAGTTCTACGCCAAGGGGAAGGCCCTCACCGAGGGTCGGCCGGCCCTCTGCGACAGCCCCGACGGTGAGGGCAGCGGGCAGCGGCTGCAGGACGCACAGCAGCGGATGGACTCCAAGAGCGCCGACCCGCCGCCGGCGGACGCCCCACCGAGCGACCCCTCGCCACAGCCCCAGCCGGCCCCGCAGCCGACTCCGGACCCGCAGCGCACGCCGAGCCAGCAGGAGCAGGACCTGCTCCAGGAGATGCAGCGGCGCAACACCGTCGAACGCAACGAGCAGCTGGGCACCGGAGACCGCCGCGACCCCCAGGACGGTGGGCCGGCCGTCCCCAAGCCCTGGTGACGGCCCCGTGGACCTCGGCCGGCGGGCCCCGTCGACAGTGGCTCAGGTGGCGCTGACGACGGTGGCCTGACGGGTGACGACGGGCACCGGCTTCTTGCCGCACGACTCCGGCCGGGACAGACCGGCCTGCTCCCACCGGACGTGCACGAGCCAGGTCCGGCCGTCCTCGTGGGAGACGACGGCGGCCGTCGTCCGGTCGTCGAGACCGTCTGCTTCCACCTCTGCGGTGCTGAGAGCGCGCAGCGCCGTCTCGCCGAGCTGTTCACGCACGAAGGACTCCGCGCACTGGGCGTCCGGCGACAGGGGCGCCCGGCCCCGGTCGTGGGTCGCGCCGAGGAGCTCGAGCGGCGTGTGACCGGACAGGGCGGCACCGAGCACCCACTCCACCGACTCCTCGTCGAGCCGGGCGTAGGTCTGACCCCACGGCAGCAGCACCGCAGTCGGCGCGAACCGGTGCCCGCCCGTGTGGGACACCTCCCAGGCCCGCCCGGGAGCGAGGCGCGCAGCGGCGGCCGCGAGGGGCCGGCCGCGCACGGCGCAGCACACGTCGCGCCGACCGTTGGTGCACACGAGCAGGGTCGGGGCGACCTCCTCGGCGCTGGGGAGGGACGCCGCGACGAGGCTCCGGGAGCCGCGCGACAGGGCGGCCCAGTCCATCGTGAGCAGCTCGCCGGGGTGGGCGAGGTCGGCTCCGAGCAGCCAGGGCGCCACCGGGCCGGACGACCCTCGCGCCGACGTCCCGCCGCCGGTCCACGCGACGAGCACCCGGTGGGGGCGGTCCCGGGCCGGATGACCGCCAGGCCGACGGATGAGCATGAACCGGCCCCCGGCGGCCCCGCACCGGGCGTCGAGCTCGGCGCCGACCTGCGGGTCGAGGTGGGAGTCCCGGGCCGCGTCCCGGCCCCAAGGCCCGGGCTGCTCCAGCAGGACGAAGAACCCCGCGCGGGCTGCCGTCCCGAAGGCGCTCGTCCCGTCGTCGTCCCAGAGCACGGAGCAGGCCCGTCCGTCCGGCGTGCCGTGCCCGCTCGTCGAGGGGTGGGTGTCGCCGGTCGCTCGGGTCATGCGTCGGGTCCGGTCTCCGGGTGCGCGGTGGCCTCGGAGCCGGTCACCGGCGGGGGTGCGGCGACGGCCGCGATGACCGCGGTCAGAGCCATGCCCGACCCGTCGCGCCGACCGTCAGCCGGCGGGAGCTCGACGGCGACGCCGTTGGCCGCCGCCGCCCGGGCGGGGGTGTTGCCGGCGAAGGCGAGCACGAGCGTGTCCTCGCCGCGCAGGAAGCGGTGGCAGCGGACGCCTCCGGTTGCACGGCCCTTCGCGGGGTACTCGGCATACGGGGTCACCTTGAGCGAGCCGCCCTCGGTGCCCGGAAGGGCCGAGGAGGAGCCGCTCGAGGTGACGACGATCCCGTCACTCGACGGGTCGACGACACCGAAGAAGACCGCGGAGGCACCCGCGGCCAGCTTGATCCCGGCCATCCCGCCGGCGCCGCGACCCTGGGGGCGCACCGCCTGCGCCGCGAACCGAAGCAGCTGGGCGTCGCTCGTGACGAAGACGAGGTCGAGGTCCTCGCGGTCGGCGAGACCGGCCCCGACGACGCGGTCGCCGGCCTTGAGGCTGATGACCTCCCACTCGCCGCCCTTAGGCGCGTCAGGAGTCACCCGCTTGACGACGCCCGAGGCGGTCCCGAGCGCGACGACCGGGGCCGTGTCGCCGATCGGCACGATGGTCACCGGCTCCTCACCGCGCGGGAGGTCGACGTAGGCCGCGAGCGGGGCGCCGCCGGACAGGCTCGGCGCGCCGTTGGTCGGCGGCAGGGTGGGCAGGTCGAGCGCCGAGAGGCGGACCATCCGGCCGGCGCTCGTCACGAGCCCGAACTCGCCGCGGGCCGTCGTGGCGACCGCCCCGACGACGACGTCGTGCTTCGAGCGCGACCCGTCGGCGGGCACCGGCTCGGCACTACCGGTGCGGGCGAGCAGGCCGGTCGAGGAGAGCAGCACCCAGCACGGGTCGTCGCTGATCTCCAGGGGCGCCGCGGACGTGGCGGCCGCGCTGGCCCCCGAGCCCTCGAGCAGGACGGTGCGGCGCGGGGTGCCGTGGGACTTCGCGACGTCGGCGAGCTCGGTGGAGACGAGCCGAAGCAGCAGCTTCTCGCTCTCGAGCAGGGCGCGCAGCTCCTCAATGGCGCGCTGGAGCTCGTCGCGCTCGGTCTCGAGCTCGATCCGGGAGAACTTCGTGAGCCGCCGCAGCTGGAGCTCGAGGATGTAGTTGGCCTGCAGCTCGGAGAGCTCGAAGACCTCCATCAGCCGGGTCCGGGCGATCGCGGTGTCGTCGGAGCCGCGGATCAGCTGGATCACCTCGTCGATGTCGAGGATCGCGACGAGCATGCCCTCGACGAGGTGCAGGCGCTCCTCCCGGCGGCGCAGCCGGTAGGCGGTGCGGCGCCGCACGACGTCGGTGCGGAAGTCGACGTAGACCCGCAGCAGGTCCTTGAGGCCGAGCGTGCGGGGCTGGCCCTCGACGAGCGCGACGTTGTTGATCCCGAAGTTCTCCTCCATCGGGGTCAGCTTGTAGAGCTGCTCGAGGACGGCGTCGGGGTTGAAGCCGTTCTTGATCTCGATGACGAGGCGCAGGCCGTTCTGCCGGTCGGAGAGGTCCTTGAGGTCGCTGATCCCGAGCAGCCGCTTGGCCTGGACGAGGTCGCGGATCTTCTCGATGACCTTCTCGGGCCCGATGAGGTAGGGCAGCTCGGTGACGACGATGCCCTTGCGGCGCGGGGTGATCGACTCGATCCGGGCCGTGGCCCGGGTGCGGAAGCTGCCGCGGCCGGTGAGGTAGGCGTCGCGGATCCCCTCGAGCCCGACGATCCGTCCGCCGCAGGGCAGGTCGGGCCCCGGGACGAACTTCATCAGGTCCTCGAGGGAGCAGGTCGGGTTGGCGATCAGGTGCCGGGCCGCGCCGATGACCTCGACGAGGTTGTGCGGCGGCATGTTCGTCGCCATCCCGACGGCGATACCGGCCGCGCCGTTGACGAGCAGGTTGGGGTAGGCGGCGGGCAGCACGCTCGGCTGCCACTGCGTGTCGTCGTAGTTGGGGACGTAGTCGACCGTCTCCTCGTCGAGGCCGCCGACCATGAGCAGCGCCGAGCTCGCCATCCGCGCCTCGGTGTAGCGGGCCGCGGCCGGCCCGTCGTCGAGGGAGCCGAAGTTGCCGTGCCCGTCGATGAGCGGCAGGCGCAGTGTGAACGGCTGCGCCATCCGGACGAGGGCGTCGTAGATGGCCTGGTCACCGTGCGGGTGGTACTTGCCCATCACCTCGCCGACGACGCGCTGGCTCTTGACGTGGCCACGGTCGGGGCGCAGCCCGAGCTCGTTGGAGCCGTAGAGGATCCGGCGCTGGACCGGCTTGAGTCCGTCGCGCGCGTCGGGCAGCGCCCGGGAGTAGATGACGCTGTAGGAGTACTCGAGGAAGGCGTTCTGCATCTCCTCCTCGACGTCGATGCCGACGATCTTCTCCTCGAAGTCCTCGGGGGGAGTCGGGGGGGTGCTGCGTCGGGCCATGCCGGGTGCTGCTCCTTGCCGTGTCTGCTCGGTTTCGCTGGTCGCGCGTCAACACCTCATCATCCCGCAGCGGCCGGGCCGCTCCCACCTGCCACGCCGAACCGGCCCCAGTGGCCGACCTCGTCGGCGCCCCGCCGGTGCCGGCGCAGGCTCGGGCTCTTCGGCCCGGGGACGGCATACCCCATCGACACGACCCCGACGATCCGTCGGCCGGCCGGCACGCCGAGCGCGGCCCGGACGGCGTCGTGCCGCTCCGCCGGGACCCCGAAGAACAGCCCGCCGAGACCCTCGTCGACGGCCGTCAGGAGCACGAGGAGGGCGGCCATCCCCGTGTCGACGTCCCAGTAGGGGACAGGCCAGCGGGCCTCGTCGCGGTCGGTCCAGCCCTTGTCGGGGTCGGCGTAGCGGTCGAGGTAGGCGTCCTTGTCCGAGAGGCACACGATGAGTGCCGGCGCCGCGCGTATGCCGCTCAGCCACGGGTCCGCGGCGGCGCCCTCCGTCGTGGTGGCGCCCCAGAACGAGTCCCGCTCGGTGGGGGAGCGCAGCACGACGAAGTCCCAACCCTGGCTGAACCCGGCGCTCGGGGCACGCACGGCGTTCTCGAGGCAGCGCCGAAGGACGTGGTCGGGCACGGGCCGGTCGGGGTCGTAGCGACGGACCATGCGGCGGCGGCGGACCACGTCGGCGAACTCCATGACGACAGGCTCTCACTCGCTGCCGCGGTCGGCGGAGTCTGACACGATGAGGCCATGGCGGACGGAGACGATCTGCTCGAGACCGGTCCGATCCCGAGGACGGGACGCGGGCCGATCGAGTGGGAGGCGGACGTCGTCCTCAAGGACGGCACCGTCGCACACGTGCGCCCGATCAGCCCCGAGGACGCGGAGGGCATCCAGCACTTCCACAGCCGACAGTCGGCGGAGTCGATCTACCTGCGCTTCTTCGCCCCGCTGCGCGAGCTGAGCCAGCGCGACCTGCACCGCTTCACCCACGTCGACCACCACGACCGGGTGGCGCTCGTGGCCACGCTCGACGACGCGATCATCGGGATCGGCCGCTACGACCGGATCGACCCGACCTCTGCCGAGGTGGCCTTCAACATCTCCGACCACTTCCAGGGCAAGGGCATCGGCTCGGTGATGCTCGAGCACCTCGCGGCCATCGCCCAGGAGCTGGGGATCTCGCGCTTCACCGCGGAGGTGCTCCCGCAGAACCGCAAGATGCTCACGGTCTTCCGCGAAGCCGGCTACGAGGTGACCCACCACGTCGAGGACGGCGTCGTCGAGGTCGCCTTCGACATCAGCCCCACCGACCGGTCCAAGGCGGTCCAGCTCTCCCGCGAGCACCGCGCCGAGTCCCGGAGCATGCGCACGATCCTCTTCCCGGTGAGCATCGCCGTCATCGGCGCGAGCCGCCGAGAGGAGTCCATCGGCGCCCTCGTGCTGCGCAACATGATCGAGGCGGGATTCCAGGGCGAGATCTACCCCGTCCACCCGGTGGCCGACGAGATCCAGGGTCTGCGCGCCTACCGCCACATCGCCGACGCGCCCGGGCCCGTCGACCTCGCGGTCGTCGTCGTCCCGGCGGCCCAGGCCGTCGAGGTGGCCAAGGAGTGCGGCCGCGCCGGCGTGCGTGACCTGCTCGTCCTGTCGTCGGGCTTCGCCGAGGCCGGCGAGGAGGGGGCCAAGCTCCAGGACCGGCTGCGGCGCCGGGTGCGCCGGGCCGGGATGCGGATCGTCGGGCCCAACAGCTTCGGGCTGATCAACAACGACCCGTCGGTCCGCCTCAACGCGACGCTGGCGACGGTCATCCCGCCCCCGGGCCGGCTCGGGCTCTTCGCCCAGAGCGGGGCCCTCGGCGTCGCGGTCCTCGCCTCGGCGGCCCGGCGCGGCCTCGGGATCTCCGTCTTCGCCTCGGCCGGCAACCGCATCGACGTCTCGGGCAACGATCTCATGCAGTACTGGATCGACGACGCGGAGACCGACACCGTCGGTCTCTACCTCGAGTCGATGGGCAACCCGCGCAAGTTCTCCCGGATCGCCCGGCACCTCGCGCAGGTCAAGCCGGTTATCGTCGTCTCCTCGGGGGTGTCGAGCTTTGCCGCGCCCCCCGGCCACCGGACGCGGGTGACCAACGTCCCCGCCGGTGCCTTCGACGCACTGCTGCGCCAGGCCGGTGTCATCCGGGTCGAGAACATCCACCAGCTCTTCGACGTCGCGCAGCTGACCCTGCACCAACCGGCTCCGCGCGGTGACCGGGTCGCCATCGTCGGCAACTCCGACGCGCTCGGCTCGATCAGCGCCAGCGCCTGCGTCAGCTGGGGCCTGCGCGTCACCCACGGACCGGTCTCGCTGCTGCCCCAGGCCACGGCCGAGGAGTTCGCAGCGGCACTCGAGGCGGCCTTCGCCGACCCCGAGGTGGACAGTGTCGTCGCCGCCTTCATCCCGCCGCTCGTCACCCAGGACGAGGAAGTGTCCAACGCCGTGACGACCATCGTCGCCAAGCATGAGAAGCCTTGTGTGGCAACCTTCCTCGGCATGCACGGTGTCGGTGTGGGCCTCGACTACGTGCAGCCTGACGGGGTCCGTCGGACGGTGCCGTCCTACGCGATGCCGGAGGACGGCATCCGGGCGCTCAACGCGGTGACCCGCTACTCCCAGTGGCGGGCCCGCGACCGCGGCACCCAGGTCGCCCCCGTCGGGATCGATCGCGGCCGCGCGGAGCTGCTCGTCGACGGTTTCCTCGAGGGCCACCCCGAGGGCCGGACCCTGACGCGGGACGAGACCCGGGACCTGCTGTCCACCTACGGGATCCGGCTGTGGCCGTCGATCGAGGTCGTCGGCGTCGAGGCGGCGGTCGCGGCTGCGGAGACCCTCACCTACCCGGTCATCCTCAAGTCCACCTCGCCCCTCGTGCGCCACCAGCCCGGCATCGTCGGGGTGCGCAGCGACCTCTCCGACGACACCCAGGTGCGCGACGCGCACCGTTCCCTCACCGAGCGCCTCGGTCCGCTCGGGGCCGACCGCTTCGTCGTCCAGCGGATGGCCGTCCCCGGGGTGTCGTGCGTGCTCCAGGCCAGCGAGGACCCGCTCTTCGGACCCGTCGTCAGCTTCTCCGTGGCCGGGCCGCCCACCGAGCTGCTCGGCGACATCGCGCACCGGATCCCCCCGTTGACCGACGTCGACGTCACCGACCTCATCGACGGGGTCAAGGCGGCGCCCCTGCTCGCCGGCCACCGCGGGGCCGCCCCCGTCCACCGCGCCGCCCTCAGCGACCTCGTCGCGCGGCTCTCGGTGCTCGCCGACAACCACCCCGAGCTCGCCTCCGTCGTGCTCAACCCCGTCAACGCGTGGACCGGGGGCGTCGACGTGCTCGGCGCCGAGGTCACGGTGCGCCCCGCGCTCGTGCGCAAGGACCCGGGCCGTCGTCGGATGACCTGAGGCGCGCATCGGCCCCGCCGACCCCGAGAAGGCCCCCGGCGCGGCAGACCCGACAGCCACGAGTGCAAAGATGGTCGTATGCGACGTGTCACGCCCAGCCCCGGCCAGTCCCTGCCGCCGGACCTCGCCGAGGCGATCACCCACGCCGGCTACTATCCCGCCCTCGTCTGTGACGTCGTCGAGTCCGCCATCGCGGGCTCGGAGGTGGTCTCGCACCTCGTCCACCAGGAGACGACCTTCGACCATGACACGGTGCGCCGGCACGTGACCGTCCTTGTCGTCACCCCGCAGCGACTCGTCATCGCGCACGCTGACGACCACGCCGAGGGTGACGAGCGCCCGATGGCGACCGCGACGACCGAGACGGTCCCGCTCGGCACGGTCCGGGGCGTCATGGTCACCCATGTCGTCGCCGACCCGGAGACCTTCACGCCCGGGACCTTCTCGCGCGACATCACGCTCACCCTCGGCTGGGGCGCCGTCAGCCGGCTCGACCTGCTGGCGGCCCAGTGCGGCGACCCGGACTGCACGGCCGACCACGGCTTCGAGGGGACCATCGCCTCCGACGACATCTCGCTGCGGATCAGTGCGGCCGCCGACGGCGAGCGCGCGGTCGACCGGGCCCTGCGCTTCGCGCGGGTGCTGTCGTCGAGCATCGGGGGCGGGCCGACCCTGTGACCGGGGTCGCCACGATCCCAGCCGCCCCGGACTGGTCGGCCGGCAGCCTCGCCTCCGTCCTGCCCTCCGTCGCTGGCGCCCTCGGCGTTCAGCGGTATGCCGGACGCGACGTCTTCGACCTGCCCGCCGTCCCGCGCACCGTCGTCGTGCTCGTCGACGGTCTCGGTTTCGACCTGTTGCGCCAACGCAGCGGGCACGCGCCGTTCCTGCGCCGGCTGCTCCCCGGCGCCCACCGGGTGCCGTGCGGCTTCCCGACGACGACCGCGACCTCGATGGGCAGCTTCGGCACGGGCCTGCTGCCCGGGGCGCACGGGCTCGTGGGGATGCAGGTCCTCGACCCTGAGACCGACCGGCTGCTCAACGAGCTGTCGTGGGAGGACGGCCCCGACCCCCGCCGGTGGCAGCCCCACGAGACCGTCTTCGAGGCCGCCACGGCCGCCGGGGTCGATGTGACGATGGTGGGGCCGCAGTACTTCGACGGGTCGGGGCTGACGACGGCAGCGCTGCGGGGAGCACGCTTCCGAGCGGGACGAGAGCTCGACCAGCGGGTCGACGCGGCCCTCGCCGCCGTGCGCGCGAGCCGCCGCGCGCTCGTCTACCTCTACTGGGGAGAGGTCGACAAGATCGGCCACGTCCACGGCTGCCAGTCGTGGCAGTGGGGCGACGAGGTCGAGGCGGTCGACGGAGCCTTGGCGCGCCTCGCGGCGAGCGTGCCCGACGACACCTCCATCGTCATCACCGCCGACCACGGCATGGTCGACATCCCGTTTGCCCAGCGGATCGACCTCGCCCACGAGGTGGGGCTGATGGACGGCGTGCGGCACCTCGGGGGCGAGGCCCGCAACCTCCAGCTCTACACCGAGACCGGTGCGGCCGAGACCGTGGCGCAGCGATGGACCGAGCGACTCGGCGCGCGGGCGCGGGTGCTCACCCGGGAGGAGGTCGTCGACGCGGGGTGGCTCGGCGAGGTGCGCCCGGAGGTCGTCGGCCGGATCGGTGACCTCGTCGTGCTGATGGGCGACGACCTCGCCGTCGTCCACTCCGGCCTGATGCGTCCGCAGGTCATCGCGCTGCTCGGCCAGCACGGCTCGACGAGCGAGGCAGAACTCGCCGTGCCCGTGGTCGTGGTGCCTCCCCGGCGGGACGCCTAGGGTGGTGGACCGTGGCTGAGCTCGTCTTCTTCTCCGGGACCATGGACTGCGGCAAGTCGACCCTCGCCCTCCAGATGGACCACAACCATGCCGCGCGGGGCCGGGTGGGCCTCATCTTCACCAAGCTCGACCGGGCCGGCAGCAACGTGCTGTCCTCCCGGCTCGGCCTGTCGACCGGCGCCCTCGAGGTGTCTGACGACCTCGACTTCTGGGAGGGCATCGTCGCGCGGGCCACGGCCGGCCAGCGGATCGACTACCTCATCTGCGACGAGTCGCAGTTCTACACCGGCGAGCAGGTCGAGCAGCTGGCCCGGGTGGTCGACGAGATGGACGTCGACGTCTTCGCCTTCGGGATCACCGCCGACTTCCGGACCGAGCTCTTCCCCGGCAGCAAGCGGCTCATCGAGCTCGCCGACCGCGTCCAGGTCCTCCAGGTGGAGGCGCTGTGCTGGTGCGGGCGACGGGCCACGACGAACGCCCGCGTCGTCGACGGAGCGATGGTCGTCGAGGGCGAGCAGGTCGTCGTCGGCGACGTCACCGCCGGCGCCGAGGGTGTCGTCGAGTATGAGGTGCTCTGCCGCCGTCACTACATGCGCCGGATGACCTCGCACGCGGCCCGGGCGGCCGCCGTCTCGCCGGAGGTGCTGCCCTTCGACCTCGAGGTGTGTCCGGTGCCCGCGCTGCCGATCACCCAGGCCGACTGAGCGGCTGCCTGACCGGTCGCGCCGCGGTCAGTCGCCCTTGCGGCCGAACATGATGTCGTCCCAGCTCGGGACGCCGGGGCGACCGGACTTGCGTGCGGCCGGCCTCGTCGGCTGCTCCGGCGCGTCATCGGGGGAGTCCTCGTGGGCGTCGTGCGCCTCGGCGTCGTCGGACCGGTCGTCCGGCACGCCTGCCGGCGGATCGACGGTGCCGTCGTCCGGACCGGTGATGACGCCGTCGTCGGGCGCCTCGATGTCGTCGGGCTGCGCGTGGTCGGGGCCGGGAGCGGCCGCTACCGTCCCGTCGTCATGGTCGTCATCGTCATCGTCGTCCCCGACGTCGAGCAGGGGGAGCTCGTCCTGGTGCTCCACCCTCGAGGTGCTGACGTCCTGCGTCTGCTCCTCGGGCTCCGAGACGGTCTCCGGCTCGTCGACGGGGGCCGGGGGCGTGAGGCGGATCGCCTCGGGATCGTCCTCCGGGTGGGTGTGGGCGGCCGGCGGGAGGCCCAGCTCGGCCGGGTCCATCGCCAGCTCCTCGATCGGCAGCGCCTCGTCGTGCATCTGGTCGAGCACGGGGATGTCGGCGGGACGGGGGCGACGCCGCCGCCCGCGCTGCGAGCTGCGCTCACGCAGCGTCGAGACGAGGTCGGTCGGCTCGGTGCGGCGACGGCGGCCCGGTGCCGCGTCGATCCCACCCTCGGCCTCGACGTCGTAGACCCGGCTCGGGCGGGCGGCCGGGGCCGGGTGGGTCACGGCGGGCAGCGGCCCGGCACTCTCGGCCTCCTCGTCGTCGCTCAGCCAGCGCGCCTCGTCGTCGAGCGCGGTGACGGTGCGGGCGAGCAGGTCGAAGTTCCAGATCGCCTCGCGCTGGCGGCCTCCGGCGTTGAAGAAGAGCAGGACCGTCCAGGCGCCCTTGTCGGCCCGTCGGGAGTCCCAGCGGGCGGTGTCGGTGTCGATCTCTCGGGAGCGCAGGCGCTGACCGACCCGGGTGTCCAGGTCGGCGGCGGCGCCGTGGGCCCCGGCGCGGGCCCGGAGCCGGACCTGGCGGGCGAGGGTCGCGACGTGCTCGCGCTCGGCGAGGATGGGGCCCTCGTAGCGGTGCACCTTCTCCACGGTCCAGCCGGCGCGGTCGGCCACCTCGTCGGCCGTGAGCCCGGCGCGGATCATCGCCTGGACGTCACGGGGCCGCATCCCGCCGTCGACGGCGGTCTGCTGCTGCCCGAGCGTGGGGCGGTCGCGACGGATCGCGGCGCGGATGGCGTCGTCGAGCGGGACCGTGAAGCGGGTGCCGTCGTCGTCGGCGAGGAGCAGGTGGGCTCCGTCCTCGTGGACACCGATGAGCCTGAGGTCCTGCATGCGTGGGGTCTCCCGATCGAGCGCGAGTGTCAGTCTCGCGCCGGCACCTTCTGCCGACGCCTGGACGCGACACCACAGGGCGGTGCCGTCTGCCTGCGGTCGAGCATGCCATCGGCAGGGTCGCGCCGAAAGCGACCACGCCACGCGGGTAGCGTTTGCCTCGGCATGCCCACGACCTTCGCCTCCGCCCAGCTCGCCCTCGACATCGTCGGCGTCTTCGTCTTCGCGCTGTCCGGAGCCCTCGTCGCCGTCCGGAAGCGCTTCGACCTCTTCGGCGTCCTCGTGCTCGCGTGCGCGGCGGCCCTCGGCGGCGGCATCCTGCGCGACGTCCTGCTCGGGGACACCCCGCCGGTCGGCATCAGCGACTGGCGCCTGCTCACGGCAGCCGCCCTCGGCGGCCTCGTCGTCTTCCTCTTCCACCCGGGGGTCACCCGGGTCACCCGCTCGGTCCGCGTCCTCGACGCGGCCGGTCTCGCGGCCTTCGCCGTCGCCGGCAGCCTCAAGGCTGTGACGACCCTGGGCGTCTCTCCCGTCGCCGCTGTCATCGTCGGCGTCCTCACCGCAGTGGGGGGTGGCGTCATCCGGGACCTGCTCGCGGGCCTCGTGCCCGAGGTGCTGCGGCGCGAGCTCTACGCCTTGCCTGCCATGCTCGGGTCGACGATCGTCGTCGTGGCGGCCAACCTCGGCTCGCTCACCGACGCGGTCCTGTGGTCGGCCGCAGCACTCGTCTTCGCCGTCCGCCTCCTCGCCGTCCACCTCGACCTCAACGCACCGACCCCGCTCCGCTCGTCCACCACCTCCTGAAAGCAGCGCCGCATGCAGCCCTATGACGCGATCCTCCTGCTCAGCTTCGGCGGTCCCGAGGCCCCCGACGAGGTGGTGCCCTTCCTGCGCCGCGTCACCGCCGGCCGCGGGATCCCGGACGAGCGGCTCGAGCAGGTGGGTGAGCACTACTACCTCTTCGGCGGCCGCAGCCCGATCAACGACCAGAACCGCGCCCTGCTCGCGGCCTTGCGCACCGAGCTCGACTCCCGCGACATCGACACCCCGCTCTACTGGGGCAACCGCAACAGCGCGCCGTTCCTCGAGGACGCGCTGCGGGAGGTGCACGCCGACGGCCACCGCCGGGTCGTCGTCGTGACGACGAGCGCCTACTCCTGCTACAGCTCGTGCCGGCAGTACCGCGAGGACCTCGCGGCGGCTCTCGGGGCCCTGGAGGAGGACGGTCTGACCCTCGAGATCGACAAGATCGGGCCCTACGCACCTCGACCCGGGTTCATCGAGGCGAACCTCGGCAGGCTCGTCGCGTCGCTCCGCGCCCTCGACGGCCAGCCCGACGAGGAGGTCGCGCTCCTCTTCGTCACCCACTCGATCCCGGACACGATGGACGAGACCTCGGGGCCGGGTGACGGCGAGGGACACCTCTACCAGCGTCAGCACCTCGCCATGGCCAGCGCCCTGACCGAGCGCGCCAACGCGGTGCTCGGGCGCGACCTCACCGGTGAGCTCGTCTTCTGCTCCCGCTCCGGGCCGCCGACGCAGCCCTGGCTCGAGCCGGACGTCAACGACCGGATGGAGCAGCTCGCCGCGTCGGGGACCACGGTCGTCGTCGCGGCCCCGGTCGGTTTCGTCTCGGACCACATGGAGGTCGTCTACGACCTAGACACCGAGGCACAGCAGACCGCTGACCGGCTCGGGGTCCGTCTCGTGCGGGTGCCGACGGTCGGCACCGACGCGACGTTCGTCGCCGACCTCGTCGACGCGCTCGCGGAGCGGGCGGGGGAGGCGAGGGGCGAGGCGGTCCCGGACTTCGAGGGTCGCCGGCCGTCGGTCTGCGAGCCGGGCTGCTGCCCGAACCTGCGGGTGGCCAAGCCCGCGCTCTGCGGTCGCGACTGAGAGGCTGGACCGGTGACCACCTTGCCCACCCCGTCCGACGAGGACCTCGTCGAGCTCGAGCGGCTCTGCGTCGAGGTGTCGGTCCGGGCCGCGCGCTTCATCCGCGACGAGCGACCGGCCAGGCTGGGGGTCGCCGAGACGAAGTCGACCGAGACCGACGTCGTCACCGTGATGGACCAGCGCTCCGAGGCGCTGCTCCACGAGCTGATCCACGCGGCGCGACCCGACGACGGCATCCTCGGCGAGGAGGGTGTCGACATCCGCGGGACCTCGGGCCTGACCTGGGTCATCGACCCGATCGACGGCACGGTCAACTACCTCTACAACATCCCCGCGTATGCCGTGTCGGTCGCGGTGGTCGTGGGCGACGCCCGGGTCGAGGGTGGGTGGCAGCCCGTCGCGGGCGCCGTGGCCGACCCCTCCCACCGGGTCGTGGCGCACGCCCGGCGCGGTGGTGGAGCGTGGCTGCGCCCCGAGGGTCCCGGTGACACCGAGCCGCTCGCCCGCCTCGCCGTGTCGCAGGAGGACCGGCTCGGTCGATCGCTGCTCGCGACCGGCTTCGGCTACTTGGCCGAGACCCGGCTGCGCCAGGCCCAGATCCTCACCCGGGTGCTGCCCCAGGTGCGCGACATCCGACGGATCGGCTCCGCCGCGCTCGACCTCGTGCGGGTCGCCGACGGCTCCGTCGACGCCTACGCGGAGGCCGGCCTCAACGCGTGGGACCTCGCGGCGGGCTGGCTCATCGTCGAGGAGGCCGGGGGCGTCGTGCTCGGCCGCGAGGGCGCGCCGGGCAAGTCGCTCACGGTCGCCGCAGGCCCGAACCTCGTCGGTCCCGTCCGGGAGCTCTTCCTCGAGTGACCGTCGTCAGACCGCGGTGAAGGGCCCGAGCTCCGGCACGCGGATCCCGTGCTCGGTGGCGAGCCGGGCGAAGGACTCGAGCTCACCGGTGTGCACCTGGACGCTGTAGTCGTCCCCGGCAGTGCGTGCCCGCTCGAGATCAGCGAGGGCTGCGGTGACACGCTGTCTGATCTGGTCGACGAATTCCATCATGGTGGAGGCCTCCGGTCCTGGGACGATCGGTCGGGTCCGGTGACCCTACCGTGCGGTCGCCCGGGGCCCAGCCCTCGAGGCCCGGAGGAACGGCATTAGGCGGGCCGTCCCCGGTGAACATGCGGAGTCCCCAGGGGGGTCCAGACGGGGGATAACGGGCACCAGCCGCCCACGTCGCCGGGCCCGCCCGTGGTACTCGGATGACAACGGCGCGCGGATGGTGCACCATACGCGCACGCGGACATGTCGGAACGGCCGCCCCGGACCTGGGTCCCAAGGGAACAAAGCAGCAGGCCCCGGGCGTTCTCCGCGGCACGGATCCCTCACCGTCCCGGCCAGACCTGACCGAGACCCGACCGAGACCTGACGCAGCGGCGCGCCGGGACCGAGACCCGAAGCAGACCCTCAGCAGTAGGAGCGAGACACCCATGGCAACTGACTACGACGCGCCACGCAAGACCGACGACGACCTCAACGAGGACTCCATCGAGGAGCTGAAGTCACGACGGGTCGACAAGACCGCCTCGAGCGTCGACGTCGACGAGACCGAGCAGGCCGAGGGCTTCGAGCTGCCCGGCGCGGACCTCTCCGGTGAGGAGCTCTCCGTGCGGGTCCTGCCCAAGCAGGCAGACGAGTTCACCTGCGGGCGTTGCTTCCTCGTGCACCACCGCAGCCAGCTGGCGAAGTCGGTCAACGGCACGATGATCTGCACGGAGTGTGCAGCCTGATCGTTCGCGTCGAGCAAGTAGGGTCGGTCCTCGTGACCGACCCTTGTGCTTGCCACGGCTCGTCGCCGGAGGAGGTCGTCGTCCGGTTCGTCCGGCTCGACCCCGACCTGCCGGCCCCGGCCTACGCGCACGCCGGTGATGCCGGCGCCGACCTCGTCGCGCGGCACGACGTCGTCATCGAGCCCGGACGGCGGGCCCTCGTCGCCACCGGGATCGCGATCGCTCTCCCTACCGGTCACGCCGGCTTCGTCCACCCCCGGTCGGGACTCGCTGCGCGCCACGGCATCTCGGTGCTCAACGCACCGGGCACCATCGACGAGGGCTACCGCGGGGAGATCCTCGTCAACCTCGTCAACCTCGACCACGCCGAGTCGTTCACGGTGCGCCGGGGTGACCGGATCGCGCAGCTCGTGGTCCAGCGCGTCGCCCGGGCCGTCTTCTCGGTCGTCGATTCGCTCGACGGGACCAGCCGGGGGGAGACTGGGCACGGGTCGACCGGGGGCTTTGCCGCCGCACCGAGCCCACAGGCACGCGCGGAACCCAGCACGCCAGCCAGCACGCCAGCCAGCACGGAACCAGGCACGGAACTAAGGACGGAATGACGTGGGACTCTTCAGCAGGCGCAAGGACGAGCCGGCGAGCGACGCCCCCGAGAGCAGCGACGGCACGGCGGAGGACACCACCGCCGACCTCGTCGGCGACCCGGAGGCTGACGCACCCCAGTCGGGGACGGGGGAGGACGGTCCGTTCGACCGTTCCGTCGTCGAGGACGACAGCGACTACCTCAACCTCGGTGCGCTCTGGCTGCGTGGAGCCCCCGGGATGGAGCTGCGGCTCGAGATCAACGAGCAGGAGCAGCAGATCACCGGCGTCACCGCTGTGATCGGGGAGAGCGCAGTGCAGCTGCAGGCCTTCGCCGCGCCGCGCACCGAAGGCGTCTGGGTCGAGATCCGCAACGAGATCTCGGCGAGCATCACCGACAACGGCGGCACCGCCGAGGTCGTCACCGGAGAGTTCGGTGAGGAGCTGGTCACCCGGATGCCGCAGGCAGGGGCCGACGGACGCACCGTCTTCGTCCCGGCCCGCTTCATCGGGGTCGACGGGCCCCGCTGGTTCCTCCGTGCCGTCGTCAGCGGTCGCGCCGCCGTCGAGGGCGAGGCCGCCACCGAGATCCACGCGGTGGTCCGCACCGCCGTCGTGGACCGTGGCCACGAGGCCGTCCCGCCGCGCGAGCTGCTCCCGCTGCGGCTGCCCGAGACCCCCGAGACCGACCCGGCCGACTCGAGCGCGGTCGACGGCGCTGCCCCCGACGGGCCGGCGAACCTCGACGACTTCGCGCCGTTCGAGCGGGGTCCTGAGATCACCGAGATCCGGTGACCCGGTGACCGACCTCCGGCCGCACGGGCTGCGCCGCTTCACGTCCCGGCTGACCCAGTCATCGGGCGACCTCGACTCGGACGCCCTGCGCCGCGAGACCCGGGGCGTCGGCCTGGTGTCGATCTCCGACCTCGTGCTGCGCACCCGGGTCACCGTCCGCGGTGAGGTCCGATCGGTCACGCTGCGCCCCCGGGTCGACGTGCCCGCCCTCGACGTGGAGCTCTGGGACGGCACCGGTGCCCTGCACCTCATCTGGCTCGGGCGCCGCCGGATCGCCGGGATCGTCCCGGGCACCAAGCTGCAGGCCACCGGGCGCGTCACCAAGCAGCGCAACCTCACGATGATCTTCAACCCGGCCTACGAGATCGTGCCCCGGACCGGAGCCCCCCGTGCCTGACGACGCCCCCCTCGACGCCACCCCGCGCGAGGACCCCGCCGCCGCAGGACCGGACGCCGACCTCCGCCGCTACGACACCGTCGAGGAGCTGCTCCGCGACAAGCTCTCGCAGTCGATCGGCGGCTGGCGCGGCGCCGCGGAGTCGGCGGTTCCCACCCTCGCCTTCGCGGTCATCTGGTCGGTGACCCGCGACCTGCGCACCGCGCTCGTCGTTGCCGCTTCGTGCGTGGCCGTCCTGCTCGTCATCCGCCTCGCGCAGCGACAGGACCCTCGCTTCATCGCGTATGCCGCTGTCGGTGTCGGCATCTCGGCCTTCTTCGCGCTGCGGTCGGGCCGGGCCGAGGACGCCTTCCTGCCCGGCATGCTCCAGAACGCGGGCCTGCTCGTCCTGCTGCTCGTCACCAACCTCACGCGGTGGCCCCTCTTCGGTTTCGTCGTCGGCGTCGCCGAGCCGGAGGCGTTTGCCGAGGACCCGACCTGGTGGCGTCGGCACGAGGGCATCGTCATGGTCGCGGCCCGGCTCGCATGGGTGCTCATCGCGCTCAACGTCGTGCGGCTCAGCATCATGGTGCCGCTCTACCTCGCGGAGCAGGTCGGCGCCCTCGGCGTCGCCAAGGTCGTGCTGGGCTGGCCCGCCTACGTGCTCGCGCTCACGGCGATCGGCGCCATCCTGCTGCGTGGCTCCACGCCGATCGACCCGCACCGCGCCGCAACCGCCTGACGCGTCTGCCCCGGCGGCGTCAGGCCGCCACCGTCCCGTGCGACCGTCGGACCCGGACGATGGTCCGCACCGTCGCGACCGTGCAGAACGTCCACGTGCCCACGAGGGTGACGAGGCAGAGCCGGGCAACGGCCTCGACCCACCCGAGACCGGTCGACCCGGCGAGCAGGTGCGCGCCGAGGGCGAGGGTGCCGATCGGGAAGGTCAGTGCCCACCACCCCGGGCTGAACGGCATACCAGCGCGGAAGCCCCGCACCGTCACCCGGACGGCGACGGCGACGACGGGGACGCTGAGCAGCAGCATGGCGAAGGCGTAGGCCTCGGCGAGGTCGCTCAGGGCCGGCAGGGCCGCCGCGTCGACGACGGTCCCGGCGTGCGTGGCGATCATCATCGACGCAGCCGCCGACTGGCCGACCATCCCGAGCGGGATCCAGATCGAGGCCGAGGCGGCGACGGGGATCGCCGAGATGCGCCAGTGGTGGTGGTAGGCGACGGCATAGACGACGAGCCCGATCCCCAGCGAGAGGAAGAAGCAGCCGACGACGACCGCGAGCAGGGCCACCCGACCCAGCTCTGCGGTGACGTGGGGGAGCAGGGCGGCGCCGGTCGTGGCCGAGACCATCGGTGGCACGACCGGCAGCCCCCAGACCGGGGTCGGCGCCCCGGCCTCGCTGCGGACGAGGACCGCGGTGAAGCCGAGGGCGGTGACGAGGCCGACGACCGTGCCGAGGGTCCAGAGCACCGCGTCCACCCGGACGGCGGCCGTGAGCGCCGAGGGGTGCACGAGGGGCGCGACCGTCAGCACCGCGGCACCGACGGCGAGCAGCCCCATCGACACCGTCCCCCAGAGCGGCACGGCGGCAGGGTCCGTGACGGTCGAGGTGAGGGCTGTGCGGTCGGCGGCGATCCGCGCGGTGAAGGCGAAGGTCAGGCCGACGAGCAGGAGCACCGCGACGACGAGCAGGAGCACCGCCGCCACGAGCACGACCGGGCGGCCGGAGGACTGCTGGCCGAGCAGGGTGGCGAGGATGCCGGTGCCCATGACGCTGGAGAACCACGCCGGTCCGGCCGCAGGGACGACGGGGCGGGTGGGCGTGGGGGCGGGGGTGCGGAGCAGCCGGGGCTGCTCGCGGGTGGTGGTCTCCATCTGTCCATCGTCGGGCCCGGGGCCCTGGCGCGGTAGACGCCGAGGTCTTGTCCCGCCACAAGCGGCGGTTGTGGCGGGGTACGGTGACGGGCGTGCCCGGCCTCAGCCACGTCCCCGACCTCGAGCAGCTCGAGGCCCTCGCCGTCACCGCCGCCGCGGGCAGCATGTCGGCGGCAGCCCGGCAGCTCGGAGTGAGCCAGCAGGCGGTGAGCGCGAGGATCAGCGCGGCCGAGACGCTGCTCGGTGTCGCCGTCTTCGAGCGGTCGACCCGCGGGGTGACCGCGACGCTCTCGGGCGAGGTCGTCCTGGCCCGGGCGCGCGCCGTGCTCGATGCTGCGAGCGGCCTCGCCGTCACGGCGGCGTCCCTGCGCTCGCGCGGCGCCGGTCACGTGCGGGTCGCCGCGAGCAACACCGTCTCGGAGTGCCTGCTGCCCGGGTGGGCCGCCCGGCTCCGGGCGGAGAACCCCGACGTGCGGCTGCACTGGACGCCCGGCAACTCCGAGTCGGTCCTCGAGGCGGTGGCGACCGGTCAGGTGGACCTCGGCTTCGTCGAGGGCCCGACCGTGCCGCGGACGCTACGCTCGCGGGTCGTCGCACGGGACTCGCTCGTCGTCGTCGTCACCCCGGACCACCCCTGGGCCCGGGCGGCCGACGGGATCGGGGTCGAGGACCTGCGTCGCACGCCGCTCGTGCTTCGCGAGGCCGGGTCCGGCACCCGGGAGCGGCTCGACGCCGCGGTCCCCGACCGGGCTGCGCCGGCGCAGGTGCTCCGCTCGACCGCCGAGGTGCGCGACGCGGCACGCACGCTCGGGGCGCCCACGGTGCTGTCGTCGCTCGCGGTCGAGCCCGACCTCGCCAGCGGCCGGCTCGTCGAGGTGCGGGTCCGCGACCTCGCGATGCCCCGGCGGCTGCGCGCGGTGTGGCACCCGAACCAGCGACCGCGCGGGGCCGCCGCCGACCTGCTGCGGATCGCCGGCGCCCGCTGAGGACGCGGCCGGTCGGCCCACGGGGTCACGATCGCAGCGTCGCGGCGGTGCCGGACCTGCGATCACGACCCCTTCGCGAAGGGTCGTCGAGCAGGGGCCCACGGGGGCCCTAGAGCGACTCGAGGTCCTTGGGGCGCGCGCCGGGGGCGACGAGGCGCTGGAGCTTGTTCTCCATCTCGGTGGTGGTGATGAAGAGCAGCTCGTCTCCGGCCTCCATCGCGTCGTCGTTGGTCGGGGCGAGCGGTCGCTCCTCGCGGATGATCGCCACGAGCACCGTGTCCTCGGGCCAGTCGATGTCGCCGACCCGGCGTCCGGCGAAGGGGCTGCCCTCGGGGAGGGTGATCTCGACCATGGCGGCCCGGCCCTGCTGGAACTCGAAGATCCGGACGAGGTCGCCGATGCTGACGGCCTCCTCGATGAGGGCGGTCATCAGGCGCGGGGTCGACACCGCGACGTCGACGCCCCACGACTCGTCGAACATCCACTCGTTCTTGGGGTTGTTGACGCGGGCCACCGTGCGCGGCACCCCGAACCCGGTCTTGGCCAGGAGCGACAGGACGAGGTTGGCCTTGTCGTCACCGGTGGCGGCGACGACGACGTCCGACTCCTCGAGCCGGGCCTCCTCGAGGGCCGCGAGCTCGCAGGCGTCGGCGAGCAGCCACGACGCCTCCGGCACCCGCGAGGCTTGGACGTCGTCGGCGTCCTTGTCGATGAGCAGGACCTGGTGACCGTTGCCGAGCAGCTCCCGGGCGATGGACCGGCCGACGCTCCCGGCTCCGGCGATGACGACGCGCATGCGGTTTCTCTCCTTGGTGGGCCGGGTCAGTGTGCGGCGGGCGCGTGGTCGCAGATGCGCTCGACCCGGGCGAGCTCCTCGCGCATGACGGCGAGGTGGATGAGGTCACCCTCCTGGACGGTCATGCCCGCGCGGGGGAGCGTCCCCTCGCCGAGCCGGGTCACGTAGGCGACCCGGCCGCCGGTCTGCTCCTCGACGTCCACGAGGGTGCGCCCGATCCACGGGTCGGCCATCGGGACCTCGGCGATGACGACCTTGCCGCTCGGGTCGGTCAGCTCGGGCACGGCGCCCTGGGGGAGCAGCCGCTGGATCATCTGGTCGGCGGTCCACCGGACCGTGGCGACTGTGGGGATGCCGAGCCGCTGGTAGACCATCGCGCGCTGCGGGTCGTAGATGCGGGCCGCGACGTGCTCGACCCCGAAGGTCTCGCGGGCCACCCGCGCGGCGAGGATGTTGGAGTTGTCACCGCTGCTCACGGCGGCGAAGGCGTAGGCGCCCTTGATCCCTGCCGCGACGAGCGTGTCCCGGTCAAAACCGATGCCGGTCACGGTCTGGCCCTCGAACTCCGTGCCGAGACGTCGGAAGGAGGAGGCGTCCGAGTCGATGATCGCCACGTCGTGGCCACCCCGACCCAACGTCCGGGCAAGGGTCGAGCCGACACGGCCGCAGCCCATGATGACGAAGTGCACGGACGCGACGCTACACCCCGGACGCGCCGCCTCCGGGCCACCGGCGAGCGGTCGAGACGCAGGCGTGACCGACCGGTGACCGACGGGTGACCGAGCCACCGCGGCAGGCCACCGGGAGCACCGGCCGGGTGAGCGGCATACCGGCGCGTCTCAGTGGGCGGAGGGGCGGATCCGCACCGGTCCGTGGAGCGGCCCTGCCGGGCATACAGTGTCGTCGTGCCAGGTACAGGTTCGGCGTTCAAGCGGGTCCTCGTGGGGCGTGCGATGCGCAGCGACAATCTCGGGGACACGCTGCTGCCCAAGCGGCTCGCCCTCCCGATCTTCGCCAGCGACGCGCTGTCCTCGGTCGCCTACGCGCCCGACGAGATCATGCTCATGCTCGGTCTCGCGGGGGCGTCCTTCGCCTCGACCCACAGCTGGCAGGTGACGATCGCGGTCATCCTCGTCATGGTCATCGTCGTGGCCTCCTACCGCCAGAACGTGCACGCCTACCCCTCCGGCGGCGGCGACTACGAGGTCGCGACCGTCAACCTCGGGCCCAAGGCCGGTCTCACGGTGGCCAGCGCCCTCCTCGTCGACTACGTGCTCACCGTCGCGGTGTCCGTCTCGTCAGGGGTGCAGAATGCCGGCACGGTGCTCGACTTCATCCGCGGGCACGAGGTGCTCGCGGCGGTCATCCTCATCGCGTTCCTCACGGCGATGAACCTGCGTGGTGTGCGGGAGTCCGGCAAGGCCTTCGCGGTGCCCGTCTACCTCTTCATGCTCGGGATCATCGGGATGGGGGCCTACGGGTTCATCCAGCACTTCACCGGCACCCTGACCCCGGCCGAGAGCTCGCCGCTCCAGCTCATCCCCGAGGGCGGCCAGGAGGTCACCGGTCTCGCGGCCGCCTTCCTGCTGCTGCGCGCCTTCTCCTCGGGCTGCGCGGCCCTCACCGGCGTCGAGGCGATCTCCAACGGCGTGCCCGCCTTCCAGAAGCCGAAGAGCCGCAACGCCGCGTCCACGCTCTTCCTGATGGGCTCGATCTCGATCGCGATGCTCGCCTCGATCATCGCGCTCAGCCAGTGGACCGGCATCAAGATCGCCGACAACCCCGCCGAGCAGCTGCTCCGCGACGGCGTCCCGGTGGGTGAGGACTACGTCCAGCACACCGCGATCGGCCAGCTCTCCGAGTCCGTCTTCGCCAACTTCCACCTCGGCGTCATCTTCGTCTCGATCGTCACGGGCCTCATCCTCATCCTCGCCGCCAACACCGCCTTCAACGGCTTCCCGGTGCTCGGCTCGATCCTCGCCCGGGACGGCTACCTGCCCCGCCAGCTGCACACCCGCGGCGACCGGCTCGCCTTCTCCAACGGCATCCTCATCCTCGCCGGCGCGGCGATCGTGCTCGTCATCGTCTTCAAGGCCGACGTCAACGCGCTGCTCCAGCTCTACATCGTCGGCGTCTTCGTCTCCTTCACGACGAGCCAGATCGGCATGGTCCGGCACTGGACCCGCCACCTGCTCCTCGAGCGGGACCAGAAGGAGCGCGCCCGGATGATGCGCTCGCGGATCATCAACGGGATCGGTGCCGTGATGTCGGCGACCGTCCTGTTGGTCGTGCTCGTCACGAAGTTCCAGCAGGGTGCCCGCTACGCGATCATCGCGATGGCGGTCCTCTTCGTCCTCATGCTCGGCATCAAGCGGCACTACTCGCGGGTCAAGGACGAGCTCGAGATCGACTGGAGCCGCGACCGGCCGATGCTGCCCAGCCACGTCCACGCGATCGTCTGCATCTCCAAGATCCACAAGCCGACGATGCGTGCGCTGTCCTACGCCCGGGCGAGCCGGCCGACCTACCTCGAGGCGGTCACCGTCGACGTCGACCCGGAGGAGACCCAGGCGCTGCTCGACGAGTGGGACCGTCGTGACATCCCCGTCAGCCTCAAGGTGCTCGCCTCGCCCTACCGGCAGATCACCCGCCCGATCCTCGAGTACGTCCGGTCGATCCGCAGCGGCAACCCGCGCGACATCGTCACCGTCTACCTCCCCGAGTACGTCCTCGGCCGCTGGTGGGAGCAGGTGCTGCACAACCAGAGCGCGCTGCGCCTCAAGGCCCGGCTGCTCTTCACCCCCGGGGTGATGGTCGTCAGCGTCCCGTGGCAGCTCCAGTCCTCCCAGGGCGCCGAGCGCGACTGGATCGACGAGCCGCCGATCCCCGGGTCGATCCGGAGCGGTGGCCTGTGAGCGACCAGCGCCGGCCGCGCGAGAAGGCCGCGGGCGGCGAGTCGCTCGTCAGCCGCGAGTGGACCGTCGACGTCGGACCCGTCGCCCATGGCGGGCACTGCGTGGCCCGGCACGAGGGTCAGGTGCTCTTCGTGCGGCACACGCTGCCGGGGGAGCGGGTCGTCGCCCGCGTCACCGAGGGCCGGGTCGGCGACAGCTTCCTGCGCGCCGACGCGATCTCCGTCGAGTCGGCGTCACCGGACCGGGTCAAGGCGCCGTGCTCGTATGCCGCGCCCGGTCTCTGCGGGGGCTGCGACTTCCAGCACGCGTCCCTCACCGCTCAGCGGGCGCTCAAGTCCGCCGTCGTCAAGGAGCAGTTCTCGCGGCTCGCAGGGCTCGAGGTGGACGTCCAGGTGCAGCCCGTGCCGGGGGACGAGGAGGGTCTGCGCTGGCGCACCCGGGTCGAGTTCGCGGTCGACGACGTCGGGCGAGCGGGTCTGCGGGTGCACCGGTCCCAGACGATCGTGCCCGTGCAGGACTGCCTCATCGCCACCTCGGCCGTCATCGGCTCCGGGGTGCTCGACACCGAGTGGACCGAGTGCGACGCGGTCGACGTCGTCGCGGCTGCACACCCGCAGGAGCCGGTGCTCGTCCCGGTGCCGGCGCCCGAGGGGTCGGACGGCTCCGGCGGGCTCGTCGGTGAGGTCGCGGAGGACGGCGAGTGGTCGGGGGAGTACGTCGTCTCGGCCCGAGGCTTCTGGCAGGTCCACCCCGGGGCGGCCACGACCTTCCTCACGCGCGTCTCGGCGCTCGCCGGGGTCGAGCCGGGCGACCGGGTGCTCGACCTGTATGCCGGGTCCGGCCTGTTCACGATGCGCCTCGGTGAGCTCGTGGCGCCGGACGGCTTCGTCCTCGGGATCGAGGGTGACCGGCGGGCGGTCGACAACGGCATCCGCAACACCGAGCACCTCGACAACGTCGAGTGGCGCGCCAACCGCGTCGACCGCGAGGTCCGCTCGCTCGTCGGGCAGGGGATCACGGCCGACGTCGTCGTGCTCGACCCGCCACGCACGGGCGCCGGCAAGGACGTCATGGCGCTGCTCGCGCGGCTGGCGCCACGTCGGGTCGTCTACGTCGCGTGCGACCCCGCGGCGCTGGCCCGTGACGTCAAGGCCGCGGCCGGTCACGGCTACCGGCTCGCCTCGCTCGAGGCGTGGGACGCCTTCCCGATGACGCACCACGTCGAGTGCATCGCGGTGCTCGAGCCCGTCGGCTGACGCCGGCCCCCGACGCAGGCACCGACGGGTGTCCCAACAGCCCAGTCGAGTGCTCACTTCCCCCCGGGCGCCGGGGCGCGACGGGGCGGGGGAAAGTGGGCACTCGACGGGTTTTGGTCGTCGACACCCTGCCGATCGTGGCTCAGGCTGAGTCCGAATGCTGCTCTGGTCCAACGGGACTTGTGACCCAGACCTGCCGCTTTCCTGGTTGCGCCGTATCCGGGCCGTCCGGGTCGAGTGCTCACTTCGCCCCGGCCGTCCGGGTCGAGTGCTCACTTCTCCACGGCGCCGGGGTTCGACGGGGCGGGGGAAAGTGGGCACTCGACGGTGTGGGCACGTCTACCG
>JBDSSS010000143.1:0-7210 GCA_039928615.1 Terracoccus sp. | reverse complement strand
CGCCACCGACGAGGAGCATGGCCTGGTTGCCCTGGTCGGCGGTGTTGGTCAGGCCACCACCGGTCTGCATGCCACCGGCGGGAGCGGCCTTGAGGACGCCACAGAGGGCCGGGTCGGTCGCCTCGGTGGGCAGGCTCGGGTCGAGGTCGCTCTTGGTGTCGCCGGAGTACTTGCCGTCCTTGTTGTAGTCCACACCGTGGACGACGATGGCGGACTCGCCGGACAGGATGTCCTTGGCGACGGCCGGGGTGACCTGGATGCTGCCGCGCTGGTAGTTGATCTTGCCGCCGGGGGCGGTGCTGAAGCGGTCGATGGCGAGCGCGCTCTTCGGGCTGGTGTCACCGGTCTTCGTCAGCGTGACGACGATGTCACCGTAAGCCGGGCCGCCCTCAGACGTGTTGAGGTGGCCGTCGCCGTTCTTGTCGTCCCCGAGCGTGGGGCACTCGTGACGCGCTGAGGCGCCGTAGTGGATGTGAGCGGCGTGCGGCGAGTCGGCCAGCAGGCCGCTGGCGGCCATCTTGACCGTGACCGTGGTGCCGGAGACCGTCACCTGGGCGTTGCCGCTGCCCTGGACGCCGTTGCCGGCGATCGGGTTGAGGGTCCCGCTGACCCAGGAGTCGGCAGCGAACGCCGGGGCGACGCTGAAGGCCATTGCGGCAGCAGCCGCAAGGCTGGCTCCGGCGATGCGAACGGTGGTGTTGCTCATGGGTGAATCCTCCTTGACGGGGAGACGACCGCTCGTGTCTTGAGTGACGACGAACGGGGCCTGGTGACCATCTCCAGTGTGGGGTTCGAGACCTCGGCGCTGCCGGATTGCTCTGGGCGAAGAATTCTTTTCCAGAGCCCCTCGAAAGGCCCCCCGCACCCCGCCGTCGACAGTGCATAGTCACCGTACCCAAATATGTGCTCGCGCGCCTTTCGCCTTTTTTGTCACAGCGCAGCGGCCACCGCCCGGCGTCCCCATCGGCACCGGGCGCGACGACCCATCGCTAGGCTCGGGCGACAGCCACCGTCCAGGAGGAGAGCATGAGCCACCAGCCCGCTCGGCGGCCCTTCCCCGAGCCGGACATCGCGGTCGACACCAACCGCCTCTGGGCGGGCGGCCTCGCCACGGCCTTCGTCGCCGGCCTGGCGGCGGCCGTCGGCGTCCTCATCGTCCGCGACATCGCCGGGGTCAAGCTCCAGGAACCGTCGACGCTCCTTGGCCTGACGGACTCACTCGCCTTCAACTACGCGTTCACCGCCTTCCTGCTCGCCCTCGCGGCGTGCGGGATCGGCCACCTGCTGTCCCTGACGACACCGCGTCCGCGGGTCTTTTTCACCTGGATCGTGGGGCTGGTCACCGTCGCGGCGATGGTCGTCCCCTTCGCTGGCGACGCGAGCCTCGGCAGCCAGCTGAGCACCGCCGTCATCAACCTCGTCGTCGGGTTGGCCGTCGCCTCCCTCCTCTCGGCGGTGCTGTCGCGCACGGTCGTCGACGCCGAGCGGACGTGGCAGGAGCCGTGAGCCCCGGCCCTCGGCCCGGCAGTGGCTAGGGTCGGACGGTGCTCGACGACTCGGTCCACGTCCTCGCCCGCGCACGTCGGGTGCTCTCCCAGCACGTCACGGCCGCGGTCCATCGGGACCGGATGCCGCTGACGGTCCGCGCCTGGTCCGTGCCTGGGGAGCCGGTGCCCGTCGCGGCAGCGCTCGCCGCGGCGGCCGCGGGCGACTTCGTCCCGGCGGCCCCCGGCCAGCCGTGGGGCGCCCCGTGGTCGACGTGGTGGTTCGAGATCACGGGCGCGGTGCCGGCGGCCTTCGCCGGCGAGGTCGTCGAGGTCGTCGTCGACCTCGGCTTCACCGGTGAGGGGCCCGGCTTCCAGGCCGAGGGCCTGCTCCATGACGCGGACGGTGTGCCGCTCAAGGGGATTCACCCGCAGAACCGATGGCACCGCGTCAGCCGGTCGGCCGCCGGCGGCGAGGCCGTCCACCTCTACCTCGAGGCGGCCGGCAACCCCGCCCTGATGGACGACGGCTTCCGCCCCACCCCGCTCGGTGACCTGGCGACGGCGGGCAGCGAGCCGCGCTACCGCCTCGGCCGGGTCGACCTCGCCGTCCTCGACCCGGAGGTGTTCGGGCTCGCGATGGACCTCGACGTGCTCATCGACCTCGCGACCGAGCTCCCCGAGGGCGATGCGCGCCGGCACGAGGTCACGGCGGCGCTCGACGACTCCCTCGCCGCGCTCGACGTGCACGCCGTCGGGGCCACCGCCCCCGCCGCACGCTCCGCCCTCGCCGCGGTCCTCGCGGCGCCGGCCGCCGGCAGCGCCCAGCAGCTCACCGCGGTCGGTCACGCCCACATCGACTCGGCCTGGCTCTGGCCCGTGCGCGAGACGGTCCGCAAGTGCACCCGCACCTTCGCCAACGTCACGGCGCTCGCGGCCGACTACCCAGAGCTCGTCTTCGCCTGCTCCTCGGCGCAGCAGTATGCCTGGGTCAAGGAGGCGCAGCCCGCGGTCTGGCAGCGGATCCTCGACGCCGTCGCGGCCGGGTCGTGGGAGCCGGTCGGCGGGATGTGGGTCGAGGCGGACGGTGTGATGCCGAGCGGCGAGTCCCTCGTGCGCCAGCTCGTCCTCGGGCAGCGCTTCTTCGAGGAGGAGCTCGGCCGCCGGTGCACGGGCGTGTGGCTGCCGGACTCGTTCGGCTACTCAGCGGCATACCCGCAGATCGCGAGGCTCGCCGGCGCGCAGTGGTTCCTCACCCAGAAGCTGTCGTGGAACGACACGAACTCCTTCCCGCACCACACCTTCTGGTGGGGGGGCATCGATGGCACGAGGGTGCTCACCCACTTCCCGCCGGCCGACACCTACGAGTCCACGCTCGGCGGCGCCGACGTCCACCGCTCGGGTCGTCAGTTCCGCGAGAAGGGCCGCTCGCGCAAGGCGCTGGTCCCCTTCGGCTTCGGCGACGGCGGCGGTGGTCCGGAGCGCGAGATGCTCGAGCGGGCCCGCCGGCTCCGCTCCCTCGAGGGGTCGCCCGTGGTCGAGGTGGGGAGCGCGCAGTCGTTCTTCGACGCGGTCCGCGAGGAGTATGCCGCCCACGCCCCGACGTGGTCGGGTGAGCTCTACCTCGAGCTGCACCGCGGCACGCTGACGAGCCAGCGGGCGATGAAGGCCGGCAACCGGGGCTGTGAGGCGCTGCTGCGGCAGGCCGAGCTCGTCTGGACGATGGTCGACGTCCGCGGACTCGGGGACTGGCCCGTCGAGCGGCTCCGCGCGGTGTGGGAGCGGCTGCTGCTGCTCCAGTTCCACGACATCCTCCCCGGCAGCGCGATCGCGTGGGTCCACCGGGAGGCGCGGGAGGACTTCGACCGGCTGACCCGCGAGCTCGAGGCGCTCGTCGCGGAGGGGCTGGCGGCACTCGGCGGGGGACTGCTCAACGCGGGGCCGTTCGCCCGTCGGGAGGTGGTCGAGGTCGGTGGCTCCCTCCACCTCGTCGTCGTGCCGCCGCTCTCGGTGGGCCCGGGTCGCCCGATCGAGCCGTCGCAGCCGGTCATCGTCGACGGGCTCACCCTGTCCAACGGCCTCGTCACCGTCCGGATCGCCGAGGACGGGTCGATCGACCGGCTCGTCGACCACCGGGTGACCGGCACCGAGCAGGCCGGGGGCCGCGACGTGCTGCCCCGTGGCCTGCGTGCCGCCGAGCTGCGCCTGCACCCCGACGTGCCCGCGAAGTGGGACGCGTGGGACCTCGACCGCCCGCACGCCCGCACCTGGACCTCGCCCGCGCCCGCAGCGATCGAGGTCGTCGAGGCGGGACCGCTCCGAGCCGTCGTCGAGGCCCGCACGATGGTGGGCGTCTCGACGGTGGTCCAGCGCACGACGGTCACCGCGGACTCGCCGCGCGTCGACATCGAGGTCCGCGTGGACTGGCTCGAGCGCGAGCGGGCCCTCGCGGCCTACGTGCCGGTCTCGGTCCTCGCGACGCACAGCAGCGCCGAGATCCAGTTCGGCCACCTGCGTCGGCCGACGCACGAGAACACGTCGTGGGAGGTGGCCCGGCACGAGGTGGTCGCGCACCGCTGGCTCCACGTCGGGGAGGAGGGCTGGGGACTCGGCGTCGTCAACGAGTCGACCTACGGCCACGCGGTGCGCCGCTCGGTCACCGAGGCGGGTGAGCCCGTCACGACCGTCCGGCTCACGCTGCTGCGCTCGCCGTCGTTCCCGGACCCGACGACCGACAGCTCGGCCGAGGTCGGCGAGCACGTGCTCCGCTTCGGCATCGTCCCCGGCGCCGACCTCCACGAGACGATCGAGCACGGGTATGCCGTCCACCTCCCGCTCCCGGGATCGGCCGGCCCCCAGCACGATGCGGTCGCCGGCACGTTCCTCACCGTCGACGGCCACGGCGCCGTCGTCGAGGCGGTCAAGCTCGCCGAGGACGGCAGCGGTGACGTCGTCGTGCGCCTCTACGAGGCCCTCGGCGGCCGACGACGGGTGGGCCTGCGGCCGGGGTTCTCGGTCGGCGACGTGCAGGAGGTCGACCTGCTCGAGGACCCTCGGAGCGAGGCGCTCAAGGGTCGCCGGGCCGTCGTCGGTGTCGCGGAGGACGGCCGGGTCGAGCTCGAGCTGCGGCCCTTCCAGATCGTCACGCTGCGCCTGGTGCGCGCCGATCCGCCGTCCCGCACCTGACCAGCAGGCCGGTGAGCCGGGGGTGGCTGCCAGGGTGGCTCCCGGTGTGCCGGTCAGCTCCGGCTGGAGCCCGCTCGGGGGTGGGCGCCCGCGGGGTGCCGGTCGATGAGCATGTGCGCGATCCGGTCGACGAGGTCGAGCGGCATCGGCTCCCGCAGCGGGAAGCCGACCGTCTCGCGCGCCCGGCGGAAGGGGGCGATCTCGCGCTCGAAGGTGGCGTCACCGCGAGGCACGGGGTAGAGGCCGAGGTGCTTCTTCCAGCCGGCGAAGTAGAGCAGCGGCTTGCCGTCGACGCGGTAGCAGGCCATCCCGTAGCTGATCCGCTCCTCGGCGTCGGGCATGGCGGTGCGGATGACGTCGCGGACCTCGTTCAGCGCGTCGCGCGTCTCATCGGCGAAGGACTCGACGTAGTCGTCGACGGATGCGAATTTGGTCGTCATCCAAGGCTCCTGGCTCTGCACGAGGTTCTTCTGGTTGATCCTGTTATCGGTGGAATCGGTCCACGTGTCTCCAACGGTAGGGGGGTCTCGGTCGCGGCGCCAGTTGGGTCTCGGGTCGGGTGGGCCCGGTGGTCCCCGTGGAGCCGTGATCAGGTCGTCAGATAGGGGTCGGTGAGGGTGCGCAGGTCGGTCAGGGCCTCGATGAGGTCATCGGTGCGCTGCGGGCCGAGGTGGTCGCGCCACTGTCCCTCGATGTCGTCCTGGACCGCCCGGGCGACGGCGATGACCTCGAGCCCGCGTGCCGTGAACCGGACGAGTCGGGCCCGGGCGTCGGCCGGGTCGGGGACGCGCCGGACGTAGCCGTCCTTCTCGAGCTGGTCGACGAGGTAGCCGGCCGTCGGCTTGGTGACCTGGGCGGCTTCCGCGAGGTGCGTGAGGCGGGAGCCGTGCTCGTCGATCCGCTGCGCCATCCGGGCCTGAGCGAGGGTGATCGCGTAGCCGGCGTCGTTGACCGCCCGGAGGATCCGCTGCTCGAGGTGGCGGTAGGGGATGAACAGCAGGACGCCGAGGCTCGGACGACACCGACCCTGCTCCGGGCCCTCGTGCGGGCGCGGGGTGACCTCTGGTCGGCCGGGGCGGACATCGCGATCGACCACGCGCGGCGAACCACCGGGGCGATCGTCGCGCAGCTGCGCGACGACGCGGCCGCCCGGACGATGCCGCGGATCACCAACGCCGACAACCTGCTCCTCGACGCCCTGGTCCACGGGCAGGACATCGCCGTCCCGCTCGGCATCCCGCGCGCCATGCCACCGGCGCCGGCGCTGGCCGCCTTCGGACGGGTCTGGGGGATGGGTTGGCCCTTCCGGGCCCGGCGACGGCTGGCGGGCCTGCGACTCGTGGCCACCGACGCCGATCTCAGCGTCGGGACCGGAGCGGTCGTCGAGGCCGATCTGCGGACGCTGCTGCTGCTCGTCACCGGCCGGACCGCGGCCGCACGTCCGCACCTGCGGGGGGCAGGCGCCGACCGGGTGCCGGCCTGACTGCCACAGGGGCGGGCTCAGACTGCGAGCCAGCGCTCGCCGGCGAGCACCCGGGCGATGGTCGGGGAGGGCTCGGACCCGAGCAGGGTGGTCGCGGCGAAGTCGGCGGCGAGACCGTCGAAGACCCCGTGGTGGCGCAGCATCGCGTGGCTGCCGCCCTCGACGGTGACGAAGCCGACGTCGGCGGTGCGGGCGAGGTCGCGGGCGACGTCGGCGGCGTTCTTCGGGCTGGCCACCCGGTCCTGGTCGCCGTGGACGACGAGGACCCGTCGTCCGGACAGGTCGATCCGGCCCTCGGCGGGATAGACCCACGGCGCGAGGGCGACGGCGCTGCGCACCTGCGGCCGGTTCGCCGCGAGCAGGGCTGCCCGTCCACCGAGCGAGTGGCCGACGAGACAGACCGGGACGTCCGCGCCGAAGCGCTCGCCCGCCTGCCCCAGGGCCCAGTCGACGTCGTCGACCGGGGTGGTCCCGGCGTCCCAGCCGCGGTGGGAGTTGAGCAGCCGCAGCACGGCCACCTCACCCTTGGTGCGGCTCGCGACGCGAGCCGCGATGGGCACCATCCGCAGGACGGAGAGCTGGGCGGCGCTGACCGGCATGGTCCGTCCCCGAGCGGCGCCCCCGTGCAGCACGAGCACGACGCCCCGCGGCGCCGACGGCACCGTGTGGTCGATGAGACGGGCACGGGTCATCGAAGCGTCCTCTGGGTCCTCTGGGTCCTCTGCATCACGGGTGGTGGTTCGGCGCGGAGGGTCGTGCGGTTTGGGAAGGGGTGCATCGCTCAGGGACGGATCATGACCTTGATCGCGCGCCGCTCGTCCATCGCCCGGTAGCCCTCGGCCACCTCGTCGAGCGGGAGCGTCATGTCAAAGACCTGGCCCGGGTCGATGCGGCCGTCGAGGACGCGCGCGAGCAGGTCCGGCAGGTAGGCCCGGACGGGGGCCATCCCACCGGCCAGCCCGACGTTGCGGACGAACATCCGCCGGACCGGCAGCTCGACGCCGTGCGGGGCGCCGACGAAGCCGACGGTCGAGCCGGGCCGGGCGATCTGGAAGGC
>JBDSSS010000142.1:0-16127 GCA_039928615.1 Terracoccus sp. | reverse complement strand
ATCCGGGTCACGAGGAAGACCTCGTAGTCCATGGCCAGTCCGAAGAGGATCCCGACGAGCAGGATCGGCAGGAAGCTGATGATGGGTCCCGTCGCGCTCACCCCGAGCAGGTCTGCCGCCCAGCCGTTCTGGAAAACGAGGACGACCGCGCCGAACGCGGCGGCGACACTCAGCAGGAAGCCGACGACGGCCTTGAGCGGCACGAGGAGGCTGCGGAAGACGAGCATGAGCAGCAGGAAGGCGAGGCCGACGACGACCCCGAGGTAGGGGCCGAGCGCACCGGCCAGCTTTTCGGACACGTCGATGCCGACGGCCGTGGTGCCGGTGACGTAGACCTCCGCGCCCGTGTCGCTGCGCCACGTCACGGCATCTGCGCGGATGCCGTTGACGAGGTCCTCGGTCGCGACGTCGGCCGGTCCGCTCGCAGGGATGACGGAGTAGATCGCGGTCGTACCGCTCGGGTCCTGCTGCGGCGGGGTGACCGCCACCACCCCGGGCACGGCAGCCAGGTCGGTGGCGATGGTCTGGGTGGCCGTGGTCGGGTCCGGGGCGGAGGCGAGGTCGGCCACGATGATCAGCGGACCGTTGAAACCGGGGCCGAACCCCGCAGCGAGCGCGTCGTAGGCGCGTCGCTGGGTCGTGTCCACGGAGGCGGTGCCGTCCGAGGGCAGGGCCAGGCGCAGGTCGAGGGCGGGCACGGCGACCGCACCGAGCGCCACGACGGTGACGACGAGTGCCACCACGCGGTGTCGGAGCACCCCACGCGCCCAGCGCTCCCCGAAGGGCGCCTTGACCATGCGGTGACGTCCTGCACCCACACCGCCGTTGCTCTCGGAGTCGCGCGAGGCCAGGCCCGCACGACCGAGCACCCGGAGTCCGAGGAAGCCGAGCAGGGCGGGCAGCAGGGTCAGCGCGATGATGACGGAGAAGAGGACGGTGGCGGCTGCGGCGAGACCCATCTGGGTCAGGAACGGGATGCCGACGACGGACAGGGCGGCGAGCGCGATGACGACGGTGGCCCCGGCGACGACGACGGCTGAGCCGGCGGTGCCGACGGCACGCCCGATGGCCTCCTGCGGGCTGCGCCGCTGGAGCAGCTCGTGTCGGTAGCGCGAGACGATGAACAGGGCGTAGTCGATGCCGACGGCGAGGCCGAGCATCAGGGCCAGCGACGAGGTCGTCGAGCTCAGCTCGACGAAGCCGCTGGCGACCTCGATCCCGAGGAAGCCGAGGCCGACGCCGATGACTGCCGTGAGGAGCGGCAGCCCGGCGGCGACGAGGGAGCCGAAGGTGATGACGAGCACGAGCGCGGCGACGAGCAGACCGATGCCCTCGCTCGCACTCTGGGCCGGGGCGACCTGGGTCGCGTCACCGCCGACCTCGACGTCGACGCCGGCCGCCTCGGCCGACCGGGTGGCGGCCAGCAGGGCCTCGCGGTCCGCGTCGGTGAGGTCGGTCGCCTTGACGGCATACGTCACGGTCGAGAAGGCAGTGCCCCCGTCTCGCGAGACCGACTGGGTGACGAAGGGATCGGCGGCGGACCGCACCTGCGGCAGCGAGGCCAGCGACGCGACCGTCTGCTCGATCGCCTTCGTGGCGGCCGGGTCGGCAAGGGATGCGCCGTCCCCCGCGATGAACACGACACGCGCCGTTGCCACCTCGGCGTTGGCGCCGGTTCGCTCGGTGAGCAGGTCGAGTGCGCGTTGCGACTCGGTCCCCGGGATGGAGAACGCGTTGCTCGTCGGGCCCGACAGGGTGAGCGCGCCGGCACCGACCCCTCCGAGGACGAGCGCCCAGAGGAGCAGGACGACACCGCGGCGACGGAAGGACCACCGGCCGACGCGGTAGAGGAAGGCAGCCACGGAGGACCTCTCGAGAGTGATGGAGTCCGGGCGGCGTCGGCCGGGACGATCCCCATCAAGTTAGTCGAATGGCTAGGTGAGAGCAAGCCGATCGGCTAGCTCCGGTGTAGCGTGACGGCGATGTCGGTCACCCGTCCGGCTTCACGGCAGAACGGCATCACGGCAGCACGGCCCAGGAGGCGACCATGGCGCGACCACTCGCACCCCGAGGCACGGCCCGAGCGCGCGTGCTCACCGCGGCCCTCGACCTCTTCGCCGAGTTCGGCGTCAGCGGCACCTCGCTCCAGATGATCGCCGACCACCTCGGCGTCACCAAGGCTGCTGTCTATTACCAGTTCAAGGCCAAGGAGGAGATCGTCCTGGCCGTCCTCGCCCCGGCGTTCGAGACCCTCCACGAGATCACGGGCGACGACGACGTCGAGCCCTGGTCGCCGTCGGCCGCCGGGGCAGCCATGGCCGGACTGGTCGACCTGATGATCGAGGAGCGGCAGCTCTACGCCACGCTTTTCCGCGACCCGGACGCGGTGCGGATCGTGCACGCCCACCCCGAGTTCCAGCTCCTCACCGAGCGCCTCGGTCAGCTGCTCCTCGGGCCCCAGCCGTCGACCCGGCGGCGGATCAGTGTGTCGCTCCTCGGCGGCGGGCTCGCCCAGGTCGGGATGGACCCGATGCTCGTCGACATCGAGGACGACGACCTGCGCACGGAGATCACCCGGATCGGGCGCGCGCTCCTCGCCCTCACCTGAGGGTCTGCGGCGCCGCTCCCCCACGGCTCGTTCGGACCCGCGCGAGGTGGCGCGGCTCAGTCGCGGGCCGCCTGGGCCGCCCGTGCAGCCCGCGCCGCCGCCACGCGGGCCTCCCGCTCGCGCTCGAGCTGCATCTTGGGGTCCTGAGCCGACCCGAGCTCAGCCGGCCCGAAGACGGTCAGGCCGATCAGCCGCAGTCGGAAGCCGACGCGGTAGCCGATGGAGAGACCGTCACGGGACCGGCGGCTCGACACGATAGGACTCCTTTTGATTAGTGCACTAACTGTTAGGGTCCACACTATGCCACGTTCTCCGAAGGAGTCGCCATGACTGACGAACGGCCGACCCCGACGACCGACGCCGCTGAGGGAGCCGGCTCACCGGACGACCTGCTCCAGCTCGACCGACAGGTGTGCTTCGCCCTGGCGGTCGCGACGCGCAACGTCATCGCCCTCTACCGGCCCGTGCTCGAGCCGCTCGGGCTCACCCATCCCCAGTACCTCGTCATGCTGGCCCTGTGGGAGCGGTCGCCGCTCAGCGTCCGCGAGATCGGTCGTCTCATCAGTCTCGAACCGGCCACGCTGTCGCCGCTGCTCAAGCGGCTCGAGTCCGCGGGACTGGTTGCCCGGGACCGGGATCCGCGAGACGACCGAGCCCTGGCGGTCACCCTCACCGAGCGGGGGCGCGCGCTGAGGGAACGCGCCCTGGACGTCCCCCCACAGATCATCGCGGCCCTCGGTATGCCGGTCGAGCAGCTCCAGGAGCTCCACGCCTCCCTGACGCGCGTGATCGCGGCCACGACACCTGACCGCTGAGCTCATCAGTCCGTCGGCGTCCCCTGGTGGTGGAACAGCTGCCACCCCCTGAGCGGGTCGTGACGCCAGAGCGAGGTGCGGTGGGTCCGGCGCCCGCCCGCGGCTGCGGTGTACTTCACCATGACGACGCCGTCCGATACGAGCTGGCCTCGCAGGTGCTCGACGGTAATCTCCTCTGAGCCCTCGGAGTTCCCGGAGTCCTTGGAGTCCTCGGCGGTGCCGCGGGCCACGCGTTCTGCCGTGCCCACCTTGGTGAGCTCACCCCCGGACCGGCCGAACTCGTGGAAGTCGTCTGCGAGGAACGCATCGAGCGCGGCGGGGTCGAGGCGGCATACACGCGACAGGGTCTCCCGCTCGGCGGCGATGACCGCAGCGATCTGTGCGTGGGCGTCCTCGGGCTCGGTCGCGTTCATGGAGAAACTCTGGCACGACCCTTGGCCCCGATCGCGCCCGCCACCAACCCACGTGAGCCACCATGGAGGAGGCGAGAGCGAGACCACGAAGGAGTGCCATGACCGAGGACTCGACCACCCGGACCCGGGTGACGCTGGCGAACTGTCGACACGTCGATGGTCCCTTCCTCCACGGGACGGCCGTTGCGCTCGAGACCGGCGACGAGGTGGAGCCCGGTCACGGCTCCCACTTCCGGCCGGCACGTGCGCTGGCGCACGTGTACTTCACCACGCTGGAGGAGACGGCCGCGTGGGGGGCAGAGCTGGCCGGCGCGCTCTCGGGCGACGAAGGACGCGGACACGTCTATGTCGTGGAGCCCCTCGGGCCGTTCGAGGACGACCCCAACGTCACGGACAAGCGCTTCCCCGGCAACCCGACGCAGTCCTACCGCAGCGGCGACCCCCTGAGGGTCGTCGGTGAGCTGGAGCGGTGGCAGGGCCACTCCCCCGAGATGCTCCAGGACATGCTCGCCCGTCTCTCGCGGTTGCGGGAGGCGGGACTCGACGTCATCGAGGACTGACGACTGCGCCGGCCGCGTCATCGCAGCGAAGATTTGCCAGATCCTGACCATGAGCAGTACAGGACATAAGGGATATCAAGGACCTCCGTCGATACGCTGGAGACCCCACCGAGCACCGGAGTCTCCCCGCATGAGTGCATCTCGTCAGGCTCCTCGCCGATCGGCTCGCCCGCGGTCCACTGCCCTGCTCGCTGTCCTCACCCTCCTCGGGGCGTTCGCGCTGACCGCGGCCACGATGACCTCGGCTCAGGCCCTCCGGCCGGTGGCGGCCGCAGCGATGACGCAGGGATCACCGGCTCCCCACGCCAAGTCCCCCCGCCCGGTGACGTCGGCCGTGACGTTCGGAGTGGCCGAGCCCGGGGCACCGACCGACCTCTCGGGGGTCCGCACCCTCACGACCCAGCTCGGACAGGCCCCCTCCCTCGTCATGTGGTACGTCGCGTGGTCGTCCCGGACGGACTTCCCCTCGGCGGACGTCCGCGCCGTGGCCGCCTCGGGCGCGACCCCCGAGATCACGTGGGAGCCGTGGGACCCGGCGTCGGGAGCAGACCAGCCCGCCTACCGTCTCGCCGCCATCGCGAACGGGGCCCACGACGCCTACATCTCCCGATGGGCCGGCCAGGCCCGGGCTGCTCGGACTCCCGTGGTGCTGCGCTTCGGCCACGAGATGAACGGGTCCTGGTACCCGTGGGCCGAGCAGGCGAACGGCAACGCCCCCGGCGACTTCGTCCGTGCCTACCGCCACGTCCACGATCTGTTCGTCGCCGCACGCGCGACCAACGTCACGTGGGCCTGGTCGCCCAACGTCTCCTTCCCCGGCTCCACCCCTGTCTCGGGGCTCTATCCCGGCGACGGCTATGTCGACCAGGTGGCGCTCACGGATACAACTGGTCGACACTGCTGACGGGGACGTCGTGGACGCCCTTCTGGGGAGTCTTCGGACCCACCGTCGCCGAGGTGCAGCAGCTCACCTCGAGGCCTATCGTCGTCGGTGAGACCGGGTGCACCGAGGTGGGTGGCGACAAGGCTGCGTGGGTGACCGACATGTTCGCGTCCCTCGCGGACCACCCCGAGATCCGCGGTGTCACCTGGTTCGACTTCGACAAGGAGACGAACTGGCGGATCGACAGCTCCCCCGGCTCGCTGGACGCGTTCCGCACCGGGGTGTCCACGCTCGGCTGACCGAGCACGACCGAGCACGACCGAGCACGACCGAGCACCACCAAGCACGACCGATCGAGGCGACGGGACCGCGGCCCCGTCGCCCGCGGCGGTCTCAGGACCGGCGACGCACCATGTTCCACACGTTGCGACCGGCGACCCGGGAGTAGCGCAGCTCGTCGAGCACCGCCACCGCGAGGAACAGGCCGCGGCCGGCCTCGTCCATGGCATCGTCGGGCAGGCTCGCGCCGTCGACGACGCCGGAGCCTTCTGCCTCGGCGAACGCGTATCCGTTGTCGATCAGCTCGGCCTCGAGACGGTCGGGGAAGACATCGAGCGTGAACTCGTAGACGACCTGTCCGACCGGACTCCCGTGCTCGACGACGTTGCCGGCGATCTCGATGATCGCGGTCTCGAACATCATCAGGTCGTCAGGCGCGACGTCGGGGTGCTCGCCGGACACCCGCTCGAGCAGCTCGTGGAGCAGGTCGAGGCTCTCGGGGACCGCGAGCGTCGCCACCGTGTAGTCACCAGGCATGGGTGGCGTCCTCGATCTTGTCGTAGGGGTGCAGCACACGGTCGAGGTTGGTCAGGCTGAGGACGGTGCGGACCTGGTCACCGACTCCGACGATGCGCAGGTCACCACCGGCCTGACGAGTCGCCTTCAGCCCGCTGACGAGCGCGCCGAGTCCGGAGGAGTCGACGAAGGCGATGCCGGTGAGGTCGACGACGACGCGCGGGCGCTCGTCGGTGATCGTCGCGGCGACGGCTGCCTTGAGGGCGGGGGCGGTGGCCATGGTCAGCCGTCCGTCGCAGCGGATCACGATGGCGTCGGTCCCTTGGGGGGAGGTCTCGAGGTTCATACGGCGGGGGGCTCCACTTCGGAGTCGGGGCCACGGAAGAGGGCGGCCTGGAAGATGACGGAGAGGGCAACGAGGTCGTAGCCGACCCAGAGGACGTTGACGAGGGTACCGATCCCGGTGTTGTCAGCACCCAGGAGGAGCCGGACGACGCCCACGATGGCGGCACTGACGAGGACAACGCTGGCAATCAGCTGGGGCAGGACGAGCCGCACCGGGAAACCCGCGGTCGCCTGGCGCGTCTTCGGCGTGACGACGAACCCCAGCGGTGTCCCGAGCACGACGTTGGAGGCCGCGGTCGTACAGGCCCGGATCCACAGCGGGAAGAGGGCGAGACTGTACTGCTGGCCGCGCCACGTCTTGACACCGCGTCCCACGACGAGGAAGAGCAGCTGGTTCATCACGATGTAGGGCACGAAGTGCGCGATGAACTCCAGGCCGTAGGCCTCCACCGGGAGGACTCCGAAGCAGAGGTAGAGCACCGGCGCCACGAGGTAGACGACCGTCGCGAAGCCGGAAAGGTAGCTCCACATCGTCGAGAAGTACATCAGCCGTTGCGGGACGGTGAGGCCGCGCTGGACGAGCGGGTTCTCCCGCATCATGACCTGCATGGTCCCCTGGGCCCAGCGCAACCGTTGCTGGAGCATGGTGCCGAGGTCCTCGGGCGCCAGCCCGTGGGCGAGGATCTCGTGGTGGTAGACCGATGACCACCCGAGCCCGTGCAGCCGCATGCACGTCGCCATGTCCTCGGTGACCGACACCGTGGCGAGCGGCATCATCGGCTGGGCCTCGTCGTCGAGGCCCACGTCCACGGCCCGCACGAGACCGGCGACCGCCGTGAGCGAGGCGAGGGGCGAGAGGTCTCGCTCGGCGAGCGCGTCGAGTGCCTCGTCGTGGACGAGCACCGAGCCGGGGTCGCTCTCGATACCCGCCTGGGTGAGCGCGTTGATGACGGCAAGGTCGGCGCGGATCGAGCGCAGGTCCTCGTCGACGACGGTGCGGCTCGCAGCGTCGACCGCGCCGCGAAGGGCCCAGGTCACCTCGCTGACCGGGACCCCGAGCGACACCTGGTTGCGGGCGTGGGAGACGGCCTCCCGCACCTTCTCCAACGCCTCACCGCCGGCGTCGGAGGAGGTCGTCCGGGCCGCCTTCGTGAGCACCCGAGAGGAGGTCCGCAGGGCCCGGTCGACCGCGTGGCGGACGTCGCGGACGTAGCCGACGATGCCGAGCTGCATGAGGGCATCACGGCGCAGGACGGCATTCGAGCCGCAGAAGAAGGCGGCGTTCCAGCCGTCCTTGCCCTGCTGGAGCGGACCGTAGAAGAGCGGGGCCTGGCTGCCCAAGGGGTCGGACGGGGTGACATTGCTGAACCACTGGGGGGTCTGCACGAGCGCCACCCGGTCATCACGGAAGTACCCGAGGGTGTGGTCGAGGATCCGCGGGTCGGGGATCTGGTCGGCATCGAGGATGAGCATGAACTCGCCCTCGGTGAGGAGCAGCGCGTTGTTGAGGTTGCCGGCCTTCGCGTGGCGCGGACGGTCACGCCAGTTCTCGGTGCGGGTGAGGTACTGCACCCCGCCTGCGGCTGCGGCGTCGCGCATCTCGGGTCGGTCGCCGTCGTCGAGCACCCACGTCGTGTGCGGGTGCCGGATCGCCAGCGCCTCACGCGCCGTCGCCATGACCATCTCGACAGGCTCGTTGTAGGTCGTGATGAAGACGTCGACGGTCGCGTCAGGGGCCGGGGGCTCCGGAGCAGGCCGCTCCTTGATCCGCCAGACAGTCAGCCCAAAGAGGTACGCGTCGATGAGGGAGTAGGTCTCGGCGACGACGAGCGGCACCGCGATCCACCACGCCGCCCAGTTGACCGAGAAACCCCAGCGCCAGCCGACGTAGATCGTGCCGAAGAGCAGCGTCCCGGTGACGAGCAGCCGGACGAGGGCCCGGTGCATTACGGACCCGTGCGCCACAGGGCGAGGAAGGTCACGTCGTCGCTGGCCGCCCCCTGGCGCGCGAGGTCGACCATCGACTGCACGAGCTCCTCCGCCGAGCGTGAATGCGCCGCGATCTGTCGCAGCGCCGTCCCAACCGAACGGAGGTCGGGGAAGAGGTCGAGGGTCCCGTCGGAGGTCGAGACGAGCATCTCGCCCGGCGCCAGATGGTCCTCGTGCATGGTCCAGCGGTCCCCCTGGAGCGCCCCGATGGGCATCCCGCTGCTCGCCAGTCTCCTGATCGACCCGTCGGGCGAGAGGATGATCGCCAGTCCGTGACCGGCATCGACGTACTGCAGGACGTGCGTCCGCGGGTCGAGGCGGGCCGTCCACAAGGTCGCGAACGCTCCGGTCGCCGTGAAGTCGCCGTCCATGCTCGACGCCGCACGGGCGACGGCCTCGTCGAGCTCGTTGTGCCGGGAGGCGCCACGCAGGAGGGCGCGCAGGCCCGCCGCGATGATCGCCGCCCCGACCCCCTTGCCCATCACGTCGGCGATCGTGATCTGCAGGGTGTCGCGAATGGGGTGCCAGTCGTAGAAGTCACCGCTGAGGTTGCGGGAGGGCAGGCACTGACCGGCGACCTCGTACCCGGGCAGGTCGGGCACGGCGGTCGGCACCAGCGCCGCCTGGACCTCGCTCGCCCGGATGACCTCAGCCTCCTCTGCGAGCTCACGCGAGACCAGGTCACCCAGGTCGCGCAGCGTCTCCTGCTCGCGCGGGCTGAGGTCGCGCGGGTCCCTGCCCCACACACAGAGCGCGCCCACGGGGTAGCCGCCCGGGCCGACGAGGGGTTGTCCGGCATAGAAGCGGATCCCGTGCTGGACGAACGGGAAGTCCCGGTAGCGCGCGTCGGCGCTGGCGTCGGGCACCACCATGAGGTTGGGCTGCTGGATGGCCAGGCTGCAGAAGCTGCCGTCGCGCGGGATCTCGCGGACGGGCGCCCCGATCGACGCGGCCGAGAAGACCCGGTCGCGGTCGACGAGATTGATCGACACGGAGTCGAGGCCGAGCACCATCGCCGCCAGCCGGACCACCCTCGAGAGCCGCTCCTCGGGCTCGTTGTCGAGCAGCCCCAGGCGGCGCACCTCGGTCAGGCGCCGCTCCTCGTAGCTCGAGTCGACGACGAACCCCGGTGGGAGCGCATCCTCGTCGAGGAGCTCGGTGGTGGGGAGCCGGTCTGCACGGGTCTGGGCGATTTGCACGGGAGTCATCGCTGGCCTTCTAAAAAGCGGAAAAATCACGACACTCGCGATCTTAGACCCATACATGCCGCATATCCGACCAAGCCGGGGTCATGTGGGATGAGTCGGCCGATACGCCGGGTTCTGTTCCGCACCGTCGTTACCGACGTGGTGCAGCGACGGCCATCCATCTGGGCCGGCCATTGCTGGCCGGCTCGAGCGTCCTACCCGTGCACTCGACCGGGCCGGTCTCCACGGAGCCCGAGGGCTCCGAACATGCACTGTCTGGACTTGCTCCGGGTGGGGTTTACCGAGCCGGTCCAGTCACCTGGACCGCTGGTGGTCTCTTACACCACCGTTTCACCCTTACCGGCTGCCGAAGCGGCCGGCGGTCTGTTTTCTGTGGCACTGTCCCGCGGGTCACCCCGGGTGGCTGTTGGCCACCACCCTGCCCTGTGGAGCCCGGACGTTCCTCGGCAGGACCGAGGTCCTGACGCGACCGTCTGGCCGACTCATCCACGGCCCAGCATAGGGGCGTGTGCCGGGTGCTGCCGACCCGCCGGCGCAGCGGCATACCGCGTGGGTTCACTCCCCCGCGGCCGGCGCTGCGGTTGCCTTCGTCGCGACGTAGACGCCGTTGGCGGAAGTGCCGCCGGTCAGGGGGTTGGCGAAGGTCACCGCGTGGCCCTCGGCCGACCCGAAGACGTCGGCGAGCAGAGCGGTGAAGTCCGGCTCCGGGGCCTCATCCGACCACAGCGCGAAGACGCCGCCCGGGTGCAGTCGGTCTGCGAGGCGCTCGAGGCCGGCCCGCTCGTAGAGGTCGACGTGGCTGGGGTGCAGCACGTGGTGCGGCGTGTGGTCGACGTCGAGGAGCACGGCGTGGAGACGCTCCGGAGCGTCGCCGAAGCCGTTGCCCGCTCGGGCGAGCGCGAAGAAGTCGCCCTCGAGCAGCCGCGTCCTCGGGTCGGTCGTCAGGCTCGCGGTCTCCGGCAGGAGCTGGCGCTCGTGCCACGTGATCACCGGGGCCAACGCCTCGACGACGGTCACGGTGCCGACCCGGTCGTCCTCGAGCGCCGCCACCGCGGTGTAGCCGAGGCCCAGACCCCCGACGACGACGTCGAGCCGCTCGCCCTCGGCCGCCTCGACAGCCGCGAGGCCGAGCCGGGCGAGCGCGACCTCGGCCACGGTGAACAGGCTGGACATGAGGAACTCATCGCCCAGCTTCACCTCGTAGACATCGACCTTGAGCGTCGGCTCGAGCCGACGTCGCAGGCTGATCGTGCCGAGCGCCGTCGGCTGCCAGTCGATCTCCTCGAGGCGCTTGCTCACGGCGTCATCCGAAGATGGGGCCGAGGCTGTCGTCCGGCAGGTCGCGCTCCACCGACGCCATCCGCCACTTGTCGACGAAGGCGGCGATGTGGACGCCGTCGCCGCGGGTGAAGGCCTCGCACCCCGGTCGGCTGTCGACGGCCTGCATCGCCTCCGCCGTGACGGCGCGGGCGACGCCGTAGGGCAGCACCTCGAGCCGGATGGCCGAGCCGAACTCGTGCTCCATCCGGTGCTTCGCGACGTCGAACTGCATCGGTCCGACGGCCGCGAGGACCGGGGCCTGGGCACCACGGCGGTCGGACTGGAGCACCTGGACGACGCCCTCCTCCCCCAGCTGCTCGATGCCACGGCGGAACTGCTTCTGCTTGCCGCTCACGGCCGCCCGCGCCACCGCGAAGTGCTCCGGGGCAAAGAGCGGGATGCGCGGGAAGGCGACGCTCTCGTCGGCGAAGAGGGTGTCTCCGACTCGCAGGGCGTTGGCGTTGACGAGGCCGATGACGTCGCCCGGGAAGGCCTCGTCGACGGTCGTGCGGTCGCGGCCGAAGACGCTCTGCGCGTACTTCGTGGCGAAGGGTCGGCCCGTGTCGCCGTGGGTGAGGACCATGCCGCGGCTGAATCGGCCCGAGCAGACCCGCATGAAGGCGAGCCGGTCGCGGTGTGCCTTGTCCATGCCGGCCTGGATCTTGAAGACGAAGCCGGAGAACGGAGCCGCCACCTCGCGGGGGGCGCCGGAGCGATCGGGTCGGGCCCCGGGCGCCGGTGCGAGCTCGACGAGCGTGTCGAGCAGCTGGCGCACGCCGAAGTTGAGGACCGCCGAGCCGAACAGCACGGGCGAGGCCGCGCCCGAGAGGAAGAGCTCCATGTCGAACTCGTGGCCGGACGAGCGCAGCAGGTCGAGCTCCTCGACGGCCTGCTCGAAGACGTCGCCCTGGGTGCGCAGCGCCTCCTCCGCGGTATGCCGTGTCGTGATCGCCTCGGTCGCCCCGCCCGGGGTGCGGGTGAACTCGACGAACTCGCCGGTGGCGCCGTCGACGACACCACGGAAGTCCCCCGCGACACCGACTGGCCAGGTGAGCGGCATCGGGTGCAGGTCGATCCGGTTGGTCAGCTCGTCCATGATGGCGAGCGCGTCGAGACCGGGCCGGTCCCACTTGTTGATGACCGTGATGACGGGCACCCCACGGACTCGGCAGACCTCGAAGAGCTTGAGCGTCTGCGGCTCGATCCCCTTGGCCGCGTCGACGAGCATGACGGCGGCGTCGACGGCGGCAAACACCCGGTAGGTGTCCTCGGAGAAGTCGGCGTGACCGGGGGTGTCGAGCAGGTTGACGACCGTGCCGGCATACGCGAACTGGAGCACCGCGGACGTGATCGAGATGCCGCGGTCCTTCTCCATGTCCATCCAGTCGGACACGACGCCCTTGCGCGCACCCTTGCCGTGGACGGCACCAGCCTCACCGATGGCGTGGGCGTGCAGCGCGAGGGCCTCGGTGAGGGTCGACTTGCCGGCGTCGGGGTGCGAGATCACGGCGAAGGTGCGCCGCCGGGCGGCCTGCTCGGTCACCTCGCGCGCCTCGGGGTCGAGGCGTCTGGTCGGCTGAGCCGGCGCGAGGTCGCGGTCGGTGGTCGATGCGCTCATCTGAGTGGTCCTCCAGTCATCGCCCACGAGTCTCCCACCGGACCCCGTGATCCACCGCATCCGCTCCTTCCCAGCCCCACCTCCTCCCGGGTCGATGTATCTGCGGACCCCGGGGAGCGCGGAGATACATCGACCCGGCAGGGGGGACGGCGGGTTCGAGGAGGGGAGTCAGGCGACGACGGTGAGGGTGACCGTGCCGGTCTCGACCGACGCCGAGTCGACGCGCACCCGGACGGTCGTCCCGGCCTCCGCCGCACCGGCAGCCCGCGTGACGACCGCGACCTCGATCAGCTGGACGACGACACCCTTGTCCGAGGCGTCGACGACGACCCCCGTCAGCTCCGACCCGACGTGCGCGAGCAGCTCGGCCGCCTCGACCGCATCGGTGCAGGCCCGCTCCACCGCGCGCGTGCGACGGTCGGAGGCACCCATCAGGTCGGGCAGGGTCGGCAGCGCGGTGCGCACCCACTCAGGCACCTGCTCGCCGCTCGCCAGCGACTCGCAGACCACGAGGCCGAAGCGGTCGACGAGCCGGCGCAGTGGGGCCGTCACGTGGGCATAAGGACTCGCGACGGCCGCGTGGAGCGGCTGCTCCGGCGGTGCACCCTCGAACGGGGTGTAGCCCGCCCCGCGGAAGAGCGAGGTCGCCTCGTGGATGAGCGCGAGGTGCTTCGGGTCGGTGCGGTCGAGGGTCCGCAGGAACGCGCCGTAGCGCATCTCCGTCGGCCACGGCACGCCCATCGCCGCCGCCTGACGGTGGAACTGCTGCACGTCCCGCTCGTCCGGCGGCGGCATGGTCCGCAGGATGCCGATGCCCCCGGCCAGCATCATCTCGGCCGCCCCCATGCCCGTGAGAAGCGAGACCTGCGCGTTCCAGTCCTCCGCCTCGACGACCGGCCGGAACGAGACGGTGAAGCCGCCGTCCTCGCCGTCCGATCCATCCTCGTCCTCCGCGACCTCCTGCTCCGGCATCGGTAGCGACGCACCGCCCCGGGCCTGCTCGAGCTCGACGCGCTTGCGGCCGACCTCGCGCAGGACCATCAGGCAGTGCTCGGCCGTGCCGGCGTCGACGGCGGCCTGCACCTCGTCGTAGTCGTAGCGCCGGATGCTGCGCACCATCGCGCGGTAGACGGTGACGGCGGTCGACTCCCCCGCCGCGTCGAGCGTGATGTCCCAGACAAACGCCGGTCGGACCTCGTCGGGCAGCAGGCTCGCCGCGCCCTCGCTCAGCTCGGTCGGGTGCAGCGGGACCCGGGTGTCGGGGCAGTAGACGGTCTGCCCCCGGCGCCGGGCCTCCTCATCGACGGCGCCACCGGGGCGCACGAAGGCCGGCACGTCGGCGATGGCGTAGCGCACCCGGTACCCCTCGCCCTGCCGCTCGAGGAAGAGCGCCTGGTCGAGGTCCATCGAGCCCGGCGGGTCGATCGTGACGAAGGGAACCTCGGTCTCGTCCCGCTCGGGCAGCCGCGCGTCACCGGCCGCAGCGACCGCCTCCACGACGACCTCGGGCGGGAAGTCCTCGGTGATCTCCTGCTCCCGGCGGATCTCGGCGAAACGCTCCGTGAGGGCGGCACCGACCCCGCCCTGCGTCGCTCCGGTGCGGTAGACGATCCTGCGCTGGGCCATGGCGACACCCTATGCATGCCGGCCGCAGGATCGGTCCCTAGAGTGTGGCCGTGCTGATCCTGCTCCCCCCGTCCGAGGGCAAGACCCCGGCCCGACGGGGCCGCACCCTCGACCTCGACTCGCTGTCCTTCCCGGAGCTGACCGACCAGCGTGCGGCGGTCGTCGACGCCGTCGGCGCGGCGAGCACGGAGCCCGACGCCCACGCGGTCCTCGGGGTGAACCCCAACCTCGTCGCGGAGATGGAGCGCAACACGCGCCTGCGGAGCGCCCCCACCGCCGCGGCCGTGTCCGTCTACACCGGCGTGCTCTACCAGGCCCTCGGTTACACCACCCTCGACACGGCCGCCCGCCGCCGCGCCCACCGCCAGGTCGCCATCGTGTCGGCGATGTTCGGGCTGCTCCGCCTCACCGACCGGGTCCCCGCCTACCGCCTCGACGTCTGCGCGACCCTGCCCGGCGTGGGTTACCTCGCCCGCGAGTGGCGCCCGCACCTCGCCCTGGCCCTCGAGGCTGCCGTGCGCCCCACGGAGGTCGTCGTCGACTGCCGATCCAGCACGTATGCCGGACTGTGGCGTCCCACGGGAGCGCTCGCCGAGCGGTGGGTCCAGGTGGCCGTGCCCGGCGCCTCGCACATGGCCAAGCACACCCGGGGGCTCGTCACACGGGAGCTCGTCCGGGCCGACGCACCGCGCACACCCGGAGCGCTCGCCGAGCAGCTCGCAGCCCGCTTCGACGTCGAGCTGGCCGAGCCGCCCAAGCCGGGGCGGCCCTGGGTCCTCTCCGTCCACGAGCCGGTCGGGTCACCGTGAGGGCCCGCCCGTGATGGACCTGGGTCTGCTCGTCGAGCGGGTCGGCCCGATCCTCGTCTTCCTCCTCGCGATCACCGTCGTGGCCGAGATCTGCGACCTCGTCGGCCTCTTCGACGAGGCCGCCCACCACGCCGCCCGCGCCGCCCGGGGCCGGGTCACCGTCCTGTGGCTGCTCGTCGTCGCCCTCGCCGTCGTCTGCACGACCGTGCTGAGCCTCGACACGACCGCGGTGCTGCTCACTCCGGTGGCGGTCGTCGTCGCCGGTCAGGTCGGCGCTCCCCCGCTGCCCTTCGCGATGACGACCCTGTGGCTGGCCAACACGGCCTCGCTGCTGCTCCCGGTCTCCAACCTCACCAACCTCCTCGCGCTGCACCCCTTCGCCGCGGCGGGTGTGGACGGGCACGACTACATCGCGCTGATGGCCGCCCCGGCGCTTGCCTCGGTCGTGGCGACCGTGGCGGTGCTCTGGCTGCTGCACCACCGCGACCTCGGCGGACGGTTCACGACGCCGCCGCGCTCCGAGCCGCACGACCGGCCGCTGATGCTCGGGGCGGCCGTCGTCTGCTTCGTGCTGGCCGTCGCCTTCGTGTCCGGGGTCCAGCCGGCGATCGCCGCCGTCGGCGGGGCTGCGGTCCTCGCAGCACTGACGGCGTGGCGGGCCCCCGAGCTGCTGCGCAGGGTGAGCCTGCCGTGGCTCACCGTCATCGGCGTCGCCGTCCTCTTCGTCGTCGTCGACGTCGCGCTGAGCCTCGGGCTCGAGGCGTGGCTGCGCGGGGTGGTGGGATCGGGCACGACGCTGCCGGACCTGTTGCGAGTCAGCGGGATCGGGGCGCTCAGCTCCAACGGGCTCAACAACCTGCCCGCCTACCTCGCCCTCGAGCCCACGGTCGCCGCGTCACCCGTGCGCCTCGCAGCCCTCCTCGTCGGCGTCAACGCCGGTCCCCTCGTCACGCTGTGGGGGTCGGTCGCGACCCTCCTGTGGGCCCAGCGCTGCCGGTCGGCCGGTCTCACGGTCGACCTGCGACGACTCGCCCTCACCGGCGCCGTGTGCGCGGTCGCCGCCGTGACCTCGGCGACCGTCGTCCTCGCCCTCACCGCCTGACGGCCACTCCCAGGCCCGTCCTCCCGTCGAGTGCCC
>JBDSSS010000141.1:0-9206 GCA_039928615.1 Terracoccus sp. | reverse complement strand
CCGGGCGTACGAAACTGGGCACTCGACCGGGGATGAGCCTGGACCAGAGATCCCGTAAGGGTCACGGCAGCCCGGCCATCATCGACCCTTGCGGCGGGTCCGACCCCCCGAGCCGCCGCGCTGCTTGCGGTCGGACGGTCGGCCGGCGCCGCCTCTCCGACCACCCGACGCGGTGCGAGGGCTCGATGACGGCGTGGTCGCGGACCGCCTGCCGGTTCGGTCACCGCCCGGCTGGGGCGGGTCGGCCTCGGCCCCACCACGGGTGCTGCGCTCGGTGCGGCCCCGGACGATGCCGATGAAGGTCTCGATCCTCGGGTCGTCGTCGTCGACCCGCCAGGCGAGCCCGATCTGCGACTGTGCGACACCCGTCACCGGGCGGTGGACGACGTCTTTGCGATGGTGCAACCGCGCGACCGAGAGCGGCACGATGACGATGCCGGATCCTGCGGCGGCCACCGAGATCGCCGTCCTGGCCGTCATCGGCGCCAGTGCGCGCGCTCGCTCGATCGCCTCGGCGTCGGCGATGGCCGCCCACTCGGGGACGGTCTCGGGCTCCTGGAGCAGACCCTCGTCGGCGAGGTCGGACACGTCGACGCTCTCGAAGGCGGCGACCGCGTGCTCCTTGGCGACGACGACGACCGGGTCCTCGAGGTAGAGCGGGATGACGTGCAGGCCGTCGCGCTCGACGGGGAGCCGGACGAAGCACATCGACGCCACCCCGGAGTGCAGACCGTCGAGCTGGTCAGGCTCCTCGACGACCGCAACCTCGACGGGCTGCTCCGGCATCCGGGCGCTCCACGTCCGCAGCCACTTGTCGGGGGTGACGCCGGGGACGAACTGGACGCGGAACGGCTCCGTCATCGGGGTCCTTCCGGACGGGGGATGGGCCTCCGAGGCTAGTGCAGGGTCGGGCGCGACGGTCCGGGGGCGGTGTCGGCACGCTCTACGCTGAGTCCCATGAGCTCGCCCACGCCGCAGACCATGAAGCCGCAGACCGCCGCCAAGAAGCTCGGGGTCCTGCTCGCCGAGACGCCGGCGGAGTTCCAGGAGGGGGCGGTGAGCCGGGCCGAGCTGAACGAGCTCAACGCCAACCCGCCCGAGTGGCTCGCCGACCTGCGCCGCAACGGGCCGCACCCGCGCCAGGAGGCGTCCCGCCGGCTCGGCATCTCCAACTCGGGGCTGGCCCGGGGCGGGGTCACCGAGTTCCTCACGAGCGAGCAGATCGCGACCCTCCTCGAGGAGATGCCCGACTGGCTGGCGGCCGAGCGGGCCTCCTTCGCCGAGGTGCGGGCCGAGAACGCCCGGCTCAAGGCGAAGGCCACCGACGCCGAGTAGAGCCCGCGGAGTCCGAGCCGCGCCTGACCGGGCTGTTTCCGGCGCGTTAACTCTGAGGCGGCGACTTGCACAGGATGACCACGGGTCGCCAGCATTGGCACTCATGACGACAACACGGCCGGCTGAGCCCGGCGAGGACGTCCTGCGCGACTACGGGACGTCGGCCGGCAAGATCGAGCCCGGTGGCATCGAGCGGGTCCCGGTCGAGGACCGACACGGCAAGCCCTGGCACCTCTTCACCACGTGGATGAGCCCGAACCTCGAGTTCGCGACCGTCTTCGTCGGTGTGATCGGGGTCCTCTTCTTCGGCCTCTCCTTCTGGCAGGCCGTCGCCGCCGTGCTCATCGGCAACGCGCTCGGCTCGATCACGCACGGCGTCCTGTCAGCGTGGGGCCCGCGTCACGGCCTCGCGCAGATGGTCCTGAGCCGGACCGCGTTCGGCTACTGGGGCAACCTGCTGCCCGCCACGCTCATGTCACTCATGGCCGGCGTCGGCTGGTTCGCCGTCAACAGCATCAGCGGCGCCTACGCCCTCGCGACGCTGCTGCCGATCTCGCCGCAGGTGGCGCTCGCGATCGTCATCGTCGCCCAGATCCTCGTCGCCTTCTTCGGCCACAACCTCATCCACCTCTTCGAGCGGATCGCCTTCCCCTTCCTCGTCGTGGCCTTCGTCCTCGCGGCGGTGAGCACCTTCGGGCACGCCAACCTCTCGGCGCCCGGCACCGGTGGCATCCCCACGACGGGCGCCTTCCTGATCACGCTCGCGGCGGCCTTCGGCTACTCGGCCGGCTGGAACCCCTACGCCTCGGACTACACCCGCTACCTGCCCGAGGGCGACGGGCGCAAGGCCGGGATCGCCGCCGGGCTCGGCGACTTCGTCAGCTGCAGCGCCCTCATGATCGTCGGCGCCGCGTCGGCGACGATCGTCAACACCGGGCTGGCCGACGGCGCCTCGCCCACCGACGCCTTCACCCACTCGATGCCGGCGTGGATCTCGTCGATCACGCTGCTCGCCATCGCCCTGGGCGCCGTCTCGGCCAACGTGCTCAACATCTACTCCGGCGCGATGTCGTTCCTCGCGATGGGGATCAAGATCGGCTACCGGCTGCGGCGCGGGATCGTCGCCATCGTCTTCGGGATCGCGGGCGGCATCATCGCCTTCACCTACCTCGACGAGCCGGAGGTCTACGAGAACTTCCTGCTCATCATCGCCTACTGGATCGGACCGTGGCTCGCCGTCGTGTTCGTCGACCGGCTGATGCGCCGCGGTGACGACGCCCGGATCACCGCCGTCGCCGAGGACCCCACCTCGAAGAACTGGGCGGGCCCGATCGCCATGCTCGCCGGTCTCATCATCTCGGTCTGGCTCTTCTCCAACCAGACAAACTACGTCGGGCCCGTCCCCTCCGCGCACCCGAACTTCGGCGACAGCACCTTCTTCGTCGGCTTCGTCATCTCGGCGGTCGTGTATGCCGTCCTCGTCCGGGTCCTCAAGCCCACCTCGGCGTTCGACCGGGCGGTCTGACGTGCTCGAGCTCGACGACGCCACCGCCCGGCGCTGGCTCGCGACCGCGATCGGTGAGGCGCGAGCAGGTCTCGCGGAGGGCGGCATACCGATCGGCGGGGCCCTCTACGGCGCCGACGGGGTGCTGCTCGGCAGCGGCCACAACCGACGTGTCCAGGACGACGACCCGTCGGTCCACGGCGAGACGGACGCCTTCCGTCGCGCCGGTCGGCAGCGGACGTATGCCGGCACGACGATGGTCACGACGCTGTCGCCCTGCTGGTACTGCTCCGGCCTCGTGCGCCAGTTCGGGATCTCCCGGGTCGTCGTGGGCGAGGCCGAGACCTTCTTCGGCGGTCACGAGTGGCTCGCCGAGAACGGCGTCGAGGTGCGGGTGCTCGACGACGCGGAGTGCGTCACGATGATGACCGACTTCATCGCCGACCGACCCGACCTGTGGAACGAGGACATCGGGGTGCCCGGTGCCGACGGGGAGGCCTGAGGTGGCGCCGGTGGGGCACGTCCCCGTCATCGACATCGGGCCGTGGTTCAGCGGCTCGGACGCCGACCGCGCGGAGGTCGCCGCCGCCGTCGACGACGCACTGACGTCGGTCGGCTTCATGCTCGTCACCGGGCACGGCGTGCCGCCCGAGGTGGCCACCGAGCTGCGGGAGCGATCCCGTGAGTTCTTCGCCCTCACGCCCGCGCAGAAGCAGGCGTATGCCGTCTCCATCGCGGGGCGTGGCTGGCTGCCTCCCGGTGTGGAGGCGAACGGCTACTCGGAGGGCACGGAGACGCCGCCCGACGCCAAGGAGACCTATGCCGTCGGGGCCGACGCGAAGACCGGCGACCCCGACGCCGACGCCTACTGGTTCCCCGACAACGTGTGGCCGGGCGAGGTGCCGGGGCTCGAGCCGGTCGTCACCGACTACCTCGAGCGGATGCGGGCGCTCGGTGACGAGCTGCTCCGGATCTGCGCGGCCGCGCTCGGCCAGCCGGTGGACTTCTTCACCCGCCACACCGACCGCTCGACCTTCACCCTCAACCTCAACTGGTACCCCCCGCTCGCGCACGTCGGCGAGGTCGCCGAGGGCCAGTTCCGGATCGGCCCGCACACGGACTTCGGGACGGTGACGATCCTCGACCGGGAGCCCGGCGCCGGGGGCCTGCAGGTGTGGACCGAGGACGACGGGTGGCAGGACGCTCCGTGGGACCCGGCGGCCCTGACGATCAACACGGGGGACCTGCTGGCGCTGTGGAGCGGTGGCCGGTGGAAGTCCAACCGGCACCGGGTGCTGCCGCCGCAGGAGGCCCACCCGGACGAGGACCTCGTCTCGCTCGTCTACTTCTACGAGGCCAACCACGACACGCGCGTCCAGCCGCTCGCCCCACCCATCGGTCGACGGTCGGGCCTCGCGCCGGTCGTGTCGGGCGACTTCATCAAGGAGCGCCTCGACGCGATCACCGTCGGCTGAGTCTCGCGGCGCGGCTCAGTCCTCGGCCGAGGCGACGTAGGAGCGCAGGGCGCTGAGGTCCTTGCCGAGCAGCTTGACGTCGTAGCCGAGCCCGGTGCTCGCCTCCGCCTTCGTCAGCGTGAACTGGCCGGCGCCGCCGAGGACGCGGACCTCGTCGAGGTTGGCGACGGTCCCGAGCATGATCGTCGCGGGCACGGTGAAGTCGGTCGCGCTGACGGGCTTCTCCGGGTCGTCGAGGTTGACGGTGAGCTGGTAGGGCATGGCCTTGGTGGCGAGGGCGATCGTGTAGGTCCCCGCGTCGCCGAAGCCGGCCTGGCGCACGAGGCCGATGACCTTCGAGTTGTCCCCCGTCCAGTCGGTCCGGTTGGCCCAGAGCGAGTCAGCCCGGGCAGCGGCGCCTGCACCGGACCCCACCTGGATGCTGCCGTCGGCGGTGCAGCCGCCCAGACCGATCGCGGCGGCGAGCAGTCCGGCCGCGAGGGCGTGTTTGGTCATGGTGCGAACCCCTGTCGTCAGCCGCGCGCTCGCAGCGTGAGCGCCCACTCTAGAGCGCCGGATCGCGCTCGCGCAGCCGTCCGGCCCACCACGCTGCCCGCCGGCTCACCGGTGCTGGGCGGTCCAGGAGCCGGCGTGGGCGGCCTCGGCGATCTGGTCCGCGATCTCGACGTGGTGGTCGCGGAGCAGCCCGGTGGTGACCCGGACGTGCCCGCCCCCGGCGGTGCTCTCGTCCGTCACGGTGAAGGGGGCTCCCGGGGTGACGGCGATGCCGCGGGCGCCGAGGCGCAGCACGGCCGCGGACTCGTCGCGCACCGGGACCCAGATGTTGAGCCCGTCGGTGCCGGTCACCGAGATGCCGTGCTCGCCGAGGCGGTCGACGACGAGCTCGCGGCGCCGTGAGTACTCCGCCCGCGCCCGCCCGACCGCTTCGCGGGCCGCGGGGTCGAGCAGGAGGGAGGCGAGGACGCGCTGAAGCAGACGGCTCGTCCACCCCTGCCCGAGAGCACGGGTGCGGCGGACCGGCGAGAGCAGGGGATCGGGACCGCTGATCGCGGCGAGGCGCAGGTCGGGTCCGTGGGACTTGCTGAAGCTGCGGACGTGGAGCACCTGGTCGGGGATCCAGCGGCCGAGGCTGGTCGGCACCGAGGTGGCGATGTCGCCACCCGAGTCGTCCTCGACGACGAAGCACGACGACCCCCGCATCAGCGCGGCGAGGCGGGCAGCGCGGGTCGGTGACATCGAGACGCCCGTCGGGTTCTGACCGCGCGGCTGGACGAACAGGGCGGTCGGTCGGCGCTCGAGGGCCGCCTCGACGGCGTCGAGCTCGACGCCGCTGGCATCGAGGGGCAGGCCGGCCACCTCCACCCCGCGGTCCTCCAGCAGGTCGAGCAACGGGGGGAAGCCGGGGTTCTCGACGAGGACGAGGTCACCGGGACGCAGCAGCGTGCGCACGATGAGGTCGAGCGCGTCCATGGCGCCGTCGACGACGAGCACGTCCTCGACGGCATACGGCCACTGGTCGATGAGGGCGGCGCGCAGCTCGGCGAGCACGGGGTCGTCGAGATAGCTGCCCGGGGTCGGGGTCGCGGTGAGGCCGGCGAGGACCGGAGCGAGGTCGGGCAGCAGCGTCGCGTCGGGGATGCCGGTGGACAGGTCGAGGGTCACCTCGGACTCGTGCCGCAGGGCCCGCGCGTAGCGGTCCCCGCCGGGGTGGCCGGTGGGGGAGATCGTCGTGCCCCGCCGCCCGTCGGAGCGGATCGTGCCCGAGCGGGCCAGCATCTGCCAGGCCGCGCTCACCGTCGTCGGCGAGACCATCAGCTCCTCGGCGACCCGGCGGATCGGTGGGAGGTGGTCACCGGACACGAGCACACCGTCGCGGATCGCCCGGGTCACCGACTGGGCCAGGCCCTTGGCCGAGGGCGCGTCGAGCCGCTCCTCGAGGGCGGACAGGACGGCGCGCATCTTTGTAGTGTAGCGAAACATGCTTTGTGTGGCACCGGAGTGGGACGTAATCTGTGGTCATGACGACGACCGAGAGCACCTCCGTGACGCCCATCGACCACTGGATCGGCGGGACGCGCACGCCCGGCACGTCGGGTCGCACCTCACCCGTGCACGACCCGGCCACGGGGCGGCAGACCGGAGAGGTCCCCCTCGCCTCCACAGCCGAGGTCGACGCGGCCGTCAAGGTCGCCGCGGCGGCGGCCCGCGACTGGCGCACGAGCTCGCTGTCCAAGCGCGCCGGTGTCCTCTTCGCCTTCCGCGAGCTGCTCAACAACCGCTCCGACGAGCTCGCGGCGATCATCACCGCCGAGCACGGCAAGGTCCTGTCCGACGCCGCGGGTGAGATCGCCCGCGGTCTCGAGAACGCCGAGTTCGCCACGGGCGTCCCGCAGCTGCTCAAGGGCGGTTTCTCCGAGCAGGCGAGCGCCGGGGTCGACGTCTACCAGATGCGCCAAGCGCTCGGTGTCGTCGCCGGGATCACCCCCTTCAACTTCCCCGCGATGGTCCCGCTGTGGATGTGCTGCAACGCGATCGCGTGCGGCAACGCCTTCATCCTCAAGCCGAGCGAGAAGGACCCGTCCGCCTCGCTCTTCCTCGCCGAGCTGTGGCAGCAGGCCGGGCTGCCCGACGGCGTCTTCACCGTCATCCAGGGTGACAAGGAGGCGGTGGACGCGATCCTCGACAACGACGAGATCGCGGCGGTGAGCTTCGTCGGCTCGACGCCCATCGCGAAGTACATCTACGAGCGGGGGACGGCCAACGGCAAGCGCGTCCAGGCCCTCGGCGGCGCGAAGAACCACGCGCTCGTGCTTCCCGATGCCGACATCGACATGGCCGCCGACGCGATCGTCTCAGCCGCCTACGGGGCGGCCGGCGAGCGCTGCATGGCGCTGTCCGTCGCGGTCGCCGTCGGCGACGTCGGCGACGCGCTCGTCTCCGCAGTCTCCTCGCGACTGCCGAAGCTCACCATCGGGGACGGCGCTGCCGAGGGCACCGACATGGGCCCGCTCATCACGAGCGAGCACCGCGACAAGGTCGCCGGTTACATCGCCGCGGGCGCCGAGGCCGGCGCCACGGTCGTCGTCGACGGCCGGGACCAGGAGGTCCCCGCCGAGGGCTACTTCCTCGGGATGACGCTGCTCGACGACGTCACCTCCGACATGACCGTCTACCGCGACGAGATCTTCGGGCCGGTGCTGTCCGTCGTCCGGGTCGACACCTTTGACGAGGGACTGGCGCTGATCAACTCCAACCAGTACGCCAACGGCACCGCGATCTTCACCCGTGACGGTGGCGCGGCCCGTCGCTTCCAGAACGAGGTCGAGGTCGGGATGGTCGGGATCAACGTGCCGATCCCCGTCCCGGTCGCCTACTACTCCTTCGGCGGCTGGAAGGACTCGCTCTTCGGCGACACCCACATGTATGGGCCCGAGGGCATCAACTTCTACACCCGCGGCAAGGTCGTCACCCAGCGCTGGCCCGACCCGGCCACCTCGTCGGTCGACCTCGGCTTTCCGCGCACCCGCTGAGCGAGCCCGCGCACCAACCAGACCCAGCGGCATACGCCGAATCCCCACGGACGACAAGGACCCCCATGACCGACATCGACGAGCGCACCAGCGTCGCAGGCCGACTCGACGCGCTCACCGAGGCCGAGGTGCGGGCACTCGACCGCGCCCACGTCTTCCACTCGTGGTCGGCGCAGGGCCTGATCGACCCGCTGCCGATCGCCCGCGCGGAGGGGTCGCACTTCTGGGACTACGCCGGGAAGCGCTACCTCGACTTCAGCAGCCAGCTCGTCAACGTCAACATCGGCTACCAGCACCCCAAGGTGATCGCGGCGATCCAGGAGCAGGCCGGGCGGCTCGCGACGATCCAGCCGTCGTTCGCCAACGACGCACGGGGTGAGGCCGCGCGGCTGATCACCGACGTCGCGCCCGACGGCATGAACTTCGTCTTCTTCACCAACGGTGGGGCCGAAGCCAACGAGAACGCGATCCGGATGGCGCGGCTGCACACCGGCCGGCACAAGGTGATGGCCACCTACCGCAGCTACCACGGCGCGACGTCCGCGGCGATCACGATGACCGGCGACCCGAGGCGCTGGGCCTCCGAGCCGGGGGAGCCCGGCGTCGTCCACTTCTGGGGTCCCTACACCTACCGCTCCGCGTTCCACTCCGAGAGCGAGGAGCAGGAGCGCGACCGCGCCCTGGCCCACCTACGCGACACCCTCATGGTCGAGGGAGCGCACACCGTCGCGGCGATCATCCTCGAGACGGTCGTCGGCACGAACGGCATCCTCGTGCCGCCGGACGGCTACCTCGCCGGGGTCCGCGAGATCTGCGACGAGCACGGCATCATGCTCATCGCCGACGAGGTGATGGCGGGGTTCGGCCGGTGCGGCGAGTGGTTCGCCGTCGACCGCTGGGGCGTCACGCCCGACCTCATCACCTTCGCCAAGGGGGTCAACTCGGGCTACGTCCCGATGGGCGGGGTCATCCTCTCCGACCCGATCCGGGCGACCTTCGACACGCGTCCCTACCCGGGTGGCCTCACCTACTCCGGGCACCCACTCGCCGCGGCCTCGGCGGTCGCCTCGATCACCGCCTTCCACGAGGAGGGCATCGTCGAGAACGCGCGGATGCTCGGGACCGACGTCATCGGCCCCGGCCTGAGGGCGCTGGCCGAGAATCACCCGAGCGTCGGTGACGTGCGTGGGCTCGGGGTCTTCTGGGCCGTCGAGCTCGTCCGGTCGCGTGAGACGCGGGAGCCGCTCGTGCCCTACAACGCCGCCGGTGACGCCGCCAAGCCGATGCTCGCCTTCGCCGGTGCCTGCAAGGAGCGTGGGCTGTGGCCCTTCGTCCACTTCAACCGGACGCACGTCGTGCCTC
>JBDSSS010000140.1:0-13243 GCA_039928615.1 Terracoccus sp. | reverse complement strand
GGGTAGATGCGGGTCGCGTTGTCGAACGTCACTGTTGCCATGGCTTCTTTGCCTTCCTTCACCGGCAGGAACGTGCCGGACGGTCCGTTGTAAAGGGCATGACCCACCGATCGGGGGTCGAGACCATCATTGCCGACGCGCGGCCGTCTGACCACCCCTCGTCTGCACCCCGGACCGGTGGTCGATGGATCGATACCGGTTCGTTGCAAGAAGTTTCTGCAAGATGGCTGGATCTTGCAGCCACGTTCTTGCTACATTTCGGCCCACCGGTGGCGGCGTGTGCCACCTGGCTTCAAAGGAGAAGACATGCACAAACGTGCGTATGGTGCCGTGGCCGTCTCGGGCGTTGCCGCCCTCGCCCTCAGCGCCTGCGGCGGTTCCAGCCCCGCCCCCCCCACCCCTGACGCCGGCGCGTCATCCGCCGCGGCGACGGCCCCTGCCAGTGCTGCAGGGCCGGCCGAGACACTCGCGACCGGAGCCGATGCGGCCCGTGACGCGAGCGCCGACCTCGTCATCTGGAGCGACGCCGACCGATCGGCCGCGATCCAGAAGTATGCCGACCAGTTCGGCCAGGAGAACGGCATCAAGGTCAAGGTCCAGATCTCGACCGACACCCGTCAGCAGTTCAAGGACGCGACGAAGGTCGGCAAGGGTCCGGACGTCATCGTCGGTGCCCACGACTGGCTCGGCGAGCTCGTCCAGAACTCGACCGTGGCGCCCGTCAACCTCTCGAGCGACGTCGCCTCGAAGTTCCTCCCGCAGGCGATCGCCGCGACGAAGTTCAACGGGCAGTCCTACGGCGTCCCCTACGCCGTCGAGAACATCGGCCTGATGTACAACAAGGACCTCGTCCCGACCCCGCCGAGGACCATGTCGGAGCTCGTCTCCGTGGGCGAGAAGCTGATGAAGGAGGGCAAGACGAAGGGCGTCCTCAGCCAGTTCGTCTCGAAGGTCGGCAACGCCTACTTCGCCTACCCGTACTTCTCCGCCTTCCCCGGCGGAGGTATCTTCGGCACGACGGCCGACGGTGGCTACGACCCCAACAAGCTGCTCGTCGACAGCGCAGGCTCGGTCGACGGCGGCAAGGTCCTCGTCGACCTCGGCAAGAAGAAGGTCCTGTCGACCAACGTCGACGACACCAACCAGGACGCGCTCTTCGACACCAAGGCCGTGCCGTTCATGATCAGCGGCCCGTGGAGCGTCGGCAAGGCGGCCGACGCCGGCATCAACTACGGCATCGCCCCGCTGCCCTCGCTCGACTCCTACGGCGGCGGCGCGATGAAGCCGTTCCTCGGCGTCCAGATGTTCTACGTCTCCTCGAAGGCGAAGAACGCGGCCCTCGCGCAGGAGTTCGTCACGAACTACATCCCGCGCAAGGACGTCCAGCTCGCCCTCTTCGAGGTCGGCAAGCGCCCGCCGGCCCTCACCGAGGCCTACGACGAGGTGTCCGCCAAGGATGCCGACGTCAAGGCCTGGTTCGAAGCCGGCAAGGACGGCCTGCCGATGCCGAACATCCCCGCGATGAACTCGGTCTGGGGTCCCTTCGGTCAGGCCACCGCCGACCTCATCGCCGGCAAGGCGGACGCGAAGTCCCGCCTCGACGCGGCGGCCAAGGAGATCGCGGCCAACATCAAGAAGGGCTGACCGCCCTCCGGCCCCCGGGCCCCGTCGAGCAGACGGGGCCCGGGGAGCCTGGCCCGCTCCACCTCTCCACCTCTCCGGGGCACCGTCCCGGCGCTGCCGGTCGCACCGGCTCGCATTTCCCGTACGACCTCCCTCATCGGTCGGGCCCCCCGCGCTCTGCGGCAGCGGCCCCCACCCGAGCACATCGGCAACGGCGCCGGGGTCGGCGCAGTAGGAAGTGGCCTCATGACCAAAACCGTCGCACTCCTGATCAAGTGGGCGCTGATCGCATTCGCCATCCTGGGGATCTTCTTCATCGCCACCCAGCTGGCCCTAGCCGGCAACGTCATCGCGGTCGTCGTGGCCGGTTTCGTCGGGATGGCCATCCTCGCCATCTACGGCACGCGCCGCGCGGTCCCGTTGAAGTACCTCGTGCCGGGGCTGCTGTTCATGATCGCCTTCCAGCTCTGGCCGGTCATCTTCACGGCCAGCCTGTCGCTGACGAACTACGGTGACGGCCACCTCAACACCCAGCAGGAGTCGACGAAGGACATCATCGCGCAGTCCGTGCGCGAGGTGCCCGACACCCCGCGCTACAAGATGTCCGTGGCCGTCAAGGACGGCAAGCCCGTCGCCACGGCCGACCTCTTCCTGCTGCTGACCCGGCCCGACGGCACGTCGTACGTCGGCAGCCCGGACGGGCTCGAGCAGATCGACGCCGGACTGCAGAAGAGCCCCGTCGGCAAGATCACTGCCGCCGACGGCTACACCATCCTCAACGCGCGCCAGATCAACGACCGCAGCGCCGACCTCGGCAAGCTCGCCGTCCCGACGACCGATGGCGGCGGGATCAAGCCGGTCGGGCTCTCGGAGGCCTTCGAGGGCAAGGCGAGCGTGAGCTACGACGCCTCCGCCGACCGGCTCACCGACGCCTCCACCGACCCGCCGACCGTGTACGAGCCGAAGGACGCGCGGTGGGTCAGCGTCGCCGACCCGTCCGTCTCCTTCCCCCAGGGCTGGAAGGAGAACGTCGGGCTGTCCAACTACACCCGGATCTTCACCGACGCGACGATCCGTGGTGGCTTCATCAGCATCTTCATCTGGAACGTCTTCTTCGCGATCTTCTCGGTGCTGTCGACGTTCCTCCTCGGCATGCTCATCGCGCTGCTGTTCAATGACCCCAAGCTGCGCGGGAAGGGGATCTACCGGTCGGCGCTGATCCTCCCCTACGCGCTGCCGCTCTTCGTCACGGCACTGGTCTGGAAGGGCATGTTCAACCAGCAGTACGGCATCATCAACAACAGCCTCGGTCTCAGCGTCGACTGGCTCGGCAACCCGTGGGCGGCCAAGGCGGCCATCCTCATCGTCAACCTCTGGCTCGGGTTCCCCTACATGTTCATCGTCTGCACGGGCGCCCTGCAGTCGATCCCCTCGGACGTCCTCGAAGCGGCCAAGATCGACGGCGCCAACGCGGGGCGCACCCTTCGCTCGATCATCATGCCGCTGCTGCTCGTCGCCGTCGGGCCGCTGCTGCTCGCGTCGTTCGCCTTCAACTTCAACAACTTCGGTCTCATCTTCCTGCTGACGAACGGCGGACCCTTCAACGGGGCCGACACCTCGATCGGGTCGAGTGACCTGCTCATCACCTACGCCTACCGGCTCGCGTTCTCCGGGGTCTCCCCCAACTACGGCTTCGCCGCCGCCGTCTCGGTCGTCATCTTCGCCATCGTCGCGATGATGAGCATCCCGGGCTTCCGCAAGACCAAGGCCCTCGAGGAGGTCAACTGATGTCCAACGTCAACACCCCCGTCCCTTCCGGGGACACGAGGTCCGATCGGGTCGGCGACGCGCCGAAACCGTCCGGGGTCACAGCCGAGAAGCGTGGTGGCCTGGGGGGCAGTGTCTGGTGGCGCCACGCGCTCGGCATCCTGGCGCTCGCGTGGGCCCTCTTCCCGATCCTGTTCATCTACTCGGCGGCGACGAACCCGTCCGGCACGCTCAACACGGCGAGCCTGCTGCCGAGCGGCTTCTCGACGAACAACTTCAATGCCCTGTTCAACGACCCGGCCCGGCCCTACGGGTCCTGGTACAAGAACTCGCTCATCATCTCGGGCGTCGGCGCCCTCGGCTCCGTGTTCATCGGCGCCTGTGCCGCCTACGCCTTCTCACGGCTGCGGTTCACGGGTCGACGCGGTGGCATGCTCTTCCTGCTGCTGACCACGTTCTTCCCCGCCCTGCTCGCGATCGTGGCGCTCTACATCACCTTCGCCGCCATCGGTGACGTGCTGCCCGCCTTCGGCCTCAACACCTCCGTAGGTCTGATCCTCGCCTACCTCGGTGGCGCGCTCGGGGCCAACGTCTGGCTGCTCAAGGGCTACTTCGACACGGTCCCCAAGGAGCTCGACGAGGCGGCCATCGTCGACGGCGCGAGCCACGTGCGGATCTTCTTCACGATGACCCTGCGCCTCGTCATCCCGATCCTCGTCACGGTGTTCATGCTCGTCTTCGTCGGCCTCTACGGCGAGTTCATGCTCGCCAGCGTTTTCCTCACCGACGTGGGCAACCAGACGCTGGGCGTCGGCCTCTACGGCATGACCCTCGGCAACGAGGCGAACGCCCTCTTTGGGCGCTTCGCGGCCGGGGCCCTGCTCGCCTCGATCCCGGTGATGGCGCTCTACCTCGCCTTCCAGCGTCAGCTCGTCGGTGGACTGACGACGGGCTCGGTCAAGTGAGCGACGCCCCGGCCCGTCCGCAGACGTGGCTCTCGCAGCCGCACCACGACGGGTCGGGGCGCTACGTCTCCACCACGAGCCCGCGCCTGGGCGACGAGGTCGTCGTCCTGCTGCGCGTGCCGCTCGAGGCGGAGGTCACGGCCGTCCACGTCCGCACCGCTCCGGACGGGGAGGCAGCGTTCACCAAGGCCAGGCGGGCCCGCACGACGGCGACCGACGTGTGGTGGACCGCGACGCTGACCTGCCACAACCCGGTGACGAACTACCGTTTCCTGCTGGCGGGCGGTCCCACGGAGTACGCCTGGCTCAACGGCACCGGGCTGCACCGGCGAGACGTGCCGGACGCGAGCGACTTCCGGCTCCTCGCACACGACGCGCCGCCACCGGAGTGGGCGCTGGGAAGCGTCGTCTACCAGATCTTCCCCGACCGCTTCGCGCGCTCGAAGGCCGCTGACCGCCGCGAGCTGCCCGACTGGGCCATCCCGGCCGACTGGTCGGACCCGGTGGACACCAGCCCGGGGGCGATCGCCCAACAGCTCTACGGCGGTGACCTCGACGGCGTCGTCGACCACCTCGACCACCTCGACGCCCTCGGTGTCGACGTCATCTACCTGACGCCCTTCTTCCCCAGCGGGTCCAACCACCGCTACGACGCCTCGAACTTCGAGGCCGTCGACCCGATCCTCGGCGGCGACGCCGCCCTGCGCCGGCTCACGAAGGCGGCGCACGAGCGCGGCCTGAAGGTGATGGGTGACTTCACGACCAACCACACCGGCGACCGGCACGAGTGGTTCCTCACCGCGACCGGTCCCGGCGGCAAGCGCGCGCCGGAGCGCGACTACTACATCTGGGAGGACGGCGACTACGTCGCTTGGCTCGGCGTCCCCACGCTGCCCAAGCTCAACCACCTCAACACGGCTCTCCGGCACCGGCTCTTCGAGGACCGGGCGGGGGTCGTGCGGAAGTGGCTCGGCCGCTCCGGTGGTCTCGACGGCTGGCGCGTCGACGTCGCGAACATGACGGGCCGGTGGCGCGGCACCGAGGTCAACCACGACGTCGCACGCCAGATGCGTGGTGCGATGGCCCGCTGGGCGCCCGAGGCCCTGCTCGTCGGCGAGCACGTGCACGACTACACCGTCGACATGCCGGGGGACGGCTGGCACGGCGTGATGAACTACTCGGGCTTCTGCAAGCCGGTCTGGACCTGGCTGCGCGAGGAGAAGGGCGACCCGAACTTCCTCGGCGCACCGGTCCCCGTCCCGCTGCTCGACGCCGCGGCCGTCGTCGAGACGATGCGCGACTTCACCTCCCGCATCGCGTGGCAGTCGCTCGTCAGCTCCTTCAACCTCGTCGGCTCCCACGACGCCACGCGCGTGCGGACGCTCGTCGGTGACGACTCGCGCGGCGTCGACGTCGCGGCCGGCCTGCTCCTCACCCTGCCGTCCATGCCGATGCTCACCTACGGTGACGAGATCGGGATGGAGGGCGCGTTCGGAGAGGACGGTCGACGCCCCATGCCCTGGGACGAGCAGCACTGGGACACCAGGCTGCTCGCCGTCTACCGCGACCTCATTGCCGCCCGTCGTGGGTCGGTCGCGCTCCGTCAGGGTGGGCTCCGCTGGGTCCACGCCGAGGGCGACGTCATCGTCTTCCTGAGAGAGACCGTCACCGAGACCGCCCTCGTCCACGTGGCGCGTCGGGCACACGCGCCGGTGGTCCTCGAGGCGCGACACCTGCCGGGCGTCGAGGCGGGGCGGACGGCATACGGACAGGCCCTTCACGTCGCGGACGGCACTGTCACACTGAGCGCCGCTGAGCCGGGAGTCTCGGTGTGGACGTGGCGCCCCACCGACGGGGGCGCCCGCCACGCGAGACGTGGGAGGCGCCAGCCGTGAAAGCCAGACTCCGGGACATCGCCGTCCAGGCCAGCGTCTCGGAGGCGACCGTGTCCCGGGTGCTCAACGGCAAGCCCGGCGTCGCGGAGGCCACGCGGCAGTCCGTGCTCACGGCCCTCGACGTGCTCGGTTACGACCGGCCGAGCCGGCTGCGCCGCAAGAGCGCCGGACTCGTCGGCCTCATCGTCCCCGAGCTGACCAACCCGATCTTCCCGGCCTTCGCGCAGCTCATCGAGAACTCGCTGGCCCAGAACGGCTACACCCCCGTGCTCTGCACCCAGGTCGCGGGCGGTGTCCACGAGGACGACTACGTCCAGATGCTCCTCGATCGCGGCGTCGCGGGGATCATCTTCATCTCGGGGATGCACGCCAACACCGACACCGACGGATCGCGCTACGTGGCGCTGCGCGAGCGCGGCCTGCCGCTCGTGCTCGTCAACGGCTACGTCGAGGGCGTCGACGCGCCCTTCATCTCCAACGACGACGTCGCCTCGATGGGCCTCGCCCTCGAGCACCTCGTGAGCCTCGGGCACCGAGAGATCGGGCTCGCCGTCGGTCCCGACCGCTACGTCCCCGTGATCCGCAAGATCGCCGGCTTCCGGCACTCGATGCAGGAGCTCACCGGTCGGCCCGACGTGGACGACCTCATCGAACGCTCCCTCTTCAGCGTCGAGGGCGGGGCGTCGGCTGCCGGTCGGCTGCTCGACCGGGGAGCGACCGCCGTCGTCTGCGGCTCCGACCTGATGGCACTCGGCGCGATCCGCGAGGCGCGCAAGCGAGGGCTCCAGGTGCCCCGGGACTTCTCCGTCGTCGGCTACGACGACTCGACCCTCATCGCCTTCACCGACCCGCCGCTGACGACGGTGCGCCAGAGCGTCACCGCCATGAGCGCGGCCACCGTGCGCGCCCTGCTCGACGAGATCGCCGGGCACCCTTCGCCGCGAGCCGAGTACGTCTTCCGCCCCGAGCTGGTCGTGCGCGGGTCGACGGGGGCACGCCGGCGCTGAGCCGGACGTCGCTGCGTCCGCGGCTCAGGACGCGGAGTCGGCCTTGCGCCGCCGCTCGACGAGGCGCGAGAGCAGGGCGGCGGCGGACTCCTCGTCATCGACCCGGTGGCGCGCCGCGGTCGAGCCGGTGCCGACCTTGACGGTGACGTCCTCCGGTCGGCGCATGCGCATGAAGGCGTCCTCGTCGGTCACGTCGTCACCGAGGTAGATCCGTGCGGTGGCACCCACGTGCCGCCCGAGCGCCGTCACCGCCGAGCCCTTGTCGGCGTGAGACACCGACAGCTCGATGACGGACTTGCCCTTGAGCACCTTGACGCCGTCATGGTCGAGCGCGACCCGTCGCGCGTCGGCGATCGCGGCGTCGGCGTCCGCACGGTCGAGGCCGCGCGTGTGCACGACGACCGCCGCGGTCTTGTGCTCGATACCGGCCTTGGGGTGGTGCTGCTCGAGGAGCGTCTCGATGTCGGCCCGGACCTCGGCGAGGTTCTTCTCGTCCTCCGGGGTCACCGCGGCGGCCTCCATCGCGGCACGCACGGCCTCCGACGAGGACTCCGCCCCGTGGCTGCCGATGAGGACGATCGGCTCGTCCTCGCCGATGCCGGTGAGGGAGCGGAGGGTCGAGAGGTCACGCCCCGAGATGACGGCCACGTGGACCCCCGGCAGCGCCGCGAGCGAGCGGAGCGTCTCCATGCTGCCCGGGGTGGGCGCCGCATCCATCGGCTCGGCCTCGAAGGGGGCGAGGACGCCGTCGAAGTCGGTGGCGACGAGCAGCGACTCGGCCTCCGCCGCGGCGTCGAGGGCCTCGTCGAGGGGCCGGGTCGGGCTCATGACGCCGCCGTCGGACGCTCGGGCGCCGCGTCGAGGGCGGCGAGGTAGCGCCTGGCCCAGCGCTGGACGTCGTACTCGGCCACGCGCCGCCGCAGGGACCTCATGATCCGCGTCTTCTCCGCCTTGGGGGTGTTCACAGCCTTGAGCATGGCGTGTTTGAGCCCTTCGATGTCGTGGGGGTTGCAGGCGAACGCCTGGTGCAGCTCGTTCCAGGCGCCGGTGAACTCGCTGAGCACGAGCGCGCCGTCGTTCTCGACCCGACAGGTGACGTACTCCTTGGCGACGAGGTTCATCCCGTCACGCAGCGGGGTGACGAGCATGACGTCCGCGGCCTGGAAGAGGGCTGCCATCTCCTCCCGGGGGTAGGAGTGGTGCATGTAGTGGATCGCTGCGGCGCCGATCTCGCCGTACTCGCCGTTGATCCGCCCGACGGTCTGCTCGACCTCCGAGCGCAGCGTGCGGTAGGCGTCGACCCGCTCGCGGCTCGGGGTCGCGACCTGGACGAAGGTCACCTTCGGCGGGCCGAGACGGCCGTCGCGGAGCAGCTCCTCGTAGGCCTTGAGCCGGTGCCGGATGCCCTTGGTGTAGTCGAGCCGGTCGACCCCGAGCATGAGCACCTCGGGGTTGCCCAGCGACTCCCGGATGGCCCGCGCCCGCTCCTTGACCTCCGGGGTGCGGGAGAGCTCCTCGAGCCCCCGGTAGTCCACCGAGATCGGGATCGCGCTCGCCCGGACCCGTCGGTGGGAGCCGTCGACGACCGAGACCGTCTCGCCCTTGGTCTGGACCTTGAGCAGCTGCCGGCAGGCGCGGACGAAGTTCTGGGCGTCGGCCTGGCGCTGGAAGCCGAGGAAGTCGGCTCCGAGCAGCCCCTCGAGGAGCTGTCCGCGCCACGGGAGCTGGGCGAAGAGCTCGACCGGGGGGAAGGGGATGTGGTTGAACCAGCCGATCCGCACGTCGGGGCGCAGGGCCCGGAGCAGGGCCGGGACGAGCTGGAGCTGGTAGTCCTGCACCCACACCCGGGCGCCCGGCGCCGCGACCTCGGCGACGGCCTCGGCGAAGCGCCGGTTGACCGTCTGGTAGCTGGTCCACCAGTCGCGGTGGAACTTCGCCGGCACGATGACGTCGTGGTAGATCGGCCAGAGGGTGTCGTTGGAGAAGCCCTCGTAGTAGTCCGTCACCTCCTGCTGCGACAGGGGCACCGGGTGCAGGTGGATGCCGTCCTCGTCGAACGGCTCGGGGGCGTCACCCGCGTCGCCGGCCCAGCCGACCCACGCGCCCGGCTGCGACCGCATCACCGACTCCATGGCCGTGACGAGGCCGCCGGGGCTGCGCCGCCACTCGATCGACCCGTCGCCCGTGACGATCTTGTCGACGGGGAGGCGGTTCGCCGCGATGACGAGGTCGTAGGTCGGCCGTGAGGACGGCACGCGATCAACTCCTGTGCTCGGGTGGCTCTCGGGGCGTCGTGCGGGTGCCCGGACTGAATCGTGTCTCACTGTAACGAGCGAAGTCTGGCGCCCCGGCGAGTCCGCCCCTAGGGTCGATTCAGGGCTACTCATCGACGATGAAGGAGAGCGCCATGAAGATTTCGGACGTGCTGCGGAGCAAGGGCGGCGGGGTCGTCACGGTGAAGCCGGACGAGACGGTGTCGGGTCTGCTCGCGCTGCTCGACGACCACCGGATCGGCGCCGTGGTGGTGAGCACCGACGGGGTCACCGTCGACGGGATCGTCAGCGAGCGCGACATCGTGCGCCACCTGCACGCGACGGGCACCTCGGTGCTCGACGCGCCGGTCTCGCAGATCATGACGAGCGAGGTGACGACCGGCACCGCCGACGACGAGATCGCCGACCTCGCCGGGACGATGACCGAGATGCGGGTGCGCCACGTCCCGATCGTCGACGCCGACGGCAAGCTGACGGCCATCGTCAGCATCGGCGACATCGTCAAGCACCGCCTCTCGGAGCTGCAGTCCGAGGCGGAGCAGCTGCGCAGCTACATCTCCAGCTGATCGGAGCGGCGCCACCGGGTCCGCTGATCGCAGCAGACCGGGACGGTCTCGGTCCGGCACCACCTCGCCAGGGCGTCGTGCTGCGGGTCCCCGGTCCCTTACCGTGGGGTCATGGCTGCGCGTGATCGAACCGAGTGGGTCGCCTCGACGCCCCCCGGTGCGTCCGCGGGCTCGTCCGGTGGCTCTCCCGACGGCTCGGGTCACGAACGGCTGGGCAAGTACCGGCTGCTCGAGGAGATCGGCGAAGGAGGGATGGGCGTCGTCCACCTCGCGCTCGACCCCCGCGGTCGAGCCGTCGCGATCAAGGTCCTGCGCACCCACGTGGCCCACGACGAGGACGCGAGGCACCGGCTGGGCCGCGAGGTCGAGACGCTCTCGCGCGTGCGCGACGACCGGGTTGCCAGCGTCATCGACGCCGACGTGATGGGGCCGCGGCCCTATGTCGTCACCCGCTACGTCCCCGGCGCCGCGCTCGACGAGACGGTCGAGAAGTCGGGCCCCCTCGACCCGGACGAGCTGCTCCGCCTCGCGCGCGGCACGGCCGAGGCGATCCGGGCGATCCACGCGTGCGGGGTCGTCCACCGCGACATCAAGCCGGGCAACGTCCTGCTCGAGGACGGTGAGCCCGTCCTCATCGACTTCGGCATCGCACACCTGCAGGACGACGTGCGCCACACCGTCGGGGGTCTCGTCATGGGGACCCCGGGCTACCTCTCGCCCGAGCTCGTCGAGGGAGCCGCCATCACCGACGCCACCGACTGGTGGGGCTGGGCGGCGACGATCACGTATGCCGCGTCCGGCCGCCCGCCCTTCGGCCGGGGCCGGATGGATGCCGTGCTCAGCCGAGTCCGGGCCGGCGAGGTCGACCTCGACGGGATCGACCCGCGCCTCGCGCCGCTGCTGCGCGCCTCCCTGTCCCCCAACCCGTCCGAGCGCCCTCACGCCGACGAGGTGATCGACGCCCTCGAGCGCTACGCAGCCGGCCAGGCCGCGACCGTCCCGCCGCCGAGTGGCGGTCTGTGGGACGACCCGACGGCCTCGCCGCCCGTCGGCTCGACCCAGGTGATGGCCGAGTCGGGGACCGCGGTGCTGCCACCCGTCGCAGCCGCACCACGACCGTCGCGGTGGGCGCCGCCGACCGAGCTGCCCGAGCTGCCCGATCGAGCCGAGCCCTGGGCGGAGCCGGCCGGTCGCGCGTGGGCCGACCCAGCGGCATACGAGCACGGCGTGGTGGACGAGACGGAGCAGGACTGGCGCGACGAGGAGGGCGAGGAGAGCGACGGGGGCGACGGCGGGTGGGCCCCCGAGGGAGACCCCCGGATCGGTCTCGCGATGCGCACGGGCCTGCTCACGGCGCTCGCGGCCCTCTGGCTCGGCCTGCTCGTCACCGTGCCGGTCGTCGCGACCGCGCTGCTCGTGCTCTGGTCCTCGGCGGCCCGCGCGACGGACCGCACGGTGACCGGGCTCGTGCTGCGCCGCTACGTCCACGGGCGACGCCGCAGCGACGTCCCCTACGCGGTGGCGGTCGCACCGTGGAACGTCGTGATGGGCGTCGTCGCGAGTGCGGTCTCGCTCCTGCTGCCCGTCGCCGTGACCCTCGCCGGCATGTATGCCGTGGCCCTGCTCCTGTCGGGCGCCAGCGGTGACGCCCTCGGGCCCGGCACTCCGGTGACGCTCGGGGTCGGGGGGCTCTTCGGCGTCCTCATGATGTGGCGTGGGCCCGGTGGCGCGTCCCTGCGGCGCGGGTCCCGCTCGATCGTGCGGGCCACCGTCCCCGACGGAGTGCCGGCGCGGGTGGTGACGGGGGTGCTCGGCGGAGCGGCAGCCCTGCTCGTGCTGCTCGCGGTGACGGGCGTCCTCGACCTGTCCTGGGTGCCGCTCAGCCGCAACCCCTTCTCGCTCTGAACCCTCCCCGTCCGGACGGTGACGGTGCCGTCGCGCGGAGATAACGAAAAGATCTCGGACGGGGCTTGTCGATCTCGGAATGGTCACGTACCGTCGGTGCTCGGCACTCGCGGCGGTCTCGTCCCGACGTGTCAAAGGTGGCCTCGTCCCGAGTGTCCCCGCTCCACGACCGGATCGCTCGGTGTGGCACAACTTCACACAGCCACCTATTTCACCACCGGTCCCTGCGCGCGCCGAGCCTCGCCAGCCAGGGACATCAGTCCGGATGACCGGACCGGGCGAGGACGGGGGAACCACATGGGTCGGAGCGTCCACGGACGCATCGGCCCCGGGGTGAGGTCGCGCGAGCGACGGGGCACCTGACGCCCCAACCCGACAGCTAACTCCGCAGGCGCGTCGTCAGGAAAGGGAACCCACATGCACTACCAGTCCAAGCACGCCGCGACCAAGAAGGTCTCCGTCAAGCAGCGCATCGCCGGCGTCGGCATCGCCGGTGCCGCCACCGTCCTCGGTGGCCTCGCCACTGCGGGACCCGCCAACGCGGCGGGCTCCGTCTGGGACCGCGTTGCCGCCTGCGAGTCGAGTGGCAACTGGTCGATCAACACCGGCAACAGCTTCTACGGCGGCCTGCAGTTCGTCCAGAGCACCTGGGTCGGCTACGGCGGTCGTGCCTACGCCCCCCGCGCCGACCTCGCCAGCAAGGCCCAGCAGATCGCGGTCGCCCAGCGCGTCCTCGCCAGCCAGGGCCCCGGCGCCTGGCCGGTCTGCTCCCGCAAGGCAGGCCTGACGCGCTCGAACGGTGGGGCCACCTCCTCGCCCATCTCCTCGCGCTCCACGACGCGCGCCCCCCTCAAGTCGACGGCGGCGCCGAAGAAGGTCACGAAGACGGTCGTCAAGAAGAAGACGTACGTCGCGCCGAAGAGCACGAAGGTGACCAAGAAGGTCAACACCGTCGCGCCCCGCACGTCGACCGCCAAGGGTGCCTCGATCACGATCAAGCGCGGCGACACCCTGTCGAAGGTGGCCGCTCGGTACCGCGTCTCCGGTGGCTGGAAGGCGCTCTACGCCGCCAACCGTGGATCCATCTCCAACCCGAACCTGATCTTCGTCGGGCAGGTCGTGCGCCTGCCCTGACCGGCAGGCACGTCCCGACGCCACGGCGCACGGAGCCCGCTGCGGGTTCGGTCGCGCTCACGGCGGATCGGTCTCTCGTCGAACGGCCCCGCACCACCCCGTCAGGGG
>JBDSSS010000139.1:0-12481 GCA_039928615.1 Terracoccus sp. | reverse complement strand
AGGTAGGCGCTGCCGTAGCCCGCGTCGAAGGAGCCGACGTCCGCGTCGGTCTGCTTGAACCGCGCCTCCTGCCGCGACGCGACGGTGAGGTCGCAGACGACGTGGAGGGAGTGGCCACCGCCGGCCGCCCAGCCGCCGACGACGGCGATGACGACCTTGGGCATCGTCCGGATCAGCCGCTGCACCTCGAGGATGTGCAGCCGCCCGCCCTGGGCTCGCACCCGGGCCGCGTCGATGCCGGACGAGGTGGCGTCGGCGTCCGGCGAGGTCGCGTACTGGTAGCCGGACCGGCCCCGGATCCGCTGGTCGCCCCCGGAGCAGAACGACCACTTCCCGTCCTTCGGCGACGGCCCGTTGCCGGTGAGCAGCACGACCCCGACGTCCGGGGTCATCCGGGCGTGGTCGAGGGCGCGGTAGAGCTCGTCGACGGTGTGCGGGCGGAAGGCGTTGAGCACCTCGGGCCGGTCGAACGCGATCCGCACGACGCCCGACTCGGCGTGCGGGCGCCCCTCGACGGCCCGCCGCCGGTGGTAGGTGATGTCGGTGAGGTCGAAGCCGGGCACGGCGTCCCACTCCGCCGGGTCGAAGACGTCCGAGACGTGCGCACTGGTCACGTCCGCAGCCTAACGAGGTGGTCGGGGCGCGCGGCCGACGTATGCCGCAGTCCCCGCCGTGAGCGGCATACCTCTCCTCGGGCGACCGGCTCGCTAGGGTCGGGGTCATGCCGATCCCGCCCTTCATCGTCGCCCTGCGCGAGCGGATCGGGACCGACCCGCTCTGGCTGCCGGGCATCACCGCCGTCGTCCTGCGCGACCGGGCCGATGCCCCCGGCTCGCTCGAGGTGCTGCTCGTCAAGCGCTCGGACAACGGGGCCTGGACGCCGGTGACGGGCATCATCGACCCCGCCGAGGACGCCCACGTGGCCGCGTTGCGCGAGGTCGAGGAGGAGGCCTGCGTCGTCGCCGAGATCGAGCGCCTCGTCTGGGTGCGCGCGACGTCGGAGGTGACCCACGTCAACGGCGACCGGGCGGCCTACCTCGACCACACCTTCCGCTGCCGCTGGGTCTCGGGCGAGCCGCGACCGGGTGACGACGAGTCGACCGAGGCCAGCTGGTTCCCGCTCGACGGGCTGCCGGAGATGTCGGCGACCTTTCGCGACCGGATCGCCGTCGCCGTCGAGAACCCCGCCGACGTGGCCCTCGGCCCCCACCCCTCCGACTGAGCGCCCCGTCCCGCTGACACCATCGGGTCGCGGGTCGGTGATGATGGGCTCATGACCGCGCTCCCGTCCGCCGACGAGCTGCTCGCGGGCGCCCACGTCGTCGCGCTGCCGATGCGCGTCCGCTTCCGTGGGGTGACGACCCGCGAGGCCGTCCTCTTCGAGGGCCCCTCGGGCTGGGGCGAGTTCGCGCCGTTCGTCGAGTATGCCGACGTCGAGGCCGCCCGCTGGCTCGCCGCCGGCATCGAGGCGGCCCATGCCGGGTGGCCGGTGCCCGTTCGTGCCCACGTCCCGGTCAACGCCACCGTGCCCGCCGTCGCGCCGGACGAGGTCGAGGCCGTGCTCGCCCGCTTCGACGGCTGCACGACGGCGAAGGTCAAGGTCGCCGAGGCCGGCCAGACGCTCGGCGACGACCTCGACCGCGTCGCCGCCGTGCGGGCAGCGATGGGCACGTCGGCACGGATCCGGGTCGATGCCAACGGTGGGTGGGACCGCGAGGCCGCGCTCGCGGCGATCGGACGGCTCGCGGCCTACGACCTCGAGTACGTCGAGCAGCCCTGCGCCACCGTCGAGGACCTCGCCTGGCTGCGGACCGCCCTCGCCCGGGCCGGGGTCGACGTGCCGATCGCCGCCGACGAGTCGATCCGCCGGGCCGAGGACCCGCTGCGCGTCGCCGCCCTCGGCGCGGCCGATCTCGTCGTCGTCAAGGTCGCGCCGCTCGGCGGGGTGTCCCGGGCCCTCGAGATCGTCGACGCGTGCGGCCTGCCCGCGGTCGTCTCGTCTGCCCTCGACACGAGCGTCGGGATCGCTGCCGGGGTGGCCCTGGCAGCCGCGCTGCCCGCGCTCGACCACGCCTGCGGTCTGGGCACCGTGGGCCTCTTCGCCACCGACGTCGCCGACCCGCCGCTGCGACCGGTCGGCGGTCACCTCGTCCCCGGACGGGCCCGGGTCGACCCCGACGCGCTGAGGAGCCTCGCCGCCGACCCCGAGCGGCAGCGCTGGTGGCGCGACCGGCTCACCCGCTGCCACGCCCAGCTCACTGCCGACGGAGGACACCCGTGATCAAGGCCTGCCTCAACGGCGCCCGGCACCCCCGGTCGCACCCGCGCCTGCCCGTCACGGCGGCCCAGCTCGCCGAGGCGTCCGCGTCCGCGGTCGATGCGGGCGCCTTCATGGTGCACGTCCACCCGCGCGGAGACGACGGCCTCGAGACCCTCGACACCCGGCACGTCGTCGACGCCGCAACCGCGATCCGGGCTGCGGTGCCCGGCATCCGGGTCTCGGTCTCGACCCGCGACGGCATCGTCGGCTCGGCCCGGCAGAAGGTGGCCCACGTCGCCGAGTGGCCCGCACCGGACGAGGGAGGCCCGGACTGCGCCAGCGTCAACTGGCACGAGGACGGCGCGGTGGCACTCGCCGAGGCGCTGCACGACCGCGGCATCGGCGTCGAGGCAGGCCTGTGGACGCCGAACGCTGCGGGCCAGTTCGTCTCCACCAACTGGCCCTGGCAGGTCGAGCGGGTCCTCGTCGAGGTGGTCCCCGGCGTCAGCCCCGGCTCGAGCGGCACGTGGGCGGCCGAGCGGGTCCTCGCCGCCCTCGGGATGGGCCCCGCGCCGGTGCTCGTCCACGGCGAGCAGGCCTGGTCGTGGCCGGTGCTGCGGTGGGCCCAGGCCCAGGGCTTCGACGTGCGGATCGGGCTCGAGGACACCCTGGCCCTGCCGACCGGCCGCGAGGCCCACGACAACGCGGCCCTCGTCCGGGCCGCGCGGGAGCCGCTCGGCGGCTCGCCGACCCAGTGGCCCGTGCCCGACCTGCGCTGACGTGACGCGTCCCGTGACCGTCGGGGGTCAGGCCGGGCCGGGCACGGCCTGCCGAGCGAGCTCACGCAGCCGCGCGGACTCGGCCCGGCGGTCGCCGCGCGACACCGGCACCTCGAGCACCCGGATCCCCGCTGGGCGCTCGGCCAGGGCGACCTCCAGCCGGTCGAGTCCGGTCACGCGTTCGTATGCGGTGTGGTGGGCTGCGCACAGCGCGGCGAGGTCGGTGCCGTGCGGGGTCGCGAAGACGCGCTCGAAGCCGGCGGCATACGGCCCCGCGCCCTGCTCGAGCGTGGCGAAGATCGCGCCCCCGTCGTCGCTCAGCACGACGAGCGTGACCGACGGGACCGGCTCGTCCGGCCCGATGACGAGCCCGCCCGAGTCGTGCACGAAGGTGAGGTCGCCGAGGTAGGCGATGGTGCGGGCGGGGTCCCGACGGCCCAGCGCGACCCCGATCGCCGTCGAGACGACGCCGTCGATGCCGGCCAGACCGCGGTTGCCGACGACGAAGCGGCGCTGGTGCGGCGGCCAGGGGACCGCCATGACGTCGAGGTCGCGCACCGGGTTGGACGAGCCGACGACGAGGCTCGTGTCGGCCCCCACCGCCCGGCCCACGGCGGCAGCGACGAGCAGGGGCGGGATCGGCCCGGCCGTCGCTGCATCGCTCTGGAGGGCCGCGTCGAGGAGCGCGCCGAGCCGGGCGTCCGCCTCGCGCCACTGCTGGAGCCAGGCGTCGTCGGCCTCGTCGGAGCCGGTGTCGGAGCCGGTGTTGCGGTCGTCGAGGCGGGGCACGGCGTCGACGACCCGCGCGACCCGGCCGGGGTCGGTGGCCACCCCGCTCGCGGTCCGCACCGCGACCACCTCGAGGGCGGGATCGCTGATCAGCCGCGTCACGGGGCGCGAGAGGGTCGGGTGCCCGACGACGACGACGCGCTCGACCCGGTCGCGCAGCGCGGTGGTGAGCAGCAACCGGTGGGTCCGGATCGCGTTCGCGCCGATGCGGGCGCCCGAGGTCGGCTCGGCGAGCAGCGGCCAGCCGCCGGCCTCGGCGAGCAGACGGGCGGCCGGTCCGGCGTCGTCCCCGGCCACGACGACGGTGCGCGGTCCGCGGGTCAGCACCTCGACCGCCGCCACCGGGTCCTCCGCGCCCCCCGGTTGGAGGTGATTCTGCGCGGCCGGGGCCTCGGCATCACCTCGAACCGGGGTGGGGGAGGGGCGCTGCCACCACGGGCCGTCGCCCTCGGGCAGCAGCGGGTCGTCGAGCTGGAGGTTGAGCTGGGCCGGGCCCGGGCCTGCGCAGGCCGAGGCGACGGCCGCGTCGAGGGCGTCGCCGGCGCTCGCCGCGTCGAGGTCGTGGCACGGGGCGAAGGGCCCGAAGAGATCGGCCTGGAGCGTCGTCTGGTTGGCCCCGGAGCCCCGCAGCCGGGCGGGCCGGTCGGCGCTGACGACGACAAGGCGGCGCCCGGTGTGGTGCGCCTCCATCACTGCCGGCAGCAGGTTGCCGACCGCCGTGCCCGAGGTGGTGACGACGGCGACCGGTCGCCGCGAGCCGGTCGCGAGGCCGAGCGCGAGGAAGCCGGCGCTGCGCTCGTCGACGCGGACGTGCAGCCGCAGGTCGCCTGCGGCGTCGGCGGCATGTGCAGCGAGGGCGAGCGGGGCGGAGCGGGAGCCGGGGGCGAGCACGACGTCGCGCACCCCTCCGGCCCAGAGCTGCTGGAGCAGGGCGAGCGAGAGCTCCGCCGAGGTGGCCGTCGTCGGCGTCGTGTCCATCGCCGGCTCAGTCGCTCGCGAGGGCGTCGCGCATCGGGATGAGCTTGGCGCTCGACTCGGCGACCTCGGACTCGGGGTCGGAGCCGGCGACGATGCCGCACCCGGCGTAGAGCCGGATCTGGGTGGGGTCGGCGGGGTCGAGGGCGCCGCTGCGCAGGGCGATGCCCCAGGCGCCGTCACCGCGCGCGTCCATCCAGCCGACGGGACCGGCATACCGGCCGCGGTCCATCTGCTCGAGGTCGGCGATGAGGCGCAGGGCCGTGTCGGTGGGGGTGCCGCCCACCGCCGCCGACGGGTGGAGCGCGGCGGCGAGCGCGAGCGAGGTCGCGTCGTCGGAGCTCACGGCGGCGACGTCGGTCGCGAGGTGCATGACGTTGGGCAGGTGCAGGACGAAGGGCGCCTCGGGCACGTTCATCGACGAGCAGTGCGGGGCGAGGGCGTCGGCGACCGAGCGCACGGCGTACTCGTGCTCCTCGAGGTCCTTGGACGACCGGGCCAGCGAGGCGGCGAGCGCGAGGTCGTGCTCGTCGTCACCGGTGCGGCGGATCGTGCCCGCGAGGACCCGCGAGGTGATCAGGCCCTGGTCGCGGCGCACGAGCAGCTCGGGCGTCGCACCGACGAGGCCGGCGACGCTGAAGACCCACGTGTTGGCGTAGCGCTCCGCGAGCCGGCGCAGCACCCAGCGCGGGTCGATCGGCCGCGAGGCGGTCGCGAGCAGGTCGCGGGCGAGGACGACCTTGTCGAGCTCGCCCGCGCTGATCCGGGTCACCGCGGCCGCGACGGCGTGGGCGTAGTCGGCGGGCGAGACGGCGCCGTCGGCGAAGGCCACGAGCCCGGGAGGCTCGGGGTCGGCGGCCACGACGGGCGGCTCGAGGAGGGTCAGCTGCGGGTCGAGGCTCACCGTCGTCAGCCACGACACCCCGTCGCGGCGGCCGATGATCGTCCGAGGCACGACGAGCCGGGCCGACTCGGCGGAGTCGTCGGCGAAGGGGAAGGATCCGAAGCACACGAGGCCCGTGCCGGGCACGCCCACCTCGTCACGGACGACCCCACGCGCGGCCACGTCGCGCCACCACGCCTCGGCGGCCACGAACCGGTCGGCTCCCGAGGCCTCGAAGGTCAGGGCGCGGCCCCAGCCGACGAGACCCTCGCCCCGGCGCACCCACGAGTGGAGGTCGTCGGGCGAGGTGTCCGCAGGGAGGTAGGACAGCAGGGCCGCGCTGTCGGGCAGCGGCACCGTCCGGACGACGACCGACTGGCCGAGGCCCGGCCTGTCGTCCGGAGCGGGGATCGAGGACATCGCCTGCAATGCTACGACCGCCGGGGTGCGCCGGCATCCACGTCACCGCCACCCGAGCCCCGGGTCGCGGCGGGTGCGAGGATGGCTCCATGACGCGTGCACAGCTGGACAAGAAGCCCGTCGACGTCGCCTCGATGTTCGACACCGTGGCCGAGAAGTACGACGTCACCAACGACGTGCTCTCCCTCGGGCAGGACCGGCTGTGGCGCCGGGCGGTCGTCACGAAGGTGGCCGCGGAGCCGGGGGAGCGGATCCTCGACATCGCTGCCGGCACCGGGACCTCGAGCGAGCCGTGGGCCGACCAGGAGATCGAGGTCGTCCCCGCCGACTTCTCGCTCGGCATGCTCCGCGTCGGGCGCCGGCGGCGTCCGGACATGGCGTTCACCGCGGCCGACGCGATGCGCCTGCCGTTCGCCGACGCCAGCTTCGACGTCGTCACGATGAGCTTCGGGCTGCGCAACGTCGCCGACCCGGCCGTCGCGCTGCGGGAGTTCCTCCGGGTGACCCGGCCCGGGGGCCGCCTCGTCGTCTGCGAGTTCAGCCAGCCGGTCAACAAGGCGTTCCGCACCGTCTACACCAACTACCTCATGAGGGCCCTGCCGAGCGTGGCGCGCCGGACCTCCTCCGACCCGGAGTCCTACGTCTACCTCGCAGAGTCGATCCGGGCCTGGCCGCCGCAGGGCGAGCTCGCCCGCACCGTCGAGGCGGCCGGGTGGAGCCAAGTCGGCTGGACCAACCTCACGGGCGGCGTCGTCGCGCTGCACACCGCGGTGAAGCGCTGACCCGACCACGTGAGCAACCACGGGGCGACCACGGGGCGACCACGGGGAGACCGTCTCCCGTCGGATTCCCCGCGGATCCGGGGTCAGGTTAGGCATGCCTCATCTGACAAGGGCGAAAGTGCGGGAATAGACTCCGACAGGTAGTTCGTGAAGTGCTTCACAAGCGGCCCTCGGGCCGGACGATGCGGGGAGACATGAGCAGGTCGAGCGCTGTCGGCGCCACGGTCCGGGGGCAGGTGTGCCCGGGAGCGACTCCGAGCGCGTCCGTCGGGCTCGCCCCTAGGATGGGTGCGCCGAGCGTCCGCCGTGACCGAAAGGGAAGTGACGAAGGATGAACCAGCCCTACGTCCCGATTCTGTTCATGCTGGGCCTGGGCTTCGCGTTCGCCGCGTTGTCGGTCGGCACGTCCCTCGTCGTGGGCCCGAAGCGCTACAACCGCGCCAAGCTCGAGGCCTACGAGTGCGGCATCCAGCCGACTCCGCAGGCCGCCGGTGGAGGCCGCGTCCCGATCAAGTACTACCTGACGGCGATGCTCTTCATCATCTTCGACATCGAATCGGTGTTCCTCTACCCCTTCGCGGTCGCCTTCAACAAGCTGGGCCTCTTCGCGCTCATCGAGATGGTCCTGTTCATCCTCACGGTCTTCGTCGCCTACGCCTACGTCTGGCGTCGCGGCGGGCTGGACTGGGACTAAGGAGAAACCATGGGTCTCGAAGAGAAGCTCCCCGCCGGCTTCATGCTCTCGACGGTCGAGGGCCTTGCCGGCTACATGCGCAAGGCCTCGATCTGGCCCGCGACGTTCGGTCTCGCGTGCTGCGCGATCGAGATGATGGCTGTCGGCACCCCCGACTACGACATCGCCCGCTTCGGCATGGAGCGGTTCTCCGCGACGCCGCGCCAGGCCGACCTGATGATCGTGGCCGGCCGCGTCAGCCAGAAGATGGCCCCCGTCGTGCGCCAGGTCTACGACCAGATGCCCAACCCCAAGTGGGTCATCTCGATGGGCGTCTGCGCCAGCTCGGGCGGCATGTTCAACAACTACGCGATCGTCCAAGGCGTCGACCACATCATCCCGGTCGACATCTACCTGCCGGGCTGCCCGCCGCGCCCGCAGATGCTGCTCAACGCGATCATCGAGCTGCACCACCAGATCGAGAGCACCCCGCTCGGCGTCAACCGCGTCAACGCCGCCAAGGCGGCCGAGGCCGCGGCCCTCTCGGCGACCCCGACCCACCAGATGAAGGGGCTCCTCGCGTGACGGAGAAGGACGACCTCAAGAAGCCCGCGGCCGGGGAGGACACGACGACCGACCAGACCTCCGGCCTCACGCCCGCCGAGATCGAGCTGCGCCGCGAGGCCGGGGTCTCCGAGCCCCAGCTCGTCGGGATGCGCACCGGCATGTTCGGCGTCACCCAGGGCGGTGACACGACGGGGTATGCCGGTCTGCAGCGTCCGATCCTCGTCGCCGGCGCCGCCCAGCGGCCCTACGGCGGCTACTTCGACGAGATCGCCGACCACCTCGAGCGCGCGCTCGTCGGCGGCACGGCCTCGTATGCCGAGGCGGTCCGCGACGTCGTCGTCGACCGCGACGAGATGACCATCCACGTGCAGCGCCACCACCTGCGCCAGGTCGCCCAGGTCATGCGCGACGACCCCGCGCTGCGCTTCGAGATGTGCACCGGGGTCTCCGGCGTGCACTACCCGGACCGCGTCGGCGAGGAGCTGCACGCGGTCTACCACCTGCTCTCGATCACCCACGCAGGTCGGCGCGTCCGGCTCGAGGTCTCCTGCCCCGACGACGACCGCCACATCCAGTCCATCGTCTCGGTGTATCCCGCCAACGACTGGCACGAGCGCGAGACGTGGGACATGTTCGGGATCGAGTTCGACGGACACCCGGCCCTGACCCGGATCCTCATGCCCGACGACTGGCCGGGCCACCCGCAGCGGAAGGACTACCCCCTCGGCGGAATCCCCGTCGAGTACAAGGGGGCCACGGTCCCGCCGCCGGACCAGCGGAGGTCGTACAACTGATGAGCACCTACACCGACACCACCGACGCGAGCGGGGCCGACGAGGCCGGCGAGCTGAGGGACCCCTACGCCACGACGAGCGCCGACCAGGCCGCCGTCGAGGGCGCTCCCGTCCTCAACGCCACCGGCGGGGACTGGGACGACCTCGTCGACGAGGCCACCTCGCTCGGCGAGGAGCGGATCGTCGTCAACATGGGACCGCAGCACCCGTCGACCCACGGCGTGCTCCGGCTCATCCTCGAGCTCGACGGTGAGACCGTCACCGAGGCGCGGGCCGGCATCGGCTACCTGCACACGGGCATCGAGAAGAACATGGAGTACCGCTCCTGGGTGCAGGGCGTCACGTTCTGCACGCGGATGGACTACCTGACCCCGATGTTCCAGGAGACGGCCTACTGCCTCGCCATCGAGAAGCTGCTCGGCATCACCGACCAGATCCCCGAGCGGGCCACCGTCATCCGCGTCCTCATGATGGAGATGACGCGGGTCAGCTCGCACCTCATCTGCCTCGGCACGGGCGGCATGGAGATGGGCGCCACGACGGTGATGACCGTCGGCTTCCGTGAGCGCGAGCGGCTGCTCCGGGTGATCGAGATGATCACCGGCCTCCGGATGAACAACGCCTACGTCCGTCCGGGCGGCGTCGCCCAGGACCTCCCGCCCGGCGCCATCGACGCGCTGCGCGAGATGGTCCCCGAGGTCCGTCGCGGCCTCGGCGAGCTCGAGGCGCTGCTCAACGAGAACCCGATCCTCAAGGGCCGGACCGTCGACGTCGGCATCCTCAGCCTCGCCGGCTGCATGGCGCTCGGCATCACCGGGCCCGTGCTGCGCTCGACGGGTCTGCCGCACGACCTGCGCAAGCTCAGCCCCTACTGCGGCTACGAGACCTACGACTTCGACGTCATCACCCGCACGAGCCAGGACGCCTACGGCCGCCTGCGGATCCGGATCGACGAGATGTACGAGTCCCTCAAGATCGTCGAGCAGTGCATCGACCGGCTCCAGGCCGACGAGGGCGCCGGCCCGGTCATGGTCGCCGACAAGAAGATCGCGTGGCCCGCGCAGCTCGCCCTCGGCGGTGACGGTCTCGGCAACAGCCTCGACCACATCCGCGAGATCATGGGCAGCTCGATGGAGTCGCTGATCCACCACTTCAAGCTCGTCACCGAGGGCTTCCGGGTCCCGCCCGGGCAGGCCTACGTCGGCATCGAGTCGCCCAAGGGCGAGCTCGGCTGCCACGTCGTCTCCGACGGCGGCACGCGGCCCTACCGCGCGCACTTTCGGGACCCGAGCTTCAACAACCTGCAGGCCGTGGCCGCGATGTGCGAGGGCAGCCAGATCGCCGACGTCATCGTCGCGGTGGCCTCGATCGACCCCGTCATGGGAGGTGTGGACCGATGAGCGCAACAGTGCGCGAGGATCGCAGCGAGCGCCAGCGAGTTGGGTCCCACGCTCCGCGTGGGCGGACCGGAACGCACGTCGTTGCGCGAAAGGAAAACCGATGAGCGGAGCTCATGACGCGTCCGGCTACTTCACCGTCAGCGCGGAGTCGAAGGAGCCGTTCCCCACGGACGTGCTCGCGCAGCTCCACGTCGACGCGGCGGAGGTCATCGCCCGCTACCCGCAGAGGCGGTCGGCGCTGCTGCCGCTCCTCCACCTCGTCCAGTCCGTCGACGGCTACGTCGCCGGGCGGGGCATCACCTTCTGCGCCGAGGTCCTCGACCTCACCGAGGCCGAGGTGAGCGGGGTCGCGACCTTCTACACCCAGTACAAGCGCCACCCCAACGGCACATACACCGTCGGAGTGTGCACCAACACGCTCTGCGCGATCATGGGCGGCGACCAGATCTGGGACACGGTCTCGGACCACCTCGGCGTCGGCCACGACGAGACGACGGACGACGGCGTCGTCACCCTCGAGCGGATCGAGTGCAACGCGGCGTGCGACTACGCCCCGGTCGTGATGACCAACTGGGAGTTCTTCGACAACCAGACCCCGGAGTCGACGGTCCAGCTCGTCGACGACCTCCGGGCCGGCAAGGACGTCGCGCCCACGCGCGGCGCCGACCGGGTCTGCAGCTTCAAGGAGGTCTCGCGGGTGCTCGCGGGCTTCAACGACGGGCACGCCGACGAGGGCGTCGGGGCCGGACCGGCCTCGCTCCTCGGGCTGCGCATCGCCAAGGACAACGGCTGGGTCGCCCCCGAGGGCGCCGGCGCCCTCGGGTCCAGCCGCAGCAGCTCCAGCCGCACGGACGGGAAGGACGCGACGTGACCGACAAGCTCACCCCGATCCTCACGAAGTTCTGGGACGACCCGCAGTCCTGGACCCTCGCCACCTACGAGCGCGAAGGCGGCTACCGCGCGCTCGAGAAGGCGCTCGCGATGACCCCGGCGGAGGTGCTCGGTGCCGTCAAGGACTCGAGCATCCGCGGCCGCGGCGGCGCCGGCTTCCCGACTGGCCTCAAGTGGTCGTTCATGAGCCCGCCCGACGGCGGCCCCCGCTACCTCGTCGTCAACGCCGACGAGTCCGAGCCGGGGACGTGCAAGGACGTCCCGCTCATGATGGCCAACCCCCACGCGCTCATCGAGGGGGTGGCCATCTCCTCGTACGCCATCGGTTGCGAGCATGCCTTCATCTACCTGCGCGGCGAGGTCGTGCACGTCTACCGCCGGCTGCTCCGCGCCGTCGAGGAGGCCCGCGCCGCGGGCCACCTCGGTGACAACGTCGGTGGCAAGGGCGTCACGGTCGAGATCACCGTGCACGCCGGCGCCGGCGCCTACATCTGTGGCGAGGAGACCGCGCTGCTCGACTCGCTCGAGGGTCGCCGCGGCCAGCCCCGCCTCAAGCCGCCGTTCCCCGGCGCCGCGGGCCTCTACGCCCGCCCGACGTCGGTCAACAACGTCGAGTCGATCGCCTCGGTGCCCGGGATCATCCTCGAGGGCTCCGACTGGTTCAAGGGCATGGGCACCGAGAAGTCGACCGGGTTCGGCATCTTCAGCCTGTCCGGCCACGTGACCAACCCGGGCCAGTTCGAGGCCCCGCTCGGCATCACGATGCGCGAGCTCGTCGAGATGGCCGGCGGCATGCGTGGTGGCCGGAAACTGAAGTTCTGGACGCCCGGCGGCTCCTCAACCCCGATCTTCACCGAGGAGCACCTCGACGTGCCACTCGACTTCGACTCGGTGGCGGCGGCGGGCTCGATGCTCGGCACCCGTGCGCTCCAGGTCTTCGACGAGACCGTCTCGGTCGTCCGCGCGGTCTCGCGCTGGACCGACTTCTACGCCCACGAGTCGTGCGGCAAGTGCACCCCGTGCCGTGAGGGCACGTGGTGGCTGCGCCAGATCATGACCCGCATCGAGAACGGTGAGGGCACGCAGGACGACATCGACAAGCTCGTCGACATCTGTGACAACATCCTCGGGCGCAGCTTCTGCGCCCTCGGGGACGCCGCGACGAGCCCGATCACCTCCGCGGTCCAGTACTTCCGCGAGGAGTTCGAGGCCGGCATGCACACCCCTGCCCACGAGCTGTTCCCGCCCGAGCGGTCGGTGCTGTTCGC